>DATMZT010000102.1:0-31182 GCA_035573335.1 Hyphomicrobiaceae bacterium | reverse complement strand
GAGCGTTTGCTTTCCCTGTCGCTGGCGCTGGGCTTTGAGCAGACGGATGCGACCGAGCTCAGAATAGACTTTCTCCGCCGCCTTCTCGCGAATGTGGCAGGTGTTGAGGACGACCATGTCGGCGTCCTCGATGGCAGCGGTGGCCCGATAGCCCGCGCGGCCAAGGGCCTCACCGATGCGCTCGGAATCATAGACGTTCATTTGGCAGCCGAACGTCTTGACGAACACCTTCTTGGATGCAGCCATCTACCCTTACTTTTTCCGAGCGGCGGCAGCGATGCCGAGCAAAGCGCGCCCCGAGGACGCTGGGTACCTACCTCGCCCCGGCGGCAAATTATTTGCGACCTCGTTTCAGAGGAACGCCGAACAGCTCGAGGCGGTGTCCAACCAGCGTGAAGCCCAGCTCGCGCGCCACCCGCTCCTGCAGGCGCTCGATTTCCTCGTTGCGGAACTCGATGACCTTGCCGCTCTCGATATCGATCAAATGATCGTGGTGCTTGCCGGCGGCTTCCTCGTAGCGGCCCCTGCCCGCGCCAAAGTCATGCCGCTCGAGGATGCCCTTGGCGGCAAACAGCTTGAGCGTGCGGTACACGGTTGACAAGGAAATACGCGAATCGACGGCATTGGCGCGGCGATAGACCTCCTCCACGTGCGGGTGATCCTTGGAATCTGAGAGCACGCGCGCGATAATGCGCCTCTGCCCCGTGAGACGAAGCTGCTTTTCTGCGCAAAGCCGCTCGATGCGGCTCGGGAATGTTTCGATCAAGACCGACATGCCGTTGATAACGACAGAGAATCCTTGCTTCTTTGCTTATAGGAGAGCCGAGCGTAGGCCGCAATCCTGAGCCCTCAACTCTACTACAAGGCCAGGGCGAATGTAACCGCATCGACGGGTGCGGCCTTGGCCGTGGCATAGTAGGCCCTGCGCCGACCCCTTTCCTCAAACCCTAGTCGGCGATAAAGCGCAAGGGCAGCCGTATTGCCGGCGGCCACGTCGAGGAACAGGGCACGCGCACCCGCTCCTCTGGCGGCCCCTAGCAAGGCCTCGATCAGGCGGCTGGCAATACCTTGGCGCCGCCAGTCGGCACGGACCCCGAGCGTCAGGATCTCGGCTTGGTCGGCCGCGACCTGGCCAAGAATGAAGGCGACGGTCTGTCCTGGTGCTCCCTGCCGCGCCACGAAGGCCACCGTCGCCGACTGCCCGAGCAAGCTGGCAAAGCTTCGCGCATCCCACGCCGGATCGAACAGATCCGCGTGGAGCTTGGCGCAGTCCTGGGCATCCGCGGGGATGGCCTTTAGCAGGCTGAGGCCGCACGCGTCCGGCGCTGGCATTAGCGGAGCGCCCGCGGCAGCACCCGGCCGGCCTGGGGCTTGGCGTCGGGTGCGCGCAAATAGAGGGGCTTGAGCGGCTGGCCCACCGCGGATCCGGCCGCCAGCAGCGCCACCACGGATGCGCGCGGTTCGGCCTCGGGCAGCCGCGCCTCGGTGCCCGCGGCGGCTCCCGCCTGCACCACCGCTGCCGCAGCCGATCCCACCACGATCGCGGCGGCTGATCCCAACGCCTCGGCGCAGGCTTGCGGTGCCAACAGGAGCGGCGCTGCAGGCGCTTCGGTGGTGGCGTGGAAAAGCTGAAAGTAGACCATGCCGAGGCGCGCATCGAGGGCAACCGCTAGCGGGCGGCCTGCGCTCGCTTCCCCGAGCTCGGCGCGCGCCCCGCAGGCGATTGCCGCCAGGCAACCCACGCCCACGGCGGGGCAGCCGATCGCCAGGGCCAGGGCGCGCGCGGTAGCAATCCCGGTGCGCACGCCCGTGAAACTGCCCGGGCCGCACGTGGCGGCGATGCGCCCGAGATCGGCAAAGCCGACGCCCGCGCCTGCCAGCGTCGCGATGATCATCGGCATCAGCCGTTCGGCGTGTCCCGCGCGCCGCCGTTCGGAGGTCTCCCACAGCACGCGCGCGCCGGCTGGATCCGCCCGCGCCACGGCCACGGACACGCCGTCAAGACAGGTATCGAAGGCAAGGATGTGCATGGACGCTAGATGATGCTCGCCATCTCCGTGAAGGCAAAGCGCGGACCACGCGGCCGCAGCTTGGGCGGATCGCCATAGCCAAGGTTACACAAGAAGTTCGATTTCACCTCGGTGCCGGCGAAGAATTCCTTGTCGACGCCGGCATTGTCGAAGCCCGACATCGGCCCGGCATCCAAGCCGAGCGCGCGCGCGGCGAGCACGAAGTAGCCGCCCTGCAGCGAGCTGTTGCGCATGGCGGCGGTTTCGGCACCGCTGGGGTTTTGCGCGAACCCCGGCATCGGATCTTGTCCTTTTGGCGGATGCTCGTAAAACTTGGCATCATAGCCAATGATGGCACAGGCTGGGGCCAGCATAGTCCTCTCCCGGTTGCCTTCGGCCAACAGCGGCCGCAGGCGTTCCTTGGCCGGCCTGGAACGCACAAAGACGATGCGCGCCGGCAAGGTATTGGAGGCCGTGGGACCCCACTTCATCAAGTCGACCAGCTCCAACAGCACGGCGTCGGGCACCTCCATTGGCAGCCAGGCGCGGTGCGTGCGTGCCTCCAAAAACAGTTGCCTGAGCGCGGCGTCGTCCAATCGCTGTGCCATAGTTGCCTCCCCAAAAGGGCTCCATCGATAGCAAAAACCCCGCTCGCGAACGAGCGGGGTCAAAAGAGCCTAGCCGACGCGGTGCCAATCTACACGGGTCGCACCTCCCGGACATCGGGACAGAAGTGGCGCAGCAGGTTTTCGATGCCGTGGCGCAGGGTTGCGGTCGAACTCGGACAACCCGCACAGGCCCCGCGCATGTGTAGGAACACGACGCCATCCCTGTAGCCGTGAAAGACGATGTCGCCGCCGTCATTGGCAACCGCGGGCCGCACGCGGGTATCGAGCAGCTCCTTGATGGTGTTGACCGTATCCTCGTCTTCGGGGTCGTAGTCCCCGGCCGTGGCGCCGTCGCCATCGGGCGCGCTTGCCATCGCGGGTGCGCCGGAGATGTAGTGGTCCATGATGGCGCCGAGGACGGCGGGCTTGATGTGCTGCCACTCCTCGCTCTCGCTCTTGGTCACGGAAATAAAGTCCGACCCCAGGAAAACTCCGGTAACGCCCTCCACGTCGAACAGCCGCAGCGCGAGGGGAGATCCTCCGGCCTCGACCTTGTCGCGGTAGTCGACACTACCCTCGCCAAGCACTGTCTTGCCCGGAATGAACTTAAGGGTGGCCGGATTAGGGGTCGGTTCGGTTTGGATGAACATGGGGATTTGCCTCGACGCGTCCTCTTTGGAATCATTCTAGTAGATGGGCGGCACAGGGTCAAAATGCGAGGTCGCGGCGTGAACAGGCCCGCGCCCCCTCAGACCCCCCTCTCAGGCCAGCGCCTGGATGTCGGCGATCGCCAGCTCGCCGGGAACCACGGTGATCGGGATCGGAAATTTGCCGGCGGCCGACCCGGCCCCCAACGAGGACACCAGCGGCCCGGGTCCGGTGGCCTCCTTGGAGGCACCAAGGACCAGGATGGCGATGTCTTCGTCCTCGTCGATCTGTTGCAGGATGGCGTCGACCTTCTTGCCCTCCCGGATCACCTCCTCGATCGGCACCATGTCGAGGCCGTCATTGCTGAGCTTGCGACGAAACAAGCGAAATAGGGCTTTGGCCTTGGTGGTCTGTTCCTCGAGCTGGGCCTGTCGCACCGCATCCCAGACCTGGGTGTCGGGCTCGATCACATAGAGCAAAAGCACATGCGCGCCGGTGTGGGAGGCGCGGCACGCGGCGTAGAACAGGGCGCCCTCCACCTCGGGTGACCCGTCCACGACCACCATCAGCTTGCGGCGGTGGCCCTGTTCGAAGACTCTGCGCTTCTTGGCCATGCCTCATGCTGCCATGGCTTGCCTTCGCCAACAATAGCAGTCACGGCATTGGCGTCCGTACAAGCGCCTCAGCTTGGTCACGGCCGCAGGAACCCGACGATCTCCTTGACTTGGCGCATCACTGGCGCGGCCAGCAGCCGGGCGCGCGCGGCGCCGTCGGCAAGGACGCGATCGATTTCGCCGGGATCGGCCAACAGCCGCGACATTTCGGCATTGACCGGGCCGAGGCGTGCCACCGCCAGCTCAGCCAGAGCGGTCTTGAACTTGGAAAATTGCGAGCCGCCGAACTCCTGCAGCACCTGGGCTTTGCTGCTGTTGGCAAGGGCGGCGAAGATACCGACCAGATTGTCCGCTTCCGGGCGGCCCGCCAGGTCCGCGTGCTCGCTGGGCAGCGGCTCGGGATCGGTCTTGGCCTTTTGGATCTTGCGGGCGATGGTATCGGCGTCGTCCGTCATGTTGATGCGCGAAAGCTCCGATGGATCGGACTTTGACATTTTCTTGGTGCCATCGCGCAGGCTCATGACGCGGGTGGCCGGTCCCATAATGACGGGTTCGCACAGCGGGAAGAATGCCGCCTCGGCATGACCGGCGGCGCGGATGGCGTCGGCGTAGTCGTTGTTAAACTTCTGGGCGATGTCGCGCGTCAGCTCGAGATGCTGCTTTTGATCGTCGCCGACGGGGACATGGGTTGCCTTATAGACGAGGATATCGGCGGCCATCAGGATCGGATAGGCATAAAGGCCAACGGAGGCTTGTTCGCGATCCTTGCCCGCCTTCTCCTTGAACTGGGTCATGCGATTGAGCCAGCCGAGCCGCGCCACGCAGCTGAACACCCACGCCAGCTCGGCGTGCTCGGCGACCTGGCTTTGGTTGAAAATGATGCTGCGCCTAGGATCGAGACCCGCGGCCAGATATGCCGCCGTCACCGAGCGGATCGCGGCTTTGAGCTCGGCGGGGTCCTGCCACAACGTGATCGCGTGCATGTCGACGATGCAGTACAGACAATCATGCGTCTTCTGCATTTCTACCCAACGCGTCAGCGCGCCCAGGTAGTTACCAAGGTGGAGGTTGCCGGTCGGCTGCATGCCAGAAAAGACGCGCGGGGTGAAGGCCATGGGTATCCCTCTGCAAATGCGGGCGCGTTATGGCGTCAGGCGGCAAGGAACGCAAGCGCCGCCGCGGCAGCATTCAATCCCCGTCTCAGCCCTCAAGTGTCGGCCGCCGGCGAAGCACGGCGCAGCCAAGGAAGCAGTTGGCGGATCTGCACCGCGCCCAGCCCAAGCACGGCAGCGCCATAGGCCAGGATGCCGGTGCCGATCAACATAAAGAGGGCCAAGGTGCGCTCAAGCGTTGCGCCGGTGCGCGCAAACGAGGGCGCCAGCAGCGCCGCCACGATCCACAATAGGGCGCTCATTCCCAGGCTGGCCAGCACGATCCGCGGCAAGGCGCGGCGAAGGCGGGCATCGCTAGCGAATTGTCCTTTCCGCGCCAGCGTCGCATACAAGAGTGTGGCGTTTAGCCAACCGCCGAGCGTGGTGGCGACCGCGATCCCGAGGTGGGGCATCAGACCCCAGGCGCGAAACGCGAAAAACAGCGCGATCGAGCCCAGCGTGTTGAGCGTGAGGCTCAACGTCGCATAGCGCATGGGAGTGGCGGTGTCTTCGCGGGCGAAGTAGGCCGGCGAGAACACCTTGATGAGCACGAACGACGGTAGGCCGAGCGCGAAGATCGCCAGCGCATAGGCCGTCGCCGGCGTGTCGGCCGGGGTGAAGGCCCCGCGCTCGAAGAGGCCTTGCACGATCGGCGTCGGCACCACGAACAGGGCCGCGGCCGCCGGCACCGTCAGCAGCATGGCAAATTCGACGGAGCGGTTCTGACTGTCCATCACGGCGGCGTGGTTACCCGCGCGCAGATGCCGCGACACGTCGGGCAGCAAGACCACGCCGATGGCAATGCCGACGATCGCCAGCGGCAGCTCGTAAATGCGATCCGCATAGTAGAGGTGTGAAACAGCGCCATCCTGCAGGGAGGCGACAATCGTGCCGATCATGATGTTGAGCTGGGTGACGCCGCCCGCAATCACGCCCGGGATACCGAGCCGGACGAGGCGGCGCACGCCTTGGCTCAGGCGTGGCCAGCGCAGCTTGAGCGACAGGTCGTTGCGCCGCGCCCCGTCGATCAAGAGCCACAGCTGCAGGACGCCAGCCACAAACACCCCCCAGGCCTGGATGATGCCGGCCAGCGGATCGTTGCGCAGGCCCATGGCCAGGGCAATGAAGGTTGCCGCCATCATGGTGAGGTTGAGGACGATCGAAACCGAGGAGCTTTCTACGAACTTGCCCATCGAGTTCAGGACGCCTGAGAGGAGAGCCACCACCGACATGCACAAGAGATAGGGCATGGTGATGCGCGTCAGCAGCACGGCAAGATCGTACTTGGCCGGATCGGCGCTGAAGCCCGGCGCCAGGCCCCACATCAGAACGGGCATGACGATCTCGGCAACGACCGTCAGCATCAGTAGGACAAACACCAGGCCCGCCAGGGCCTCTTCCGCAAACCGGCGCGCCGCCTCCTTGCCTTCGCCTTCCAGCGCCTTGGCAAACAGGGGCACAAAGGCGGAGTTGAAGGCGCCCTCACCAAACAGACGGCGAAACAGGTTTGGGAAGCGAAAGGCGACAAAAAAGGCATCCGCCACGGCACTCGTGCCCAGGGTGGCGGCTAGCAAAATATCGCGTACGAAGCCGAACACGCGGCTGACCAGCGTCAGCCCGCCGACCGTGGCGAAGGCGCGGTAGAGTCTCATGGGGCCCGACCCCTAGCGGAGCGCGCGGACAAGAGCAAGGCAAGGGAGAGATGCAGCCCGCTGGGCGCCAGGTTCCACTGGGCTTCTTAGGTCACCACCATGCCGACGCCGATACGCCCGAGACCGGGGAGCTTGATGGCCGGACGGCGTAGATCGAGGCCCAGCACGAGGCCCAGCACGTTGATTTCCACGCCCTCCACCCAGGCAACGGTAATACCGGCGAGGCCGGCAAGCGACAGCTGCAGACCGGTTCGGCTCGGCGTCAGCGCGACCAGGTCTGCCTCGGGGCGAAAATCCTTGCCGATCGCGGTCGGTGGCAGGGCGATCCCGGCCTCGGGAATGGCGGACAACACGTGGGTGACGAACGAATTCGAGTTGGGGCCGGGCCAGACGCGATAGGCGCCAAAGTCGTTGTGGGGATAGCCCGCCACCGCCGCACGAATCTTGGGAATCAGGGCCTCCGCCGCGGCGCCCTCCACGGCACCGATCCGAACCGGCCGGTGCCCGTACCAGCGCGCATCGGGAGCCCAACCGTCGATTTTCACGGGGCGGCCCCATGCTACCTTGTCAAAGCGCGTGTAGCGTGCGGCGTTGCGCTCCTTGATGACGATCCAGCTGTGGTGGGCAAAAATGCCCTTCCAGCGGCCCGTGCGCGCTGCATAGACGTGCACCAACGCCTCGGGCTTGGCCCGCGCCGCCGGCAATAACTGGGCGCTCGACCAATCGGCCTCGCTCCAGGCAACGGCGCTGTCGTGCGACAGCCACCAGGCTGCGTGGACGGCGAGCGGTGCCAGGAAGAGCAGTGCGAATGTGGCGAGCGCGATGCGGATGGTGAACATAGGGCTCACTGGTGACGCGACAATTTGCCGACTTCAAGGCCTGGGTTAGCGCTAGGGCAACTGCCCGCTCGAGGGGCGTGCCAGCGAAGCATCGCCGGGGCGGCTCTCGCCCAGCACCTCGAGCAGGCGTTGGCGAATGGCCTTTTGCCGCTGCGGGCTAACAATTTTCTTGTTGGTGAGATCGGTGACATAGAACACATCGACGGCCTTCTCGCCAAAGGTGGTGATATGCGCCGAGGTAATGTCGAGGTTGAGGTCTGAAAGCGTATTGGTGAGCTCGAACAGCAGGCCCGGTCGATCGAGACCGGCAACCTCGATCACGGTGAATTGCTGGGATATCGCATTGTCGATCAAGACCTCCGGCGCGACCTTGAAGGCACCGATCTTGCCGCGGCGTTCGCGTCGCCTGGCCATGAGCGCGCCCAGCCGCTGCTCGCCCTTGAGCAGTTGCTCGATGGTCTCCGAAATTCGCCGTGCCCGCCGCAGTTCGTCCTCGTCCTGCTCGAATTCGCGCGCCAAAAGGAAGGTGTCGAGCGCAAAGCCATCGCGTGTCGTCGAGATGTGGGCACCGGAGATGTTTGCCCCGGTTGCGGCGCACGCGCCTGCGAACAGCGCCAGCAGCCTCGGGTGGTTGGGGGCAAACAGCGAGAGCTCGGTAATGGCCGTGAAGGCATCGGTGGCGACGCTGCTGCCGAACTTGCGCTGCGAGCCCTCGATGGAGCGGATCAGATTGGCATGCTCCAGAACTTTGCGCGTATCGGTTTTGAGCCAGTAGTCGGGGTAGTGGCGCTCGACGAAACGATCAACATCCGTCCTCGGCCAATCGGCGGTCGCCGTGCGAAACGCCGCCTGGGCGGCGGCAATGCGATCGCGCGAAGCAAGCTGCGTGTGGCCGCCGGCCACCACCGGCTCGGTCTCGTAGTAGAGCGCGCGCAACAGCTGCCCCTTCCAGCCATTCCACACGGAAGGCCCCACGGCGCGGATATCCGCTACCGTGAGCACCAGCAGCAGTTTGAGGCGCTCGGGGCTTTGCACGATGTCGGCGAAATCGCGGATCGTCTTGGGGTCGCCAATATCGCGGCTGAAGGCGAAGGAGCTCATCGCGAGGTGCTGCTCGACAAGCCAGGCAACCGTCTCGGTCTCCGCCCCGCTCATGCCAAAGCGCGGGGCTAGGTGGCGCGCGATGCGGGCACCCGCGATCGAGTGATCCTCGTCACGCCCCTTGGCGATGTCGTGTAGGAAGGCCGCCACGTAAAGGGCACGCCGGTATTGCACGGTCTTAATGATGGCGGTCGAGAGCGGGTGCGGCTCTGCCGCAATCCCGCGCTCGATATCCGACAAAACGCCCACCGTGCGGATCAGGTGTTCGTCGACGGTAAAGTGATGATACATGTTGAACTGCATCATCGAAACCACGCGGCCAAACTCGGGCACGAAGCGGCCGAGCACCCCGGCCTCGTTCATGCGCCGCAACGCCGGCTCGGGATTGTTGGCAGCAGAACAGAGCATATCGAGAAAGATCCGGTTGGCTTCCGGATCGTTGCGGAGCCTGTCGTCGACCAAGCGCAACGAGTGACGCAGCAGCCGCACGGCACCTGGATGGAAAAAGGCGCCGGTGCGCTCGGCCGTGGCGAAGAGGCGAATGAGATTGACGGTATCGCGCTTGAAGACGTCCGGATCGGCGACATTCAAGCGGCCGTTGTCGATGCGGAAATCGCTGGTAATGCGGATCCTCCGACGCGCGCGCCAGCTCAGCGGATTGAAAAGTTGCGCTAGGCTCGGCGAGGCCTTGTGCTGTTCCATTTCCAGCACCGAGCAAAGGGTGGTCGTCAGGTCGCCGACGTCTTTGGCGACCAGGAAATAGTGCTTCATGAAGCGTTCAACGGCGCGCAGGCCTGCCCGCTCGGCGTAGCCGAGGCGATGCGCCATGGCCGGCTGCAGGTCGAAGGTCAGCCGCTCCTCGGCACGTCCGGCAAGGAAGTGCAAGTGACAGCGGACGGTCCAAAGAAAATCTTCGCAGCGCCGAAAGGTGGAGTACTCCTCGGCTGAAAATACCGAGCTCTCCGCAGTGGGCTCGCTCAGGCCGTTGCCATAGAGGTATTTGGCGAGCCAATGCAGGGTGTGAAGATCGCGCAGGCCACCTTTGCCATCCTTGATATTGGGTTCGACACGATAGCGCGAGGCACCGGCGCGCTGGTGGCGCTCATCGCGTTCTGCCAGCTTGGCCTCGACAAATTCGCGGGCGGTTCCGTGCACGACTTCCGCCTGAAAGCGCCGGGTAAGCTGGGCGAACAGCGATTGATCCCCCAGAATGTAGCGGGCATCGATCAGGGCGGTGCGGATGGTGATGTCGCTGCGCGACAGCTTGAGCGACTGTTCAACCGAGCGGGTGGCATGGCCGACCTTGAGGCCGAGGTCCCACAGCAGGTAGAGCACGTATTCCACCACGCTCTCTCCCCAGGGCGTCTGCTTGTAGGGCAACACGAACAACAGATCGAGGTCGGAGGAGGGTGCGAGCAGGCGCCGACCGAAACCGCCGGTGGCAACGATCGCCATTCGCTCTGCGTCGGATGGGTTGGTGGCGCGATAGACGTGGTCGCTGGCATAGTCGAACACCAGCTGAATGAGCGCGTCGTGGAACAGCGCCAAGCCCTCGGCGCAACGGCGCCCGCTGCCATCGCTTTCAAGCTGCCGCGCGGCGGCTGCGCGCGCCGAGCGCAGGAGCTCCTTCAAACGCTCGACCACGGCCGGCCGCGCCGTCACCACCGAGCCGTGCACGTCGATCAGGCCCGCGAGCTCGCGGCCGAGCTCGCGCACGTCGAAATAGGGGGCGGGTTTGATGCTGTTGTCCATCGCGGTCAACCGATCCGGGAGGCTGCCAGGCGACACGTCACGGCGGACCCTTCTCCACCAAGGCCTTGAGCTTGTACAGCATATCAAGCGCCGACTTGGGTGTAAGCTCGTCGGGATTGACGTCGGCGAGCACGCGCCCCAACGCCGCGGCCCCCTCGTGCTCGGAAGCCTTCGAGCGGGCCGCCGCAAAGAGCGGCAAATCGCTGAGCAGTGCCTCGCCGTTGGCGACCTTGGCTTCACTATTCTCGAGCAGCGCCAACACTTGAGCCGCCCGCTCGGTCACCTGCTTGGGCAATCCCGCCAAGGTCGCAACCTGGATGCCGTACGAGCGATCGGCCGCACCCGGCCTGACTTTGTGTAGGAAGATGATCTCATCGCGCCATTCTTTTACGTCCATCGTGACACTGGCAATCCCGCCCAGGCGCCCGGCCAGCACGGTCAGCTCGTGGTAATGGGTGGCAAACAGCCCACGGCACTTGTTGACCGCGTGCAGAAATTCGACGACCGCCCACGCGATCGACAGGCCATCGAAGGTGGCCGTGCCGCGCCCAATCTCATCGAGGATGACGAGGGAGCGCTCGCTCGCCTGATTGAGGATGGCGGCCGTCTCGACCATTTCGACCATGAAGGTCGAGCGCCCACGGGCGAGGTCATCGGCGGCCCCGACACGCGAGAACAGGCGATCGACGATACCGATGTTGGCGGAACGGGCCGGGACGAACGAGCCCATCTGCGCCATCACCGTAATCAAGGCGTTCTGGCGCAAGAACGTGGATTTACCCGCCATATTCGGACCGGTAACGAGCCATAGGCGCGCCTCGGACGGCCCGGCAAAGCCGTCGGCGGTCGCCGCCGTGGCGGGGACAAGCACGCAGTCGTTGACGATGAATTCCCCCGCGTTCGCCGCCTTCAAGGCCTGTTCGACCACCGGATGCCGGCCGCCGCAAATGTCGAACGTCGTGCTGTCGTCGAGCCTGGGTCGCGTGTAGCCTTGTTCGGCGGCGACCTCGGCAAGGCCGGCCTCGCAGTCGAGTTCGGCCAGCGCTACCGCCAACCGAATGAGCGGCTCGTGCTCGCGCTCGATCGCGGTGGCGAGTTCGGCGAAGATTTCCTGCTCCAGCGCGAGGGCGCGCTCGGCGGCTGCAACGATGAGCGATTGGGTCTCGATCAGCTCTTGGGTTGTGAAACGCACCGCCCCCGCCATGGTCTGACGGTGCTTGAAGCGCTGGGCCAGCGGCTCGCTCAAGAGCGGCTTGGCGGAACCGGCGGGAGCCTCCAGATAAAAGCCCAAGATATTATTGTGCCTGACGCGCAACGACTTGATCCCGGTCTCGGCCACGTACTTGGCTTCAAGCTCGGCCAGCATTTGACGATTGTTGTCGCGCAGGCCACGCGCCGCATCGAGCTCTGCGCGAAATCCCTGCCGCACAAAGCCGCCGTCGCGCCGGTGTTGGGGCAGATCATCCGCCAGGGCCGAGCTGAGTTGCTCGGCAAGGCCGACGGAGCAAGCGGATAGAGAGCTGACGATTGCGGCGAGATTGACGGGCAGGCCGACGGCGCCCGCGGCCGCCCGCATCAGGTCGGCGCAGCCGCCGGCCGTGCCAAGGCCGTCGCGCATCGCTGCCAGATCGCGCGGACCGCCGCGTTGCAGGGCCAAGCGGGCGAGCGCGCGCGCAATGTCCGGCGCCGACCGCAACGCTTGGCGCAAATCCTCCCGCAAGGCATCACGCTCATTAAGGAAGGCCACCGCGTCGAGGCGAGCGGCGATTGCGGCGGGGTCTCGCAGCGGCCCTGCCAGACGACCTGCCAGCTCGCGCGCACCCGGACCCGTGAGCGTCCGGTCGATGGCGCCGAGCAGGCTGCCTTGCTTGCTACCCGATAGCGAGCGCAAAAGTTCGATGCTCGATCGCGTCGCGGCGTCGATCAGCAGCCGATCGTCGGGCCCGGTCCGGCGCGGCGCGCGCAAGGGCACTTTTTGTCCAAGCTGCGTCAGCTCGACGTACTTCAGGAGCGCGCCGGTGGCCGCCAGCTCCGCGCGTGTAAAGTTGCCGAACGCGGCCAGATCGGCGACGCCCAGCCGTTCTTTCAAGAGCCGCTCCCCGGCCAAACTATCAAAGGAGGCGCCGGGTACGGGCGTCACGGCGGCAGCGACGCTGTCCAGCCCCCGGCGCAGCTCGCTAGCGGCCAGCGTCTGGTCGCTGGCGATCACTTCACTGGGTGACAAGCGCATGATGTCGCCAGCGAAGTCGGCGGCGGCGACCTCGCCGATTTCGCACTCGCCCGTGGAGATCTCCAGCGAAGCTAGCGCGATCGGACGCTCCGGGCCCGCGCCCAGGGGTGGGCAAAAAATGGCGGTGAGATAGTTACGCGTCTTAGCGTCGAGAAGATTGTCTTCGGTCAGCGTGCCGGGCGTCACCACGCGCACCACATCGCGTCGTACCACGGCCTTGGAGCCGCGCCGCCTCGCCTCGGCGGGGTCCTCAAGCTGCTCGCATACGGCGACGCGAAAACCCTGCTTGATCAGCCGATGCAGATACTCCTCGGCGCGGTGGATCGGCACCCCACACATGGGGATATCGGCGCCAAGGTGCTTGCCGCGCTTGGTCAAGACGATGCCGAGCGCCTCGGCGGCAGCGATGGCATCCTCAAAGAACAGCTCATAAAAGTCGCCCATGCGGTAAAACAACAGGCAATCCCGATGGCTGGCCTTGATCTCCAGGAATTGCGCCATCGAGGGCGTAACGCCCGTCGGGGAGGGCTCGGCGGGCGGCGGCGCCGGCGTCGAAAGCATGGGCGGCGACGCCGCAGCCTTGGCGTCGGCAGCCGCCTTTGATGTCTTGTCCCTCGCCGCCATTGCTCCGCCACAAACCGTGTCGGGCAAGGCATAGCCGTTCCGTGCCGGGGAGGAAACACCAGCGCTATCTTGTTCAGCACCATTGTGTGGCTGCGGAGCGCGCTCTATCGTCACTGCGGAAGCGATCTCGGGAGCTGCTCATGTCGAGAAAGTTTGCCGCCGCGCACTTCACCGCGCAGGAGGCATTGCAATTCCACAGTCAGGGCAAACCCGGCAAACTCGAGATCACGCCCACCAAACCCCTGACAACGCAGCGCGATCTGTCATTGGCCTACTCGCCCGGAGTTGCCGTGCCGGTGCAGGCGATCGCGCAGGATGAAAATCTTGCCTACGACTACACCAACAAGGCGAACCTGGTAGCCGTGGTTTCCAACGGCACGGCAATTCTCGGTCTTGGCAATCTCGGGGCACAGGCGGCAAAGCCGGTAATGGAGGGCAAGGCTGCCCTTTTCAAACGCTTCGCCGATATTGATGCCATCGATCTGCTGGTCGATACGCCCGACGCGGAAGCCGTCATCAACTGCGTGCGCTACCTCGGACCAAGCTTCGGCGGCATTAACTTGGAGGATATCAAGGCACCCGACTGCTTCATCATCGAGGAGAAGCTCAAAGAGTTCTTGAATATACCGGTCTTCCACGACGACCAGCATGGAACTGCGATCATTGCCGCAGCCGGCCTGCTCAATGCCCTCGAGCTCACGGGCCGCCACATCGAAACGTTCAAGCTCGTGGTCAACGGTGCCGGCGCGGCGGGAATTGCCTGCCTCGAGCTGTTGACCGCCATGGGCATGCCACGCCGCAATGTGGTCTTCTGCGACACCAAGGGCGTGATTTATCAAGGTCGCAAGGAAGGTATGAACCAGTGGAAGTCGGGCTACGCCGCCAAAACCAAGGCTCGCACCCTCGCCGAAGCGCTCGAGGGTGCCGACGTCTTCTTCGGCCTTTCGGCCGCCGGCACGGTGACGCAGACGATGGTAAAGTCGATGGCGGACAAGCCGATCATTTTCGCCATGGCCAATCCCGACCCTGAAATTACGCCTGAGGAGGTGATGGAAGTGCGGCCCGATGCCATCGTTGCTACTGGCCGCTCCGACTATCCGAACCAGATCAACAACGTGTTGGGCTTCCCCTTCATCTTTCGCGGCGCGCTCGACGTGCAGGCTTCGACCATCAACGAGGCCATGAAAATCGCGGCGGCAAAAGCTCTGGCAGCGCTCGCCCAAGAAGACGTGCCCGACCAGGTGGCCGCGGCCTTCCTCGGTCGACAAGTCAAATACGGCCCGGATTATATCATCCCGGCACCCTTCGATCCGAGGCTTGTTACCCACGTTCCGCCCGCCGTGGCCAAGGCTGCCATGGATACGGGCGTGGCCCGTCGACCGATCGTGGATATGGAAGCCTACGTCGGCCGATTGTCGGCCCGCCTTGATCCGGTTGCCGGCTGGCTCAACAGCATTTTTGCGCAGGTGCGCGCCGCCCCCAAGCGCATCGTTTTTGCCGAAGGCGAACAACCGCCCATCGCCCGCGCCGCCAATGCCTTCTACAACGCCGGTCTCGGGCGTCCGATCCTGATCGGGCGCGGCGCACCGATCCGCGATGCCTTCAATCTCGCGGGCATCGGCCTGACGGACGTAATCGAGATGCACGACACCAGTCTCGACGAGCGCCGGCAGGAGTACGCGGAGTTCCTGTATGGCCGCCTGCAGCGCAAGGGTTATTTGCTGCGCGACTGTCAACGGCTGGTGAACAATGATCGCAACGTGTTTGCGGCGTGCATGGTGGCACTGGGCCATGCCGATGGCATGGTCACCGGCCTGACGCGCAACTGGTACACCGCCTACGAAGACGTGCGCAAAGTGCTCGACGCCAGACCTCGACGGCGCGTCATTGGCGTCTCCGTGGCGCTCATTCGCGGTCGCGTCGTGCTGGTGGCCGACGTGAGCGTGCACGATATGCCGGATGGCATCCAGCTGGCCGACATTGCCGAGGAGGCCGTGCGCGTTGCCCGCCGCCTGGCGATTGAGCCGCGCGTCGCACTGTTGGCCTACTCAACCTTCGGGCACCCGCGCGGCGAGCGTTCCGATCGCGTGCGCGAGGCGGTTGCAATCCTCGACAAGCGCCAAGTCGATTTCGAGTACGATGGCGACATGGCGGCCGACGTCGCGCTCAACCGCGAGGCACTGAAGCAATATCCCTTCTGCCGCCTTTCGGACACCGCCAACGTGCTCATCATGCCCGCCTTCCATTCCGCCTCCATATCGACCAAGATGCTGAAGGAACTGGGTGGAGCCACACTGATCGGACCGGTGCTGGTGGGCCTCACGCATTCGGTGCAAATTTGCCCGTTGAACGCCAAGGATAGCGACGTCGTCAACATGGCCGCGCTGGCCGCCTACGACGTGAACACCTGAGCCCCGACCGACTAGGCCGCGCGCGTGCGGCCGCCGCCACACCAGCGTTTGAGTAGCCGGTAGAGGTCTTCACGGTCGAACGGCTTCGCCAAATAGTCGTCCATTCCTGCCTCTAGGCAGCGGCGGCGATCGTCATCGAAGGCATTGGCGGTCAAGGCCACGATCGGCGGCGAGGTCGCGGTCCCATCTGCGACGGCACCCCATAGCGACTTGATGCAGCGCGTGGCCTCCAATCCATCCAGCACCGGCATATGCACATCCATGAGAATGAGGTCGTAGGGTTGCTCGCTGCCGGCGATCACCCGGCGTACGGCATCCACCGCCTCACGTCCGTTGCCACAGAGGCTCGGCGCGCAACCGGCCTTCTCCAGCATACGCCGCGCTAGCAGGGCGTTGATGTCGTTGTCTTCCACCAGCAAGACCCGGGGTGGGCCGGCTTGCCAGCTCGGCTCGGCCGCGGCTTTGGCGCGACCGGCGGGCTCACTGGCCTGAGCCGAACCGGCGCCGAGGTGGGTCAGCAGCGAGCGCGGCCGCACCGGGCGCACCAGATAGGCAGCAAAGCCCGCCCCGCGAAACTCGGCAAAATCTGACTTGGCGGCGGTATTGAGCACGACGATCCCATGCACGATCTGGGCGCCAGCCGACTGTCGGGCACACGACAATAGGCTAGCCGCCGCGGCCACCCCGCAGCGACCATCAACCACCAGGGTCGTGAAGGGCTCGCCTAGGCCCGCGGCAGCCGCGATCAAGTCCGCGGCGCAGACGACGGGCCCTTCTTCGAGCGGGATCCCGGCGCCTTCGAGGGCCAAGCGCAGGGCGCGACGCTCGACGGGTCGATCCAGTGCCAGCAAGACGTGAGGCATAGATGCCGTGCTGGCGCCGGCAGGCCGAGGCACGAGCGGCTGCTCGGCGCGCTTGAGCCACACAGTTGCCGCGAACGTTGAGCCACAGCCCGGCCGGCTGGTGACCTGAATGTCGCCGGCCATGGCGCGCGCCAAACGCCGTGAGATGGCAAGCCCCAACCCGGTTCCACCCTGACGGCGCTCGAACGCCACTTCGGCCTGCTCGAATTCGCCGAACAAAGCGGCAAGCGCCTCGGCAGGAATGCCGATCCCCGTATCTTCCACCGTGATCGCCACCGCGATCTCGGCCGCGCCGGGCTTGCCCGGGTGAGCTGCCGGTGCGACGGTAATCAGCACACCGCCTGCATCGGTGAACTTGATGGCGTTGCCGACCAGGTTGGTGATGATCTGACGCAACCGAACCTCGTCTCCAAGCAGTTGGCGCGGTAGTTTCGGGTCGACGGCCCAGGCAATGTCGATCCCCTTTTCGTAGGCCTTCGGCGCCAGCAGCTCGACTACGCCTTGCACGCAGTCCTCGATCGCCACGCCGGCGCAGTTGAGCTGCAGCTTGTCCGCCTCGATTTTGGAGAAATCGAGGATCTCGTCGATCAGGATCAGCAGGGTGCGGGCGGATTGATCGATGGCGCGGGCGTAGGTCTGTTGTTCGGGCGCAAGCTCGGTCTCACACAACAACTGGGTCATGCCGAGGATGCCGTTCATCGGCGTGCGAATCTCGTGGCTCATGGCGGCGAGGAAGCGTGACTTGGCACGATTGGCTGCCACCGCCTGCTTGCGTGCCTCGTTGAGCTCCGCCTCGGCGCGGCGCTCTTCCGTGATATCGCGGCCAAGACACTGCACTTCTGCGACCGACGACTCGCTGCCCGGCACGGCGTGCTCTTCCCATTCAAACCAGCGTGGACCCGCCGCGGTGTGGATCTCCTGCACGTAGCGCTGCTGGCGTAGCGCGCCTCCCGGTATCAGCGGCGCCACACCATCGCCGGCCAAGACTCGATGGGCAAACGTGCGGCCGAGCACCTCCTCGCGCTCCAGACCGAACACGCCGCAGAAGGCTCGGTTGACGAAGGTCAAGCGGCCCTGGGCGTCGCGCCGCAGGATCACGTCGGCCTGATTGTCGAGCAGATCCCGGTAACGGGACTCATTTTCCCGGATTTGCCACTGAATATCCTTGAGCTCCTCCAACCCCCGTTCGAGACGCTCACCGATGCGCACAAAGCGGTCGAACTCAGCGGGAAGATCATGCGCCGGCGGCACCGAGCGAGGCTTGCGCCGACCGAGGGCGAGGCGCAGACGGCTGGCACGAAGCAGTCGCCTTTGCAGCGTTTGCAGCAAAGCCGGCAGCCGGCCCGACAGGTCGTGCAGCTGAGACACCCTTGACGCCCGATCATTTATCGTTGACGGCTTTGTCGTGCATGGAAACCACATCCAGATTGAGAAACGTTTACCCGGATTGTTCACGCTTGCCGCTGCCCCACGCACAGCTTTGCCGCCGGCGGTGCGTTTCGGTACGGCCGCCAACCAAGAGGTAACCACGATGGGTCCGCTGGCCGGTTTGCGCATTGTCGAGATGGCCGGGATCGGCCCGGCGCCGTTCGCGGCGACGCTGCTTGCCGACATGGGTGCTGAACTGATCCGGGTCGATCGACGCACGGCGACAGACCTGGGCCTGCCGGGGCGGGAAGCGAAATTCAACGTGCTGCATCGCGGCCGACGCTCGCTTGCCGTCGACCTCAAGAGCGAGCGCGGCTGCGAGGTGGTAAAGCGCCTCGCAGCCAAGGCCGATGCTCTGCTCGAAGGGTTCAGGCCGGGCGTGATGGAACGGCTGGGGCTTGGGCCGGACCTACTGCTCGCGCTCAATCCCCGGTTGGTCTTCGGCCGCATGACCGGTTTCGGCCAGCAGGGACCGATGGCACAAAGCGCCGGCCACGACATCAACTACATCTCGCTTGCCGGCGTGCTGCACGCCATCGGCCGCCGCAACGACGAGGCACCCGTGCCCCCGCTCAATCTGGTCGGGGACTTTGGAGGCGGCGGCATGTTTCTGGCCTTCGGCGTCGTGTGCGCCTTGTTCGAGGCGCAGAAATCGGGGCGGGGCCAGGTCGTCGACGCCGCCATGGTGGACGGCGCCGCCTATTTGATGGGGCCGATGTTCGGACTGTTTGCGCAGGGGTCGTGGCGCGATGAGCGCGGCGTCAACGTCCTCGATGGCGGGTCGCCCTGGTATAACGTCTATCAGACCAAGGACGGCAAGTGGCTTTCGGTCGGCGCCATCGAGCAGCGCTTTTACGCAGAATTCGTGAGCAAGCTCGGCCTCGATCCGACGCAGCTGCCCGCGCAGCACGATAGGCGTGGCTGGCCCATGCTTGCACGGCATTTTCGGGAGGTCATTGCCACCCGCACGCGCGACGAATGGGAGCGAATATTCGCCGGCAGCGATGCTTGTGTTGCCCCGGTGCTTTCGCTGGCCGAGGTCGAACACCACCCCCATAACAAGGCGCGCAACACCTTCCTCCGCCGTGATGGCGTGCTGCAGCCTGCCGCGGCGCCGCGTTTCAGCCGCAGCCAAACCGAATTGGGATCGCCGCCGCGCCCACTCGGCGCCGATACCGACGCCGCGCTTGGCGATTGGGGCTTCAGCGCACATGAAATCGGCGAATTGCGCCGGGCAGGGATTGTGGGGGCGCAAGCGGAGGAGCAATGACGGCGATGGACCTGATCCCGGCCCAGCAGGAGATTCGCGCCTCCATTCTGAGGATTTGCGCCAAGTTCGGCGACGACTACTGGCTGGCAAAAGACCACGACGGCGGTTTCCCGCACGATTTCCACCGCGCCCTCGCCGATGCCGGCTGGCTCGGCATTGCCATTCCAGAAGCCTACGGAGGCTCGGGACTGGGCATCACCGAGGCGGCGGTGATGATGCAGGCGATCGCCGAGTCGGGTGCCGCCTTTTCCGGCGCCTCGGCCGTCCATATGAACATCTTCGGCCTCAACCCGGTAGTGGTGTTCGGTACGGAGGAACAGAAGCACCGCTTCTTGCCGCCGTTGGTGCAGGGGGACGAAAAGGCCTGCTTTGCCGTGACCGAACCGAACGTCGGTCTCGACACGACCAGGCTCACTACGCGCGCGGTGCGCAGCACCGAGGGCTACCTCGTGTACGGGCAGAAGATCTGGATCTCGACCGCGCAGGTGGCCGAGCGCGTGCTGCTGTTGGCGCGAACGACGCCGCTCGAAGAGGTAAAAAAGCGAACCAATGGTCTGTCGCTATTTTATACCACGCTCGACCGCAAGCACGTCGAGGCCCGCGTGATCGACAAGATGGGGCGTAAGGCGGTCGACTCCAACCAGCTATTTTTCGACGGCATGCCGGTGCCGAGCAGGGATTTGATTGGCGAGGAGGGCAGAGGGTTCGAGTACATCCTGCACGGCATGAACCCTGAACGCATCCTGGTGGCCGCCGAGGCGGTCGGCATCGGTCGCGCGGCGATAGCGCGCGCGGCGCGCTATGCCAAAGAGCGCATCGTGTTCGGCCGACCGATTGGCCAAAACCAGGCAATTCAGCATCCGCTCGCCAAGTGCTGGATGGCGCTCGAAGCGGCCAACCTCATGATGCTGAAGGCCGCGCGTCTTTACGACGCCGGCGAAGCCTGCGGGATTGAGGCCAACGCCGCCAAATATTTGGCCGGGGAAGCGGGCTTTGAGGCCTGTGAAACGGCGGTGCTGACATTGGGTGGCATGGGCTATGCCAAAGAATTCCACGTTGAGCGCCTGTTGCGCGAGAGCCTGATTGCCCGCATCGCCCCGGTCAGCCGCGAGCTCATTTTGTGCAATGTGGCCGAGAAGGCGCTCGGCCTGCCGAAGTCCTACTGATGCACGATCAGCTTTGAATTTTTAGCACCGATCTAGCGCGGCCGGCATCGGTGCTAGGGCTGGACTCGCCTGCCTTGCCGCGGAACACAGATAACCCTTGCAATGCGCACCGGCTTCCCCAAGGCTACCGCTTGATGCGTCAGTGGGAATAGGAGGCCCGGGGTAGAGGCGTAGATGGCCGCCACTTTCATCAATCTCAGCGCCTATAGCGATGCCCTGGTTGTACTCGGCACGGCAGGTGTGGTCGTGCCTTTGGTGCGCCGCTTCGGCCTGAGCCCGGTGCTCGGCTATCTGGGTGCGGGCGCGATTTTGGGCCCGCTTGGTCTCGGCTCGTTCATCGAGCAGGTGCCGATCCTCTATTGGCTGACGGTGGTCGACGCTAAAAACGTCTCGAGCATCGCCGAACTCGGGGTGGTGTTTTTGTTGTTCTTGATCGGCCTGGAGCTGTCCTTCGAGCGGCTCTTGACCATGCGTCGAACCGTGTTCGGGCTGGGGTTCCTGCAGGTGACGATTTGCACCGCCGTGCTCGGCAGCATCATTCTCGCCGCCGGCTACAAACCCGCCGCCGCGGCCATCGTCGGTGCCTGCTTGTCCCTATCGTCGACGGCGATCGTGATCGAGATCCTCTCCAGTCAGCGGCGCCTGGCAACGGCGGCCGGTCGTGCCAGCTTTTCCATCCTGTTGGCCCAGGATTTGGCCGTGGTGCCGATCCTGCTCTTCGTGTCGATTCTCGGTGAAAGCAACGGCGGCGCCGTTGGCTCGAGCCTTCTACTGGCTCTCGCCCAGGCGGCGCTGGCAACGGGGATGATCGTGGCCGTAGGCCGGCTGCTACTGCGACCGCTGTTCCGGCTTGTCGCCGCCACGGGCACGAGCGAACTGTTCGTCGCCGCGACATTGTTCGTCATCGTCGGCACGGCGGTGATTGCCAGCCTGGCCGGGCTTTCCATGGCGCTCGGCGCCTTCGTTGCCGGCCTGCTGCTGGCCGAGACCGAATTTCGTAAGGCCATCGAGACGACGATCGAGCCCTTCAAGGGTCTGCTGTTGGGCGTTTTCTTCTTTACGGTCGGCATGACCATCGATTTGCGTGAACTCGCCCGCGAACCCTTGGCGCTGTTCGCTTGCGTGATCGGCCTCATTGGTCTCAAAGGCGTGCTGATTGCTGGCCTGGCGCGCATCTTTCGCGTGCCCAAGCCGGCGGCCATCGAGACCGCCCTGCTGCTCGGTCCCGGTGGCGAGTTCGCCTTTGTCATCATCGCCCTGGCCACGGCGCTGCAACTCGTGGCGCCGACGACGGCGAGCTTTACGCTGGCGGTGACCTCCCTGACAATGGCCGCAATCCCCCTGCTGGCCCTGCTGGCGCGTCGGATTACGGCCGGTATGGAAGCGCGCAGAGCGGTCGATCCGATCCTGACGGTCGGGCCGCCAAGCGACACGAGAAAGCGCGCCATTGTCGTGGGCCATGGCCGGGTGGGGCAACTCGTGTCCACGATGCTGGAGCACCACAAAGTGGCGTTCCTTGCCGTTGACAGCGATCCGGCCGCCGTCGCGGAATATCGCCGCCGCGGGCGGGAAGTCTATTATGGCGATGCCAATAATGCCGCCTTCCTGGTGAGCTGCGGACTGCCGCAGGCCACGGCGGTGATCGTCACCATTCATGGGCAAGCGGCGATCGATGAAATCGTCCGCATCGTGCGCCGGCTCAGGCCGGACATAGCCATCGTCTCCCGCGCCCGCGATGCAACACATGCCCGCCATCTTTACAAGATCGGCGTGACGGACGCGGTACCCGAGACGATCGAGGCGAGCCTGCAGCTCTCGGAGGCGGCACTCGTCAACCTCGGATTACAAGCCGGGCCGGTGATCGCCTCTATTCACGAGATGCGGGACGAGTTTCGCCAGGAGCTGCAAGAGGCGGCCGGCGAGGCGGGACGCACCGAGACGCGATCAATCCGCCCCAAAACACTGCGCACGTCCTAGCCGCCGTGCACGTTGTGCTGGCATGGCGGCGGCGTTCCAGCGATAACGGGCTTTCACCTTAGCATTGTCCGGAGCCGGTCCATGTCTAGTCCAAATTCACCCGTCCCATCCCAGAGCAGCGGCTGGCAGCAGGCCACGCGCTATCCGGATCCCGCCATCAGCGCGCTGGACCCCAGCTTTGAGAAGTACTGGCTCAAACTCTCCTGTGTCGAGCGGCTTGCCACCGGCTGCCGCTGGGCGGAAGGGCCCGTGTATTTCGGCGATGGGCGCTTTTTGCTGTGGAGCGACATACCCAACAATCGCATCCTCAAGTGGGAGGAAGAGACCGGAGCGGTGAGCGTCTACCGCAAGCCCTCCACCTTTGCCAATGGCAACACCCGCGACCGGCAGGGTCGTCTCGTCACCTGCGAGCACGGCGGCAGGCGCGTGACGCGCACCGAGTACGACGGCTCGCTCACGGTGTTGATGGATAGCTTCGACGGCAAGCGACTGAACTCACCCAATGACGTTGTGGTGAAGTCCGACGGCACCGTCTGGTTTACGGATCCCGTGTTCGGCATTCTTGGCGACTATGAGGGCTACAAGGCGGAGCCCGAGATCGAGCCCAACGTCTACCGGCTCGATCCCGAAAGCGGCAAGGCAACGACCGTGGCCGAAGGCGTACTCGGCCCGAATGGGCTATGCTTCTCGCCCGATGAAAAAATACTCTACATCGTCGAGAGCCGCGGCATCCCGAACCGGAAGATTTTGGCCTATGACCTCAGCGATGGCGGTCGCAAGCTCGCCAACAAGCGCGTGCTGATCGATGCCGGCGCCGGTACGCCCGACGGAATGCGATGTGACGTCGACGGCAACCTTTGGTGCGGCTGGGGTATGGGGTCGGCCGAGCTCGACGGCGTCATGATCTTCTCGCCGACCGGCAAACCGATCGGCCGAATTACCCTGCCTGAGCGCAGTGCCAACGTGTGCTTCGGTGGGCTCAAGCGCAACCGCTTGTTTATGGCAGCGAGCCAGTCGGTCTACGCCCTCTACGTCAATACGCAGGGCGCGCTCGGGGGCTAGCCCCAGCTAGGGCTGCAGGTATTGATGCCACTCCGGTAGGGATCGGGCTTCGTAAGGTCGATCCCAGGCCTCACAGTTGGATCGATCGACGATTTGCACCGGCAGCGTGAGCGCGGCGGGCACCGGCTCGCCTCTTAGTACCCGCACCGCCGCCTCCACCGCGAGGCAGGCCAATGTCATGGCATCGAAGGCTGCCGAGGCGAGCAACTCGCCGCGCTTGACGGCTTTGATGCCAGCGGGCGTGGCATTGATGGCGACGATTGAGCTCGATCGCCGGCTCAGTCGCAGGGCCTCGATCGCACCCAGCGCCATGACGTCGTTGGCGGCAAGCACACCGTCGATTTGGTCGTGCGCCTGCAGGAGGTCAATCATCGCGGACCTACCGCCCTCGAACTGAAAGTTCCCGCCGCGTGAGCCCACGATCTGAACGCCGGCGCGTACCGCCACGGCATCGCGAAATCCAGCGGCGCGCGGCGCGGTCGTCATGGCGTTTACGTGACCTTCGATGCTGACCACATTGGCCGCGGCACCAAGGTGATCGAACAGATAGTCGGCAATCCTGTGCGCGAGTTCGCGGTCGTTGGAGCCCACAAAGCACGTGGGGTCGACGGTTTGCGGCCGGCTGACGAAGCAAAGCAATGGTATGCCCCGCGCTTTGAGGCCGGACAGCACATCATTGAGCGCCGTGGCATGCGTCGGCGCCAGCACAATGGCATCGGCTCGTTCGTCTACCGCACGCTCGAGCAGAGCGCGCTGCTCTTCGACGGCATCGGGCTGCTCGGGTACATAGTGCGTCACGGCGCAGCCCAGACGCTGGGCGAGGCGATCGGCACCCAGCCGCGCTCCGATGTAGGCGGGATTGGTGCGGTTCTTGGTGAAAACTGCCAGCCGGTAGGCTCGGGGGGCCGATCGCATCTTGGTTCCTCGGGATTGCCTGGAGGTAGCGGCCTCAAATCACCCTGGCGAGGAGGGGCGTCGCGCGGCTCAACGCAGCAATGGGCAGCGCAGGCGCGGCCCGCCGCCAAACGGTTGATAAGTTCCGTCGCTGCGGCGAAATGAAGAATAACGCCTTTCACAAGCGGCAATGCCTTGCCGATCCGTTTCGATCTCGGCCACGTCCGCATCCGGCTTCATCGGCTCGGGTGCTGCCGCACCGAGATCCGTCTCGCGGGGATTGATGAGCTTGACGTTCGCACCGCGGGGGTTGTCCGCGTCGTTGCCAGTCACGGAGCCTGGGGGATCGCCGGCGGCCGCGCGCCAATTCGGTGCCACAACGGGCTTCGGCGGCTCTTGGGTGCGAGCCTCCGACGCGCTCGCGGCCGGCGCGCCGTCTGGCCCTGCGGGCGCGGTCGAGGCCGGCGTCGGCGAGGACGCCGCGGCCTTGGGAGCTAACGTGGGCTGCGGCATCGTTGGCGCCGACGTCGTCGGACCGGGTGTTGGCGCGCCCTGGATGGGGCGCGCGGCCCCTGGACCTGCCGTCGTCTTCGGTGCGAGCGGCACGGTGGCGCCGCGCTCGCCCGCCTCTCGAGCCGGCGGCTCCCGGCTGGGCGCACCGGTGGCGACAAGCCACACCGACATCCTGCCCAGCATAAAGCCTACGGTGATGCCAGCAAACAGTATGGCAGCCGCTGCCAACGTCCGCAGGCGCAGCATCTCGGGATCCCTCTGCATCTAGCCCATGACGATGTCGAAAACACCAGCCAAAGCACGGGGCTCGACAGCGTCAGCTGGAGCAAGCCGCACAATCAAAGCGTCGCGTCGCCGGCGATCGCGAATGCCATTCAAGACGCCGTCTCGCTCGTTTTGGGCTTCACCAAAAACATACATCTGCGTCACCAATGCACGCCGGTCGGGCAACACGACTTTGAAATGAATGTGGGGAGCGCGCCCGGGATAGGCAACGGGGCGTATCGTGCGGAACGCATAGCGACCGGAGGCATCGCTCGTAACGCGACCACGACCTTGGAACCCCTGATCCCGGCTCAGTGTTGCACCACCATCGCGCGGATGTCGATAAACACCGTTGGCGTCGCATTGCCAAATCTCCACGCTCGCCCCCACCACGGGCTGCGCCGATACGTCGAGAATGCGGCCATTGATGTGGGTGATTTGGCCGAGCGCCTGCGCCGTCTCACCCTTGACGACCACGAGGTCGGCATCGACATCGCCGCTCCACTCCACCGGATAGAAGGGTCCTTCCGACTGGCGCGGCGTCGCGGTCAGCTTGTGCTGTGCACGGCTTGGCGCCACCGGTAACAGCAGCGAGGAGGCGGCAGCGGACATGCCCGCGATCACGGTCCGTCGGCCGAGCCATGGTGTTTGCGTCGTTAGCGTCGTTTTTGGCATTGGCTGTCCGCGATGATGGCGAATGGCACTAGGCCGAGCAAAGCGGCGACAGCGCCGATGGTAGACCGATCACGCGATCCTCAAGAAGGCAAATCGATGCCGATCTCATGCTTGTGATCGCGGCACTTTACGCTTTGTCGCGGACGGCTCGGCAAAGTCCAGGGCGCAGGGGCGTCGGCAAGCGCATCACCATGCCATCTGCTGGAAAGGCGGCGAGCCGATGCTCCAGCCCAGCCGGGCGCGGGCCGCCCTGGCAGGACGCGTCACACTAGCGCCGCTGCGCCAACAACGTGCCGACGACGATCAGGGCCGCGCCCATCAATGTTGCCAGGCTCGGCACTTCAGCGAAAAATAGAAAGCCGAACAGCACACCCCAGACGAGCGTGACATAGCCGACCGGGGCGAGGCGCGCGGCTTCGACGCGCGCGAAGGCGTGGGCCAGCATGGTATGGGCGATCACGCCGATCGTGCCGAGAACGGCAAACTGCACGAGGTCGGCGACGGGCGGTGTGCTCCACACCCATAGCGCCGGCAGTGCCAGGATCAGCGCTGGCCCAACGTTCTGGAAAAGGATGATTTGGGCCAAGGGATCGCGCGTCGCCCGGTGCCGGAGCATGATGACATTCAGCGAATAGCCTATCGCCGAGAGGAGCACGGCGATGGCGCCCAGCAACACGCCCCTATCCAACCCGGCGCCGCCGAGCTTACCTCCGACGATCAGCAGCATGCCGAGAAAGCCGCCGACCAAGCCAATCATGATGCGCCAGTCGAGTCTCTCGCTCAAAAGCAGCACGCCGAGCACGGCGGTGAGCGCCGGCGAAATGAAGCTCATGGCAATGGCATCGGCCAGCGACAACTTGCCGAGCGCGAAGAAGAAGGTGGTGGCGGTGAAGACGATCAGGACGGCGCGCACGCCGTTGTAGATTGCCGCTTCCCCGCTCGGCCAGCCCGGCCGCGTCGCGAACGCGTAGACGACGGCGCCGATCATGCCGAAAGCGTAGCGCAGGAAAGCAATTTCGATGGCGCTATAGTGCGGCGCCAGCGACTTGATCATAGCATCCATCAGGGTCAACAGGCCCTCCGCGATGATAGCGAGGCCAACGACGAAGGCGGTGCTGGGCGAAGTCCGGGTGGGCATGGAGCGCGCAACCTATCGGCTTCTGCCCGCGCCACCAATGACCAATCTCGCAGTGAACGCGTTGCGCGCGCCGTACCCCTCTGGCCGCTGCTTTCCGCTTGATCTAGGTTGTGACCATCGATATCCGAGCTGGCTAAGGATTGGCGTCAATCGATGGTGAAAGGGGGTCTCGTGCGTCGCGTCGTTGTGGTGGTGCTCGATGGTATGCGCCGGGATCAGATCGTCCCGGCCAATACGCCAGGCCTCGTACATTTTGCCGAGCGAGCGCAGACGTTCGCCGAACATCGCTCGATGTTTCCATCGGCGACCCGAGTAGTATCGGCCTCCTTTGCCACGGGTTGTCTGCCCGCTCGACACGAGTTGCAAGGCAATTCGCTGGCCCTATTGGAGGACGGGCGGCTCGTGCAGCATGACGCTGGTCACCCCGATTTTCTGCAGCATAAGCGGCGCGTGACGGGACGGGCCTTGGCGGTACCAACGCTGGCCGAACGCCTGGCGGCAGTCGGCGGTATGATGCTGTTTTCCAATGTGTCGCCCGGCGCCGCCTATGCGCACGACCCCGATGGCTTCGGGCACGTTTACCATCGGGCCGGCTCCTATGCGCCTGGGCGCAAGCGCCTCGAGGGCACGCAGGCTTTGACGATTTCGCAGGACGCGGCGGGTGAGCAGCTGATGACCGAGCGCTTCATCCGCGAAGCGCTGATCGAGCGGTCGCTGCCGCTTGCCGTTTTGTGGCTGGGCGAGCCCGACGCAACCCAGCATTTGCAGCCTCTCGGCTCGCCTCGGCAGTTGGCCGCCCTTGCCCAAGCCGATAGCAACGCGACACGGGTTATCGCAGCGGTTGATGGCCTGCGCGCCAAAGGCGACGACGTCCTGCTCATCGTCTGTTCGGACCATGGGCACCAGAGCATCTCGCGCGTCGTCGATATCGAGGCCGAGCTGATCGCCGCCGGCCTCAAGGATAGTCGCGAGTCGGCCGATGTCGTCACGCCCACGAGTGGCACGTCCACGTTAATTTATGTTGCGTCGGATTGCGCCGATCGCATTACCGGCATCGGCGCCTTTCTGGCGAGCCGGGATTGGGTCGATCGCGTGCTTGGGCCCGATCAGTTGGCCGCTGTTGGGCAAGCCGCCAAACATGGCCTAGCCTTTGCCATTTCGCTCAAATCGGACGACGAACCGAATGCCTTCGGCATTCGCGGCCGCAGCGTCGAGGCGCGTCCGGCCGCCGGTAAGGCGGACCACCTGGGCTGCGGGCAGCATGGTGGATTGGCGCGCTACGAGCAGATGCCGTTCCTGATGATCGAAGGACCAGGCTTCCTAGCGGGGAGCGCGGCAAAGGCACCAACCTCACCGATCGATCTAGCGCCGACGATTCTTGCCCACCTGGGCCAACCCGGCGCTGGCATGGACGGACGGGCTCTGCAGGCAACCGGCGCGCGCTAGCAAAAGTATTGCCTCAGCGGCGGGCATTGCGCAGCAAATCGTCTTCGTCGCTCCACATTAGGAACTGGGGACCCAGGCTTCGGATATCCGGCGCACCCATCTGCGCCATCGTGCGATCAATCTCGTCCCTAAAGATCTGCAACGCTCTGCTGGCGCCAGGTGTACCGCCAGCGGCAACACCATAAAGCGTAGGACGGCCGACGAACACAAACTTGGCACCCAAACACAGCGCGATGATGGCGTCCGAGCCGCGCCGGATACCACTGTCGAGCATCACCGTCATGCGATCGCCCACGGCGGTGTGGATGGCCGGCAGCACCTCGATCGGGGAGGGTGCACTATCGAGCTGCCGCGCCCCGTGATTGGAGACCATGATGCCGTCGACACCGAGTGCGGCGGCCCGCGCGGCATCGTCGGGATGCATGATCCCCTTCAACACCAGGTTGCCCGGCCAGAGGCGGCGGAAAGCCTCGACGTCGGACCAAAGCAGCGGCGATGGCGTCTGGCTGGCCACGAAATCGGCAACTTGATCCCTGTTGGAGCCGGGGGGTGCGTATTGTTGCCAGTTCGAGAACAGTGGCAGGCCAACCTTGTAGTATTCACGCATCCAGCCTGGATGGAGGCACGCTTCAAGCTTGGTCTTCAACGACATCTTGAGCGGGCGCGTAAAACCGTTGCGAAGATTGCGCTCGCGTTTTGAGTTGATCGGCACATCAACCGTTATCACCAGCGTGCTGAGGCCGGCCTCCCGCGCGCGCCGGATCTGGTCCTCCGAAATCTTGCGATCTTTGGCGACGTAGAGCTGGTACCAGCCGTGCTCGGGGGCGACTTTTGCGAGATCCTCGATCGAGGCCGTTCCCGTACCGGACATGATGAAGGGGACATTGGCGGCGCGTGCGGCCTCCGCCAACATGAGATCCGCGCCCGGACGGAACAGGCCGGCCAATCCGGTAGGCGCGATGCCGATCGGCCCGGCATAGGTGCGGCCAAAAACGCTCGCGGACTGGTCACGGGTCTGCACATCGACCATATAGCGCGGGACCAATTTGATCTGCCGGAAAGCGTCTTCATTGCGCCCGACCCCGATTTCGTCTTCGAGCCCGCCCTCTATGAAATCGTAAGCGATCTTTGGCAGGCGGCGCTTCGCCAGCTTGCGCAAATCCTCGACATTGATGGCTCCGTCCACTGCCACGGAATTTCAGTCCTTGTGTTGGTTGGCTGCGAAAGAGGAAGGTAATCCGACCAACGTTATAGGTCGAACCTCGAAAGATGAGAACACCTTTGCAGTGGTGCGCCGACGCCTGGAAACACCGGCCTGGGTAAGGGGTGACGGCACGCCGTTGGCGCTTTTTTGTGTCAATCGAGCATGCTAGAAGCTCAGCTGTCGGGCCGAATTGCGAATGGGTCGACGGGCTCTGCGCCATCGTTCAGGGCCCCGCAAGGTTCGTTGGGCCCCGTAGCTCAGTGGATAGAGCACCTGATTCCTAATCAGGGGGTCGCAGGTTCAAATCCTGCCGGGGTCGCCAAGACTATCAATGTCCGGCCCGGACACATGGGTAACAAAACGTACCTAAGACATAGGTGACAACCTGGGCCCGAACGGGTTGTCGATGGGTTGCAAGGTTCTCTGCTCCAAGTCGATATATCCCAGATCATAGTCGATGAAGCTGACGAGCCAAATTCCCTCGTCGACTTCTTTGATGCCGAGGCGCTGTCCGGCCAGGACGGTGGAGACGTTGACTTTCTTTCGGTAGATGCAGATACGGCCGCAGGCGGTGACGAGGACGTCGCGGTCGTGGAAGGGATATTCGAGGCCGGGCAGACCCTGGTAGGGGTACCGTGAAGGGGTATAGACCTCGCCGGGGCACTTCATGGCGATGGCCTCGTGTGGCCTTTCGGCATTGAATTCCTGAACGAAGTCGTCGAAGCGGGCCTGTTGTTGCAGGCTGTTCATGCCCGGCGGTCGGGTCGCCTCTTTTTTGAGGGTGAGATGCATGCGCTCATGGCGGCCATTCTGCTGGGGATGGCCTGGTTTTATGCGCTCGATGGCAATGCCTAGCCTCAGCCACCAAACTGCGAGTTTCGACAGATTGAAGAGGGCATTGGGACTCGCAAAGGGCACGCCGTTATCGGAACGAATTGCTCGAGGTAGGCCGCGATCAGCGAACAGCCGCTCGAAGGCGGTAACGGCGACGTCCTCGCGGGTGGTTTCGAGGGCTTCGCACATCAGCAGGAAGCGCGAGGCTTGGTCTGTGACCGTGAGGGGATAGCAGTAGCGGCCATTGCCGAGCTTGAACTCGCCCTTGAAGTCGGCGCACCACAGATCATTGGGCGCTAGGGCCTTTGACAGGGGCGTGCCGGTTGCGCGGGAGCGCCGTTTGCCCATGCGTTTAACGAGGCCGTGACGATCGAGCACGGCATGGATGGTGCTTTTGGCCGGCAGGCGTATGTCGCCGGGCAACCGGCGCAGGAGGAGCTCCCTGATCTTGCGGGCGCCCCAGTGGGGCTTGTTCCGCTTGAGGCTGACGATCAGGCTCTCGACCTGGCCGGGCAACTGGTTGGCGTACCGGACGGGTCGACGCGAGCGGTCGCTGAGGGCTTGGAGGCCATGCTCCTTGTAGCGGTCAAAGATTTTGTAGCCGGTTTTGCGTGAAATACCGAACTCCAGGCACAGCTCGGTCATGGCCTCGCCCTCCAGCAGCCGGGCAACGAAACGCAGGCGTTCTTCCACGACCGAACACTCCTTCCAGGGCATTGCCACCTCCCGCCGGGGCCCCCCGTCGTCGCTGGCGGAAAGTGTTACCCATGTGTCCGGTACGTTCTGTCACCTATGTCTCGGGCCGCTCA
>DATMZT010000101.1:0-13180 GCA_035573335.1 Hyphomicrobiaceae bacterium | reverse complement strand
CGAGGAGCGCCGCAGCGGCACCCTCGAGCTGTTGCTGACGGCGCCGTTAAAAGAAATCGAAATCGTCGTCGCCAAGTTCATCGCCTGCATGGTGGTGGTGCTGGCAATGACCAGCCTGACCCTGATCGATGCGGTCGTGCTCGCCGTCTATGGCCAGCCGGACTGGGGTCCGATTTACAGTGGCTACCTCGGCCTCATCATGTTCGCTGCGGCCCTGATCGCCATCGGCCTGATGATCTCGGCCTTGACCGCCAATCAGATCGTTGCCGCCGTGGTGTCGCTCGGGCTGTTCGGCATCCTTTGGGCGATCGACACGCTGGCCTCCTTGCTGCCGCACCCGTTCGAGAACTGGCTCCTCGGTTTATCGCTGTTGGCGCATTTCACGCCCTTCGCGGTCGGCGCCATGTATTTGTCCGACTTCGGGTTCTTCCTGACCGTGGTGTTGCTCGGCCTGTTCTTGACCGTCCGGGCGCTGGCGCGGAGCTGAGCGATGGGGGAGCATGCGGTCGATCTGGCGGGGCTGCTGTGGTCGGTCGGCTGGCTTCTCGCCGTCCTCGTGCTGTTCGCGGCGGGGCTTCGCCTGCCGCTGGAGACCCGCCTCAGTGGTAAGACCGCCTGGCTATATGGCTTAGGCTGCGTCGCCGCGGGGCTGGGCGTGTGGGGGCTGGCCAACGTCGCAATCGTGCTCAACGACACGCACATCGACCTGACGCGGGAGAAGGTCTACACGCCGTCAGCCGATGCCTTGGCGGCCGTCGACGAGCTGAAAACCCCGGTGCGTCTCACCTATTTTTATCGCTCGGAGGATCCGGCCGGCCGGCGCGCCGGTGACATCCTGGAGGTGATGGGGCGGCGCAATCCGCTGCTGACGGTCACGACGGTCGATCCCGACAAACGGCCGGAGCTGGCGCGCCGCGAGGGCATTCGCCTCTACAACGCTGCCATCATCGAGGCCGGCGGCCGGCGGATCTTGATCCAGGGTACCGATGAGGCGGAGATTGCCATCGGTATCCAGCGCGTGCTGCGCACGCGCGCCCTCACCGTTTGCTTTCTCGAGGGGCATGGCGAGCTGCCGATGGACAGCTTTGAGTTCCACACCCATCTCGAGGGCGCAAGCGATCACAGCCATGGCGATGCCTCCTCGCAGATCATCGAGACCAGCGGCCACGGCGTCGGTCGGTTGCGCCGGGCGTTGGAAGCGCAGGGGTATGCAACAACCAAGCTGATTCTTGCCACCAGTAGCGCCGTCCCCGGCGACTGCACGGTGCTGGTCGCCGCCAATCCGCGCACGACCTTCCTGCCGGCGGAAAGCGCGGCCCTGCGTGCCTACCTGACCGCCGGCGGAAGCGCGCTCCTGCTGTTTGACCTCGGCTTTGTGCCCGAGCCGGGGCTGGCGCGGCTGCTCGCAGACCTCGGCGGCCGTCTCGAGCAGCAGGTCGTCGTCGATCCGCTAAGCCATTACCAGACCGATCCGGAAATGGTTGCGGTGACCGGCTACGAGCCCCACCCGATCACGCGCACCGTATCGCTGACGTTCTTTCCGGGTATCCGGCCCCTGAGCTTGACCGAACCGGCAGCGGGTGTCCTGGCGACACCAATCCTCAAAAGCAGCCGCGACAGCTACGCCCGGCCCGTGCAGCCGGCCGAGACCCGTAGCATCGAGGAGAGCTCACCCACCGGCGCTGCCGTGCCGGCCGGCTCGACCCCGGTCGAATCCGTCTCAGATGTGCGCCCGCGCCTGCTCGGCATCGCGGTTGAGGGGACGCTGGCAGCGGGCGCGCCGCCCTTGCGCGCCGTAGTGATCGGGGACGGCGACTTTGCCAGCAATTCCTTCCTGCCCTACATGGCCAACAGTGATCTGGCGCTGGCGGCCGTGCGCTGGCTCGCCCGCGAGGAGCACCGCACCGCCGTGCGCAACCGCATTCCCGTGCCGCCCATGATCCTGCTCACGGCGGCGCAGAGCCGGGTGATCTTTACATCGATCGTCATCGTGCTGCCGTTGACCGTCATCGCTCTCGCCGGCCTCGTCTGGTGGTGGCGGCGATGAGAGTTCTTGCGTTGCCTCGCCTGACCACGCCCGTCCTGGCCGCGCTGGCGCTCGCCTTTCTTGTGGCAATGGTGGTGAACGGTGCGCAGCCCAAGCAGCGCCAACTCGTAAAATTCGAAGCCAAGGGCGTGTTGCGGATCGACCCCGGTTCGGTGCGCATGATCACGCTTAGCCGCGGCGGGCGGCGAGCCCAACTGGTGCGCAGCGCCGAGGGAGGCTGGCGGCTGGAACAGGGCGGTGCGGTCGAGCCGGCGGTGGCAACGCATCTTGAGACCGCCGTGAAAATGCTGCACCGTTCCGCGCCCGTCCGCGAGATCGCGCCGGAGGAGCTGACGGGCGTCGACACGGGCCCGTTCGGGCTGCAAGAAGCCTCGCTCCTGGCAGCGCTCTCGGGTCCGGGCGGCCCTGTGCTGAGCGTCCGATTTGGTGCGCACAACCCGGAGGGCTTTCTGCAATACATGGCGATCGAGGGCGACCCCAGGGTCTATCTGATGTCTCGCTTTATCGGTGCCGAATGGCTGGCGGCATTGGACGGCATGGAGGTTCGCTAATGTGGGGGAGCAGGGTGACACGGGCGGCGCTGTGGGCCTGCGCCCTTTCGCCCTGGGCGCTTTGCCTGATCGGCGCTGGCGCCGTCGCGCACAAGGCGGGCACGACCGGGTATGCCACCATCTCCATCGCCGGCCAGACCGTGCGCTATGCCGTCACCTTGCCCGAGGAGGGGGTGCTTCCCAACGCCTCTCAGCAAGACTTGCGCAATTTGGCAGCCGCGCTGGCACGCCATCTCGTGGTCGTGGCCGACGGGGCGGCGTGCGCCGGTGTACCTGGCGAGGTCCGCGGACCGGCACCGGGACGTGCCAACATCGAAGTCGTCGTGCTCTATGCCTGCAGCGCGCCCGTCGGCACGCTAAATATCCGCGACGATACCACCGCCGTGCTCGGCGCCGATCATCACACCATTGCCGACATCCAGTGGCCCGGTGGCGCCAAGCAGGTGGTGTTTGAAAGCGAACAGCGCGAGGCGGTCGTTGCCATCGCAGAGGCCCAAGGGCAGGGCCGGCGGACGAGCACGTTCGTTTCTTATTTCGGCATTGGCGTTGAGCACATTCTGCTCGGTTTCGACCACGTGTTGTTCATCATCGCTCTCATTTTGCCCGGCGGCCGTTTGTTGTCGCTCGCCGCCATGGTTACGGCCTTCACGCTGGCGCACAGCCTCACGCTGGCGCTGGCGGTGCTCGGCATCGCCAGCCTACCCAGCCAGATCGTGGAGCCGGTAATTGCGCTGTCGATCGCTTACGTCGCCTTCGAGAACCTCACCATGAAGCGCGCGCTGTCGCGGCGCTGGGCGGTCAGCTTCCTGTTCGGACTGGTGCACGGCTTTGGCTTTGCCGGCGCCTTGGCCGAGGTTGGGCTGCCGGCAAGCGGGCTGGCCTCGGCGCTGATCGGCTTTAACCTCGGCGTCGAAGCCGGCCAGCTGCTGATCGTGTCCGCGCTCCTGCCCATTCTCATTTGGTTACAAAGATTTGCGTGGGAGAAGCGGCTGGCGCAGGTCTCCTCGGGCGCCATCATGGCCGCCGGGCTGGTGCTGCTGGCCGAGCGCGCGCTGATCGGCAACATGTGACCCGGCAAGGCCGGGCGGCGCCGGGCCAGGGCGCAAGCAAAGACGCCTTGGGGGTGCATGGGTCGTGACCCCGCCTTGCTTGCCCGCTATCGTGGCCCCGATCAACGGAGAATCGGCAATCGGCAGACGCCGTCTTGGTTTTTGCCGCCTTGGTTTTCTGGAGGGGCTTGCCGTGGATACGTCCAAGAAAGCGGTCGCCGCGCTGGCGCTCAACCGATTCGGCTTGGGTCCACGTCTCGGATCCATTGCTGCCATCGCCGCCGATCCACGCGCCGCTTTGCTGGCCGATCTTGACCGGCCGCGGGCGGGCGAGCTTGCGGCACCGGGGTTGCCCTCGAGCGCGCAAGCCTTCCGAACGGTCGCCGATGCCAATGCCGAGCGGCGCGCCCGACAGATCACCATGGCCAAGGCGGAGGAGGCCAAGGCACAGGCCGAGCCCTCGATGCGCGAGGGCGGGGTGCCCACGGCCAATGCGGCGGCAACCAAAATGGCGACCGAGGCGGTCCCCAATCCCGGACGGCAAATCTATTTGAATGAGGCCAAGGCGCGGATCGATGCCGCGCTGGGGAGCGAGGTCGGCTTTGCGGAACGTCTGGTCTGGTTCTGGTCCAATCATTTTTGCATCTCGGCCGACAAAATCCAAAGCATGTCCGGCGCCTATGAACGCGAGGCCGTGCGTCCTCACATCCTCGGTCGCTTCCAGGACATGCTCGAGGCCGCCGAAAGCCACCCGGCGATGCTGTTTTATCTGGACAACACGGTGTCGATAGGTCCCAACTCCGTTGCCGGCATCAATCGCACGCGCGGCCTCAACGAAAACCTCGCTCGCGAAATCCTGGAGCTGCATACGCTCGGTGTGCGCAGTGTCTATACGCAGGAGGACGTTAGCCGCTTCGCCAATGTGTTGACGGGCTGGACGCTGCTGCCGGCGGCTGACAATCCCGATCACGGCGGCGAGTTCGCCTTCAATCGACGCCTGCACGAGCCAGGCGCTCAAACCATCCTTGGCCAGGTGTATTCGGAGGGCGGCGTCGAGCAGGGAAAAGCCGTGCTGCACGATCTCGCGCGCCATCCTGCCACCGCCAAGCATGTCGCCGGCAAGCTCACCCGTCACTTCATTGCCGATGAGCCAGCCCCGGCGCTGGTCGAGAGCCTGGCGCGAACCTTTCAGGATACGGCCGGGGATTTGAAGGAGGTCGCCAAGGCCTTAGTGGCGTCCGACGAAGCGTGGAGCTTGCCACCGACCAAGCTCAAGCGCCCAAGCGAATGGGTCACCGCGATGGTGCGCGCGGGCGGCGGCACGACGGCCGATCCTCGGCGCTTTACCGCGGGGCAGGCAAGCCTGGGGGAACCGCTGTGGCGTCCGCCCTCGCCCAAGGGGTACGCCGACGATGAGGCGAGTTGGATCGACGGCATGGGACAGCGCCTGGACATCGCCCACACCTACGCGGAGCGTGTCGCCGGCGCGCTCGATCCCCGTTTCGTCATCGACAGCGTGCTCGAAGGCACCGTATCGGCGAAGACCACGCAGGCGGTCGTGCGCGCCGAGAGCCGGCAGCAGGCGCTGGCTCTCCTGTTCATGTCCCCCGAATTCCAGAGGAGGTGACCCATGGCTCCCTGCCGTCATTTGCCGAGCCGCCGCGCCGCGTTGCTGGGTTCGGGTGCCTTGTTTGCCTGGACGCAATTACCCAAACTTGCGCGCGCGGAAGGCCGCGATCCGCGCCTGCTGGTCATCGTTTTGCGCGGGGCCCTCGACGGCCTGGGGGCGGTAGCTCCGGTCGGCGATCCCGATTGGATCGGCTTGCGCGGCGATCGCGCCCTTGTGCTCGACGGCAAGACGCCGGCGCTTGCCCTCGATTCGTTCTTTGCCCTCAACCCGGCGATGCCCAATCTTTACCGGCTCTACAAGGCCAACGAGGCGACCATCGTGCATGCCGCCGCCACGCCCTACCGGGAGCGGTCGCATTTCGATGGCCAGGACGTGCTGGAGAGCGGCTTCGCCAAGCCCGGCGTCTATGACAGCGGTTGGCTCAATCGCGCCCTTCTGGCGCTGACGTCGGGCGGTCGGGTTGATGCCTCGGGTGCGGGCGCCTTGGCGGTGGGGCCGGTCACCCCGCTCGTCGTGCGCGGGCGGGCTCCGGTGATGTCCTGGGCTCCGCAACTGGTCGTGCCGGCCAGCGACGACACGCGGGCGCGCCTCTTGGAGCTCTACCAGCACACCGATCTCAAGCTGGCTGCCGCCCTCGAAGGACGCATTCGCCTGGCCGCGCTCGCGCACGCCGACGGCAGCACGGCGTCGGGGCCCCCGCCGCAGCTGCCGCCGCCGGGGATCGCGCGGGCGCGTGCCTACTTCGCCGAAGCGGCCGGCACCGCGGCCCGCTACCTCGCCCGCCCCGAAGGACCGCGCGTTGGTGCGATGGGCTTTGTCGGTTGGGATACCCATGTCAACGAGGGTGTCGCAGACGGCCAGCTGGCCGGTCTGCTCGGCGCCCTTGACGGGGCGTTGGCCGCCATCGAGAGCAACTTGGCGGCGGCCTGGCGGGAGACCGTGGTCGCGGTGATCACGGAGTTTGGCCGAACGGCCCGCATCAACGGCAGCAACGGCACGGATCACGGCACCGGTACGGTTGCCCTGCTGGTTGGCGGGGCGCTCAAAGGCGGGCGCGTGCTCGCCGATTGGCCCGGGCTCAAGACCGCGCACTTGCACGAAGGACGCGACCTCAAAGGCACGATCGACCTGCGCGCCGTTCTCAAGGGCCTGTTGCGGGACCACCTGCGGGTCGAGGAGGCGGCGCTTGCTGAGAGCGTTTTCCCCGGCAGTGCCGGCGTCGCCGGCACTGCCGGGCTTGTCCGCGCGGCGTGAGGGCCCCGTGCGGCTGCGGCGCGCGCTGGACCGGTCACCGCCGGGGCCCTCTGGCCCGTTCCAGGATCCATGACCCGACCATGATCGGGCCCGCCGTTGCCGAGCCAAGAAACGAGGCCATTCTGGATCAAGGGGGGCCAAATCGAGGGGGTCCAAGGGTACATTTCAAGGAGACCGCCCCGGGGTGGCCTGGCGTCCGCAATCGGGGGCGGCTCGCGCCTGCGCCGGGGCGGCCGGGGCCGTCTTGGGTCGCGGCCCGCGCCTGTGCCCGATCTACCCCTCCCAGCTGGTATCGGCAGGGGCGCGTTTTGGCTACCTTGACCCGCCGCGCAACCCCCCGCTTCAATGGGCGGTCCGGCAGTTGCCGCAGGAAAGGTGCAGGAGCTTTGACCCCGCATGTTTGATTTCGACCGCGTCATTGAGCGCCGCGGCACGCATGCGTCCAAGTGGGACAACATGGCCCGGCTTTCGGGGATCCAAGCGGCGGATGCGATTGCCATGTGGGTGGCGGACATGGATTTCGCCGCGCCCCGCGGCGTCAGCGAGGCGCTCCTTGCCGAGACCCACCGCGGCGTGCACGGCTACTACGCCGATACGGGGAGCTGGGCCGCGGCGCTCGTCGATTGGTTGCAGCGTCGGCATGATCTCAGCGTCGATCCCGCCTGGGTGAGTGCAACGCCGGGGATCGTCGCCGGGCTCGGACTGATCCTGCAAGCGGTGAGCGCACCGGGCGACGAAGTCGTGGTCTTCCCGCCCGCCTACCATGCCTTTCGGCGGATTATCCTCGCCAACGAGCGGCGCATCCTCGATGCCCAACTCGTGGAGCGGAACGGCCGCTACGAGATGCCTCTCGATGCCCTCCGCGCGCGGCTGACGCCCCGCACCAAGGTCGTGTTTTTCTGCAGTCCACACAATCCCGGCGGGACGGTCTGGGCGGTCGATGAGATCCGTGCGCTCGCCGCCTTTTGTGCCGAGCACGACCTGATCTTGGTGTCCGACGAAATCCACGGCGATCTCGTCTTCGCGGGCGCCAAGCACAGCCCCACCCTCAGCGCGGCGCCGGAGATTGCGGATCGCCTCATCACCTGTGTCGCCGCGACCAAGACCTTCAATCTCGCCGGCGCACACGTGGGCGCCTGCATCACCTCGAATGCCGCCTTGAAGCGTCGTCTTGACGCCCGCATCATGGCGAGCGGCCTTGGCTCCTACAACAGCTTTGGCATGCTTACCACCGAGGCGGCCTGGCGAACCGGCGAGCCGTGGCTCGAGGCCCTGTTGCGCTACCTGACCGCTAGCCGCGACCTGTTCGATGCGCGCATTGCGGCGGCAGTTCCCGGTGCCCGCTCGATGCCGCTTTCCGCCACCTATCTTGCCTGGGTCGATTTTTCTGGGACGGGCCTGTCGCCCGAAGAGGTTGCCGCCAGGGTCAAGGGTCGCGCCCGCATCTTTGCCAGTCCGGGCTCACAGTTTGGACCCGGTGGCGAGACCTGGCTGCGTTTCAATTTTGCGACACCGCGTAGCCTGCTCGAGGAGGCGCTGGGCCGCTTGGATGAGGCGTTTGGCGACCTGCGCCAGGGCCGCAAGTGAGAAGCGAAGATGAAGAGACCAGTCGTCGGGATAATCGGCAATGCGCATCGGGTCGAAAACCGCTTCAATATTCACGGCGTCGGGGAGCGAAACTTGCGCGCCGTGGCCGAGGTCGCCGGGGCGTTGCCGTTGATGTTTGCGGGCACGCCCGACGTCACGGACATCGGTGCGCTGTTACAGGCGGTCGACGGCATCTTGCTGACGGGTGCGCGCGCCAATGTCCATCCCTCGCGCTTCCGTCAGGAGCCCCATCCCGCGCATGAACCCTACGATGAAAGCCGCGACGCCTTGGCGCTGGCGCTGGTCGAGGCCTGTGTTGCCGAGGGCGTGCCCGTGTTCGGTGTTTGCCGCGGTTTTCAGGAGATGAATGTCGCCTACGGCGGCACGCTGCACCCGGAGATCCGCGAATTGCCCGGCCGCATGAACCATCGCATGCCGCGTCTGGAGAATGGGGAAATTCATCCCGATCCTGCCGTTGTCTTCGCCGATCGTCACGACGTCAGTCTGGTTCCCGGCGGCGTTTTTGCCCAGATCCTGGGGTGCGAGTGCATCCGGGTAAATTCGCTGCACGGTCAGGGCATCCTCGAGCCCGGCCAGCGCGTGGTCGTGGAGGGCGTGGCGGAGGACGGCACGATCGAGGCCATCCGTATCGCCGATGCCGCGGGCTTTGCGCTGGGGGTGCAATGGCATGCCGAGCACGATGCCGGGGGCAACGTTGTAAACCGCGCCCTCTTTCATGCCTTTGGTCAGGCGCTGCTGGCGCGGAAACGTCGGGTCTAACGCAATCCCGAGGGGTCGGGAGCGATCGGCGCCAGACCTCGCCAGCAAACGCCGGGCGCGCCAACGCTTGCCTAGCAATTGGCACAACCTCGGCGGTGGGGTCAGAAACTCAGTCGACGATCGCTTGGTAGACCAGTTGCCGATAGAGCAGCCGGTGGTACAGACGCAAGGTGCCTGCCGACTGGACCATCAGGGTTGCCACCAGCTGCTCTTTGGGATCGACCCAAAAGAACGTCCCGGCATAGCCGCCCCAATTGAAGTCGCCGGCGGATCCCGAGAAGGGCGCAATGCCATCGCCAGGGCGCACGGCAAATCCGAGGCCGAAGGTATAGGTCGAGGCGCCGAGGACCATGCCGCCGGGCGTGGCAGCCAGGGGCAAGCGCGAACCCAGATGATCGGAGGTCATCAGCTTCAGGGTGGTGCGGCTCATGATGCGCTGGCCGTCAAGCGTGCCGCCATTGGCCAGCATCTGGGCGAAGCGCAAATAGTCACCGCCGGTCGAAACCGCACCGGCACCCCCCGAATCGTTGCCCGGCTGTTTGCTGACGTCGATGAGTTTGATCGGCGTGCCGGCAACGGCATCCGTCTCAAAGGGCTCCGCCAAGCGACCCTTGTTGGCCTCCGAAACCCAGAAGGCAGTATCGGTCATCTTGAGCGGCTTGAAGATGCGCTCACTCAGGAAATCACCCAGCCGCTTGCCGGAGGCGGCTTCGATGACGCGGCCGAGCAGATCGGAGGCAAGGCTGTACTCCCAGGTGCTGCCCGGCTGATAGAGCAAGGGGATCTTCGACAGCCGCTCCACCTGTTCGGCACCCGTCATATCACGGGCGTCAAACTCGATGACGCCCGGCTTGAATAGGCCCGCCTTGGCGAGTGCGTCCTTGACGGCTGCATTCTGCGTCAGCTCTCCGTAGGGCAGGCCCGCGGTGTGGCGCAAAAGGTCCTGGACCGTCATCGGCCGCTCGGCTGCGACTTCCCCGCTCGCGGTTGACACCTTCACGTCCTTGAACGCGGGGAGCCACTTCGAGACCGGATCGGTCAGCAATAGCGTGCCGTCTTCGACGAGGAGCATGGCCCCCACGGAGACGATGGGTTTGGTCATCGAATAGATGCGAAACAGAGAATTCGTCCGCATCGGGTCGGTGCCCTTGGGATCGCGCAGGCCCAGCGCGGTCGAATAGACGAGCCGACCCCGTCGCGACACCATCATGACGACGCCAGGCAGCTTCTTGTTTGCGATCTCCTTCTGGAAGGCCCCGGTCAGGCGGGCGAGCCGGGCCGTCGACATCCCGACACTTTCCGGTGTGCCGGTCGCAATCGGCGCCCCGGAGCCCTTTGCGCGCTGAGCGTTGGCAACAGAGGATACGAGCCCAAGGCTCGTGCCGGTCGCAAGTAACATCAGTGACGCGCCAAATAGGGCGCGTGGCAGCATGCCAGCCATGGCTTTTATTCCCCCCTTGAAGTGCGTGTCCGTCCCAGGCCTCTGCTAGCGCGCGGAAAAGGCAAAATTGCGTTGCCATGCCATGGTGTGGCAAGGCGCCGGGCGTTTGCCGCAAGGGCATGCTGGCAAGCCTTGCGGCCGCGCCACCGTCAACAAAGACCCTGCCTTTTGTCAGGAATTCTCCTGATTGCTTTGTAAGCGGAGCTAATTGAGCGTTTATCCCCTATGAGGCTTGGCAATGGAGACCTAGGATGAAGCAACTGGTAATTGCTGCCATGATCGGCGCCTTCGGCGCCGCCGTGGTGCTGCCCGCCGCCGCTGTGATCAGCTCCGGAACGGCGGTTGCAGCGCAAAAGAGCAGTAAAACGACGAAGAAAGCCGCCAAGAAGCCGGCGCAGAAGAAGAAGACGACGCCCTCGATGTAAGGCGTCGGCTCCCACCCTTCGGACGCCGCGCAGGTTGGGCTGGCGTTCGCGCTCTACCTGGCCGATCGCCAGGGCGAGGTGTCCGGCGCCATAGAGGCGGCACGGCTGCCATTGTGGCCAACCTCCGCGCACCCTGTCGCGGAGGTTCACCCGCGCGCCTGAGTCGCCTTGCCTGCCCGCAACAAGCTGGCGCGCGCCGCGGCAAGGACAAGAGGCCGACCTCGGCCTGATACGACCGGCCTGGTTCAACAAATCCTCCAAGGCCCAGTCTCAAGCCTGCAAGGCTCCGACCCGCGCCGCCGGGCCACGATCCTTGCCGTTGGCGTGGCGACGTCGAGCGGCACTACAACAACCCAGCCTGCGCCGCCTCGACAAGCCGGGTGGAGGTGGCGCGCCGAGGCCGCGGCGCACTTAGGCTGCGGCCCACTTGGGCTGCGGCGCGCCTCGGCGCACCTCACCGCGGCGCACCTGGGCCGCGGCTCGCGCAGCCTCGCCCACCAGGCCTCCTTGACGCTCAAGCCCGCCGATCGCGGCAACCACGGCGCGCGGCCCAGGAAACACACGGATTTTTGCTTTTGCGGCCCGATGTGTCTCCTCGAGCCTAGGCCGAAAAAAGCATCTCGCGGACAATCGACGAAAGTGATTCGCTCATGGACCGAGACCTTCGATGACAAAGCGCATCCTCAGGCCGCAGCGGTGCCTGCTTGTGGTTTTTGCTGTCCTTGCCATCTACTCGGGCCTGGCCAGCCCGGCCGCGGCGCAAGGCTTTTTGTCATTCCTGTGGGGCGGGGGCTCGCGTGAGGTCGTGGCCTTTCATCCCGACCACCCAGGGGGGCAGATTATCGTGAGCTTCGGCGACCGGCGGCTCTATTGGGTGCATCGCCGGGGAGAGGCAATCAGCTATCCGATCGCAATTCCGCGGGAGAAAAGCCGCTGGCAGGGCGTCACCACCGTATCCGAAAAGCGGGTCAATCCCGACTGGACGCCAACCGCCGAGATGCGTCGGGAAAATCCGCGGCTTCCGCCGCATGTTCCCGGCGGGCACCCACGCAATCCCCTGGGCGTGCGCGCGCTCTATCTCGGCTCCAGCATGTACCGGATCCACGGCACCGATGCGCCCTGGACGATCGGCGACGCCGTTTCGAAGGGATGCATCCGGCTCTACAATGAGGATGTGCTCGACCTTTATCGGCGCGTTCCCGTGGGCACGCGCGTCACGGTGACGTGGCGACGCTTCCGCGCTTGAGCGGGCCCCCGCGGGCCCGCATCAACAGCGACGAGAGGCGGGCTCCAAAGGGGTATGCTCGCAAGCGGGCAGCCCAGGGCGCGGCCGCTCGTCGGACGCGGGCGAGATCAAAACATCGCGGCCCAGGTATGATCGCCGGGCGCCGCGATCGCCCGGGTACTCGCGCGCCGCCCGCCTCGAAGTAGTCGATGAAGGCCTGCTTGCCGTCGCCGCTCCCCGGATTGTTTTGGATGTAGTGGGCACCCACCTAGTACTCGATGGCTCCGCGCCGCGCCGTCAGCGCCGCTAGCTCCGGCTAGCCTGCGATTGGCCCTCCTGGGCTAGATATTGGTGAATGAAGGCGATCGCCATGCTGCCCTCGCCGACCGCCGAGGCCACGCGCTTGACCGGGCTCAACCGCACATCGCCGCACGCAAAAACGCCAGGCACGCTTGTCTCTAGCAGATAGGGATCGCGGCTGTGCGACCAGCGGCCAGCCTTATTAAGATCATCCCCAGTCAGAACATAGCCGCGCGTATTGCGGGCGATGTCCGCCGGCGGCAATGCTCTGGAGCCCGCCAATGCGCTCGCGCGCCAGAGCGCTGACCTTTAGCGAGATGTCCTTGGAGACTGCCGCGACAGCGTAATACTGCTGAATATCCACGCGCATCACACGTGACGGCTCCGCGGCGCGATATCCGCCCGGGAACGGGGTGCCAAGCGCAATGGGTACCTCGCCAAAAATAGTGCCAGGGATGCGCCAGCCGAGCGTGCGTTCAACGCCGTCGATGGTCTTGACCACTTCGATCTCGGCGAGGAGATGCCGTTACCGAGTTGGGCAGCGGCGACGGCCGAGGACTGGCTTGGCAAGACGGCCATGAACCTGATGCTGATCGGGGTCGCCGCCCGAAAGATCGGGCGCGTTGTCCGGCTGCCAGAAGGTCCACTCCCGCGTGTTGATGGAGACGGGACGTCGAAGTCAGCGGCCTCGCGCCGGTTCGTGGCGCTGTCGCAGCAGCGATTGGAAGAGTGGCTCGCCAGCGACATCTCCGAGCTCAATCTGCTCGTCATTCAGATCGACGGCCTGCATTTGGCCGAGGACATCGTGCTGATCGGCGCCATCGGCATCGACGGGAAGGGCGACAAGCATATTCTCGGGCTGGTCGAGGGTGCCACCGAGAACGCTGCGGC
>DATMZT010000100.1:0-14822 GCA_035573335.1 Hyphomicrobiaceae bacterium | reverse complement strand
GATCCGGCGCCTGGCGGGGCCAGCGGCACGGGGCGGTGAGGGGGAGATCGGGTGCGACGGCATGGCAGCGCAGGCCTAAATCCTAATCATTCCCCTCAAAAGCGCGGCCACCCATCCCCCGCGGGCGGGACTATGGCGGCTCAGCCGAGCACAATCAAGGCGAACTGGCGCCAAGGCCCGCCGCCAGCGCCAAAACTCCCCCGAAAGTGCCGCGCCTGGGCGCAAGTCCCCTCCCGGCCAGATCTGGCCAGCGTCCGAATATCGGCAGCATTAACCATTGTGTCGGCAAATAATGGCACAGGCGTTGCCCTAGTATTTACCTGAAGACTTAGGTCGATTTTAATCGCGTTGGTCTAGTATCTCCCCCAGGTCAGACAACATGTAACGAGTATCATGACCGATCAACAGTACAGGGCCCGGGTGCGCTACGTCATCGGGCCGGACGGTAGTCCGCTCACCGTAGCCGACCTGCCGCCAAAGGACACCAAGCGCTGGGTTATTCGGCGCAAGGCGGAAGTCGTCGCCGCGGTACGCGGTGGTTTGCTGAGCCTCGAAGAAGCGTGCGAACGCTACAAGCTGACCGTGGACGAATTCTTGTCCTGGCAGCGTTCCATCGATCGGCACGGCTTGCCCGGTCTGCGTGCAACGCGGATCCAGGACTACCGCGACTAGACGGTTGCTTGTTGCGGCCGCGTCGCCGCCTTGGGCCTCAAGCCTGGCGGCGCGCGACTACCTATGGCCTCCGCCACCCACGTTCGGCGGCGGTGGCGCCCGTGTCCCTCCCGTGAGCAGTGCCGGCTCGCGCAGCTCCCGGACGCGGCAACCACTGCCCCCTCTCGCCCACGTCGCGGTGTCCTGCGACATGGCTTCGGCGAGCGCCGCGCCGAGGCGCAGATTGACAAAGCCGACGCGCACGCCGCCCTGGGCGTGTTCAAAGCGCACGCGCACCGCTCGGGGACCGCGCTGATCGCGGAAGGTGGGATCGCGTTCGTGCAAAACGATTTCGGCCGCACCACCCTGGTTGGGAGGCGCGGCTTCAGCCGCGTAGACATGCGTCGCGTGCAAGGGACCGGCTGCCCCCAGCCAGCAGTTGAGGACGCCCCGCGCGACGAGGGCGTAGATGGCCGTCGGCGTGCCTTGCACCATGAAGGCGGTCTCATAGGCGTTGGGTTGGCCGGGTTGGCTGACCGGATCGGCCGCCGCTGCCGGCTGCTTTGGCGCGCCACCGAGCGTGGGCGGCGTCAGCGACGAGCAGCCGCCAACGGCTCCCAGCGCGGCGATCGCCAATGGCAAGAACCGCAAACGGTGCATGCTGAGCCTGCCCCCGATGCGAGCACGGATGCCCGCTTGCGTCCGCCGCGTCGTGGTGTGCTGAGACGATTCGCCGAGCGAACGAGGGCGACGCTGCCACAAGAAGGGCGCGCCGAGCAAGAAACCCGCCAGGCGCTGCGGGCGTGGCTCAGTTCAGCATCAGGCCACCGCGCTCGACCGTGTGGTCGTGGCGTTCGCCTTCGCGCGAGGTGACGGGTTCAAGTTTGCTCAGTTCGTTGGCCATCTCCTCGTGCTCGCGCTTGGCGGCATCGAGTTTTGCGCGCAAGTCGGCAACCGAGTTGAGCAGATTCATACGCCGCAGCGACGCGGCCTTGGCAAAGGTCGAATAGGCGAAGTGCGAGGTGTCCTTGATCCCCGTGCGCTCTTCCTCCGCCGCAATCTGGCGCGCCAAATCGTTGGCCATGCGCTCAAAGTCGCCGATCATCGATTCCATCGAAACGACCGTGCGCGCCTTTTCGTTGACCTCGAATCGTTTCACCCGCAACGCCGCGTCACGTGGCTTCATGACTCGCTACCCCCAAGTCCCGCGTTCAACACTCGTCCGGTCGCCCTGCGAACAATGCGCTCGCACCATAAGGCCGTACGCAAACCATGTGCCAATACGCACAGGGATCGCTCACGGCCAGCCTTTTTCGAGCGGTGGCGACGGCTGCTCCTCGCTCTGTCGGCTAACTTATACATGAGCCATTAAGTTGCGGTAAAGCAACGCGTTAGGACGGAGCTGAGATGACGGGCCGCTGACGATACTTTTTTTTGCCGCGCCTCTAGGGCCTGAGTCGCAAATCAGCTAGAACACAATTGCGGTGCGCAGAAACCTAGTTGGCAAGCTTCCGAGGGCAACGGATGCGGCCAAGCTTAGGCTTCTGTGATGGGGGTGACATCAGCTGGGTCATTTGTGTGCCGTCTTGGCGCGCGGCGGGGGCTTCGGCTGCCGGCTGGGCCGGGACATCTGTTTGTGTACGGCACAATGTTAGACGCTGTCCGGGGTGTATGCCGCAAGCTTTGCTGTTCGGAAATGAGCGTACTTGTAAGGCAAAATTAGGCTTTGTTAACCTCTGGCGACTAGCCTTGGGAACGGAAGGCTAGGCGAGTTCAGCCGGCGGCGGCCTCTTCAAACATCGGGCAGCGGACCCCGCCTGGGGTCTGGGAGAGAGGATTGACATGCGGGTCCTTCTAATCGAGGACGACAGCGCCACGGCGCAGAGCATCGAGCTGATGCTGCAGTCCGAGGGTTTCAACGTCTACACGACCGACCTTGGGGAAGAAGGCGTCGACCTCGGCAAACTCTACGACTACGACATCATTCTGCTTGACCTCAATCTGCCGGATATGAGCGGCTATGAGGTTTTAAAGACGCTCCGGGTCAGCAAGGTGCAGACGCCGATCCTGATCCTGTCTGGGCTCGCAGGCATCGAGGACAAGGTGCGCGGTCTCGGCTTCGGCGCCGACGACTACATGACCAAGCCCTTCCACAAGGACGAGTTGGTGGCCCGCATCCACGCCATCGTCCGCCGTTCCAAGGGCCACGCCCAGTCGGTCATCGAGACCGGCGAACTCAAGGTCAATCTCGATACCAAGACGGTCGAGGTACACAATCAGCGGGTGCATTTGACCAGCAAAGAATACCAAATGCTGGAGTTGCTCTCGCTACGCAAGGGCACCACCCTGACCAAGGAAATGTTCCTCAACCACCTCTACGGCGGCATGGACGAGCCCGAGCTCAAGATCATCGACGTCTTCATCTGCAAGCTGCGCAAAAAACTGCAGGCAGCAACCGGTGGTCAGCACTATATCGAGACCGTTTGGGGGCGGGGCTACGTGCTGCGCGATCCTGGCGGCGAACACGTAGCGGCTTGAGTTCTCTTCTGCTTCTTCGCTTCTCACCTCACAAGGGGGCCTCGGGCTCCCTTTTCTTTTGTTGGCCTCAGGGTTGCTGGGCAAAGCCTGCCACCCCTTGCCTCGTGCTGAGGGGCGTTGCCGCGGGGCAGCACCGCCGCTGGCGCTCTCCGGCTGCCGGCGCGCCGGTGCCTTGCCGAGCGACGGTGGACATGCTCCTGTGCGCAGACAAAAAAATGAGCCGAGCCAAGCCGCGTGTCGCGCCACGTTTCCTCTCCGGTGTCCGGACACCTCATGACCTGCCTGGTCAAGGTCGGCGACCGCGTCGAGGCCGACACCGAGATCGGCATCATCGAGGCCATGAAGATGCATATACCGGTCGTCGCCGAGCAGTCCGGCCGCGTCAGCAAATGGCTCGTGAGCGAGAATAGTACGGTGGCCGAAGGCCAGCCGCTGCTCGAACTGGCACCTTTCTAGATGCGGGACAGCGCGCAACGGCAAAGCTTGGCGACGGGGTCCTTGCCCCTGCTGTGGGCATGCGCCAAACTGGCCGGCGATGCCCGACATGCGAACGTGGAAGGAAGTGGCAATGGGCAACACCGCAACGCTGAAAGTTCGCGTCAACAGGGACAAATGCCAGGGGCACAATCGTTGCAAGGCGATCGCTCCGGAGTTGTTCGAGCTCGACGAGTATGGCAACGCCCGCGAGGTCAATGACGGCTCGGTTCCCCCGGAACTGGAAGAAAAGGCCTATCTCGCCAAGTCCAACTGCCCCGAGTTCGCGGTCGAGATCGTCGAGAAGTGAGAGAGCGCAATGAGCGAACGACCGCCCGTCAAGGACTGGGCCACCGACTTCGATCACCTTGATCCGCGCTGGATCAACGACCCGTTTCCGATTTGGGAGGACATGCGCAAGCGCTGCCCCATCGCCCATACCGATCGCTTCATGGGCGTCTACTTCCCGTCGCGCTATGCCGACGTGCGGGCCATTGCTTACGATACCGAGCACTTCTCATCCCGCCGCGTGGTCGTTCGCGAAACGCCGCCGCCACGCGTCCCCGCCCCACCCATTACCTCCGATCCGCCGGAGCACCGCCCCGCGCGCATGGTGCTGCTGCCCCCCTTCACACCCGATCAGATGAAGAGGCTCGAGCCGCGGGCGCGCGCGCTGGCAAACGAGCTGATCGACAAGTTCATCGACCGCGGCGGCTGCGACGCCGCGGTCGAGTACGCCCAGGAAATACCCGTGCGTCTCATAGCCCATCTCTTGGGCCTGCCGGAGGAGGACGGGGACCTCTACCGGCAATGGATCAAAGGCATCCTCGAGGACGGTATTACCGACAACAGCGCCTTGATGCAGGCCGTCGGCGAAATGACCCATTATTTCATGGGCCATGTACATGACCGGCTGGAGAAGCCGGGCGAGGACCTCATCAGCTATTTGAACAAGACCCAGCTCAATGGCGAACCGATGAGCACCGAAAACGTCATCGGTTCCTTGCGGCTCTTGCTGATCGCTGGCATCGACACGACCTGGAGCGCGATCGGTTCGTGCCTGTGGCACTTGGCCAAGGCCCCGACGGATCGCCGGCGCCTCAGCCAGGAGCCCCAGCTGATGCCGCTCGCCATCGAGGAGTTCTTGCGCGCCTTTGCTCCGGTCACCATGGCGCGCGAAGTCAAGCGGCAGACGCAAATCAACGGTTGCACCTTCAAGGAAGGGCAAATGGTGCTGCTCTCTTTCCCGGCCGCCAATCGCGATCCGGAAATGTTTCCCGACGCCGATAAGGTCATCATCGATCGCAAGGAAAATCGCCACGCCGCCTTCGGCCTTGGCATCCATCGCTGTGTCGGGTCCAACCTGGCGCGCCTGGAGATGACCGTTGCCGTCGAGGAGTTCTTGCGGCGAATCCCCGAGTTCAGCCTGGCCGGCGAGGTCAAATGGTCCGAGGGTACCGTGCGCGGCCCCCGTCGCCTGCCCATCAGCTTCGCAGGCGGCCAAGCCTAGCGGCTTGAGCGCAGCAGCTGTGGCCGCCGCCGGCGGGCTCGGCCGCGCGGTGGACCGCAGAGGCGGCGCGCGCTAGTAGAACGTCACCTCGCCCACCCCGCGTTGCCAGCCCCGCCCATGCCCCTCAAAGCCGCCATCGTCCCCGTGACGCCGTTCCAGCAGAACTGCACCTTCCTGTGGGACGAAGACAGCAAGCGGGGTGTCGTCGTCGACCCCGGCGGCGACCTCGATCGCATCCAAGCCGGCCTCGATCAGGTGGGCCTCCGCGTCGAGAAGATTATTCTCACGCACGGCCACATCGATCACGCCGGTGGTGCCGCCGCATTGAAGGAAAAACTGGGTGGAGTGCCCATCGAGGGACCGCATCGGGCCGACCAGTTCCTGCTCGACGGCCTGGCCGCACAAGCGCGTTCCTACGGTTTGGCCGACGGGCGGAACGTCACGCCCGACCGCTGGCTGAGCGAAGGCGACAGCGTCAGCGCGGCGGGGCTCGACTTCGCGGTGCTGCACTGCCCGGGGCATTCGCCGGGCTCGGTCGTGCTTGTCAACGAGGCCCAGCGCCTGGCGCTGGTGGGTGACGTGCTGTTCCGCGGCTCGATCGGGCGCACCGATTTTCCCTATGGCGACCACGCGGCGCTGATCGACGCCATCAAGACCAAGTTGCTACCCCTCGGCGACGATTTGGTCTTTATCTGCGGGCACGGGCCGATGAGCACGATCGGCGAGGAACGCCGTAGCAATCCCTTTCTCGCCTGAAGCCGTCAGTCGCGGCGCAAATTCACGCTCACACCCTTGAGCGCCACGCCTTGGGTGGCGACCGAGATGACCTGGCTCTTGCCATCGGTCGTGACCGCCATCGAACCGGAGAAGCCACCGCCGTTGATGGCGAGCTTGATATTGTTGCCGGACGCATGGCCAGCCACGGTGCCGGAGGCATTAAATGTGCGCTCCTCCCAATGCCCGGCGACGCGGCTGCCGGTCGCCGTCAGCTGCGCGCGCAGTTCGATCTTGCTGGAAGAAGACGCGCACCGCAAGGCCAAGCCAAGGTTCTCGTCCCCCTTGGGGCTGTAGTAGGCGCGGCACTTGAGGGCTTCCGTGCGTCCATCGTCGAGCCGAATGCTGCCCGATCCGGACCAAGATCCGTTGAGGACGGCAAAGGCGCCGGCCGCACGCGGCGCCGGCAGCCCGCTCAGCAGGCCTACGGCAATCGCAACGCCAAAGACACCCAGCCCCGACGCCTTCCCTGCCAGCATGGCCGCCTCCAGACCCTTTGCCCGCGCGCAGTCCTACCGCGATTCTTTGCAAGACCGTGAGTGTACTGCGGATTGCGCTGCCGTAGCGCGGCAGCCCCGCCACGCCCGCCGCGAAATCGCGCAAGATCGCAAGCTGACCCGGTTGGCAGCGTCAACCGCGATAGAGCCCGACGCGCTGACGCCCCCGGCATCGACGTCGGCGCCCGCCGCGGCTAACGGGCAAGAAAGGTGCGCGTCAGGCTCAAGAACTCATCGAGCCGGTCGTGGTGCACCCAGTGGCCTGCCTTTTCGATCGTCACCACGCTGGCGTTGTTGAAGGCCGCAACCCGCCCGTCCTCGGTCGGATTGGAGGCCCAGCTCTCTTTGCCGTACACCAGCAGGGTCGGACAGCCGATCCGACCCCAGAGCGCCTCAATGTCCTTGCTGCGCATGTCGTAGGGCGGCCATGAGCGCACATAGTTGTCGAACTTCCAGCTGTAGGTGCCGTCCTCGTTCTGGTTGACCCCATGCACGGTCAAAAGTCGCGCCTGTTGTGGCGACAGATGCCCATTCTCTTCCTGCATGCGTTTGTAGGCATCCTCGATCGATGGATACCGGCGAGCGACGCGGCCGGAGAGTGCGCGCTGCTCGCCGATCCAGATGCGCATGCGCTCGGCGAAGGGCTTGGCCTGGCGCTCCCGCAATATTTTGGGGCTCGGCCCAAGTCCCTCGATGGCAATGAGTTTGGCCACGTTTTCGGGGTAAAGGCCGCTGTAGCGCAGGGCGATATTGCCGCCGAGCGAGTGCCCAATAATGGTGACGGGGGAGACCTTGAGCTGATGTATGAGCTGGGCCAGGTCATAGATGTAGCCCGCCATCGTGTAGGTCCCATCCTTGGACCATTCGCTGTCGCCGTGCCCGCGCAGGTCCGGGGCGATGATGTGCCAGTCCCCGCGCAGCTTTTCGGCCAACCAGTCCCAGTTGCGACAGTGATCGCGCCCGCCGTGCACCAGCACCAGCAGCGGCGCGTCCGCATTGCCCCAATCGACGTAGTGCAGGCGCAGGCGCTGAGAAAAAAAGATGCGGGAGGTGGGGCCGGGGCCATTCGAGGACATGGGCGGAGGTCGCCTTCGATTTGTGCAGTGCAATAGGAGCTTAGCGCTGTCGGGCCCAAGGCGAAAGCGGCGCGAGGCCCTGCAACTGTCGGGCGTCGCCTTGGGGGCTGCGCGCGCCGTGGCGCGCACGCGCCCCCCATCCGCACCCGCGACCAGGAGAACGCCGGGCGCAAAGGGCCGGCCCGGGCGCCATGACGGGCTTTGCCCTTTCGATTGCCAAGCTTGGCAACGCCAAAACCCGGACGCTGCGCGCCTTCTCCGCCAAGGAGATGGCATGCAAGATCTAGTTTGCTTTCACGGCTTCGCCGCCTGTCTTTGCCGGGTTCATGCAAGTGCGCCAAGCCGGCAAGGGAATGCAAACGCCGCGGCCGACCGTCGGCGGCAGCTAAAGGGTGCGCCTACTTGCGTTGCGTGTGCGCGCTCGGCTTGGGCGCGCCGGGCTCGACGGGCCCGCCGGCCTCCTGCCAGGCTTTGAAGCCGCCCAGCACGTGCGCCACGGGCTTTAGCCCCATGTCCTGCGCCGTCTTGGCGGCCAAGGCCGAGCGTAGACCACCGGCGCAGAAGAACACGAATTTCTTATCCTCTCCGAACCTCTCCTTGTAGTAGGGGCTTTCGGGATCGATCCAAAATTCCAACATGCCGCGCGTCACATTGAAGGTGCCGGGCACCTTGCCGTCGCGCTCGCGCTCACGCGGATCACGCAGGTCGACCAGCACCACGTCGTCACGGCCAACGAGTTTGACGGCCTCGCTGGCCGGCAGCTCCTCGATCTCGCGCTTGGCAGCATCGACCATTGCTTTGACGCTTCTGACAATGTTCTGGGCCATCGAACGTCTCCGGCTAATCTCAAGCTCAAGGGCCAGGTCCTGGCCGCCTTGACCCTTCCTTACGGCAGACGCCCTCGGGCCGCCACGTTTAGATGGCTAGCGTAGCGGCGAATCTCATAGTCTTGGTGCCGATGCCCGTGCGCTATACCCTCCCTGCTGCTGCCCTCCTCCTTGGCGCCTGCGCGGCGGCTCTGCCGGGCTATGCCCCGCCGCCGCTGAAGGAAAGGAAATCAACCAAGGCGATCGTACCGAGCAGCGGCGAGATGACCGGCGAGGGAACCTACGAGCTGAGCGAGCTCGACAAGGCGCGCGACTGCAAACGCACCCTGGGGTCCATGCAGATCACCATTGCCCGGCTCAAGGATCCCGGCTTCCGGGTCGAGCCGTCCGCCGTTGCCTCGGCCATGCAGAGCGGCAGCGCCAACCTCGCTGGCGGTTCGGCGCGCGGCGCCGATCGGCAGGCCGAATACGCGCGCGAGCGCGCCAGGCTCGAGGCCTATAACCGCCTGCTCGCCAGCAAGAACTGCAAGACCATGGACATCGACGCGGAGCTGGCCAAACCACCCGAGCAGGGCGGCAAGCGCTACTGACGGGCGCCCGCCAAGCCGTCAGCGGCCATCTCGATCAGCTCGAGGGTGCGTCCAGTTTGCGCGTCAGGCTCTCGAACTCGCGCCTCAGTTCCTCATTGCGGAAGATCTGATCGAAGGTCGGCGCCTCCAGCTTTTGGATGGCCTCGAAGGAGGCGGCCGAGTCCTGCATCAGGATCTTGAGCTGGAAACTGGCCTCGACCGTCTCATAGGTATTATCGGCAATGCGCAGATCGTGCGTCGCGCGCTGGCGCGCCTTGGCAACCTGCTCACGCTGCTGCAACAGATAGCGCCGGTAGCCCTTGGCGGCCTCTTCCGCCAGCTTCTGGCTCTCGCGATTGCCTTCTAGCGCGCGCTTTTGATCGTCGCGGTTCTCGGCCTTGAGCAGGTCGGCGGTTTTGACGCGCGCGGCGCGAATGTCGCGCTCGATCGCCGTCAACTTCGGCAGATATTGGTTGTCGATCTTGGCGATCAGCCCATCCTGGGCATGCACCAGCAGCGCAAACAGGGCGGCATGCATGGCAAAATACTTGCGGGCCGCACCGATGTTTTCACCCGATGCCGTCATGAGCTTGCCGAGTTGTAGGTCGATCAGCTTGGCCGAATGGAACACCGCCACCAAGCGCACGAGGTCACCGGACAGCACGCTGTCGAGCAACAGGTCGACCTGTTCGGGGCTCAATTGCACGCCGGCCTTTTTCAGGGCCTCCAGCACCTCACCTTTGGCTTGCTTGATTTCCTCGCGATTGAGATCGATCTTTTTCTTGGTCTCCTCGATGTCCTTGGCGAGGCTGTCGATGGTATCGGTGAGGTAGCCCGGCAGCATACCGTCCTTGGGCGCCACCAGCTGCCTCTCGCGCAGCTTGACGATGCGATCGTCGAGATCCCGGATGTTTTTGCGCAAGCCCTCGATTTTCTTTTGCACATCGACCACGGGCACGTCCGTGACAATGCCCAAGGCGGCATCCAAGAGCTCGCGGATTTTCTTTTCGCGATCCTCGCGCGTCTCGGTCCATAGCGGCTTGACGAGAAAGTCGGCCTCGGGGGGCAGCTTCTTGGCCTCGCCCCGATTGCGCGCGGTATCCTGCAAAATGGCGTCGACCGCCTTCATCAGGCGCTGCGCCTGCTCATAGCCGAGCTCGCCCTCGCGCGGATCCTTAGCGGTCTCGGCGGTTTGGCCGGTCCCAGCGGCGCCCGCATTGGGCCTGGGCGCGCCCGGCTGCGGGGGCTGCTCCGCGGCGGCGTCCGGTTTGCGCCCGATCAGCTCGGCGATGCCGTCGCGCTGCGCCGTCTGCGCCTCGAGAGCGGCGCTAAAGGCCATGAGCGCAAGCGCCAAGCTGCTGGCCAGCCTCGCGTGCGCCCGGCGGTTGCTGATGACCATAACCCCGCACCTCCTGCTGGCCACAGCTTGGCTGAGCAAATCGACTTTTTCGTGATGCTAGGGCTCGTTAGCTGTTGACGCGGGCATTGGCTGCCAGCACCAGGCTCATGAGGTCGGCATTCACTTGGCGCGCATCGGTGAGAACGACCATGTGCGTGATGTCCTCACTAAGGCCTTTCATTTTGGCACGCTGCAGGCGCGTATCGAAGGGACGATCACCCAAAGCCAGGCCGAGGCGCAGTTCGCTGGCGCTGAGCGCCACGGCGGCAAACGCGATGGGTGCGCCAAAACAGATATGCGTCGGGGCTGGGCTGAGCCGCAGCTCCGGTATGGCCCGCTTCACCTCGGCCTCGAGCATCTGATAGAGGGGTCGGTATCCCTTGGCTTGCGCGATCAGCTTTTCGAGCAAGGCGGCCTCGTCGGGATTGGGGCGCAGCACCGCCGGCTGCGGCAGCGGCGCGACAAGCTTTTCCGGTCGCGGCTTGGGCACGGGTCGCGCTGGTCGCTCCGGGACGCCTTCGTAAATGGGCCGGCCACCATTGCTGTAGATGCGCTCTAGCCACGAGGCCCGCGCGAAGGCAAAGCCTTGGCCGCGCAACCAATCGATGACCTCGTTCTTGTCGCTGAAGTTCTGGGCTGCGATCGCGGCCATCCAACCGGCCAAGTCACGGCCGGAGCGGGCCTTTAGCTCCGCCAAGAACCGCTCCTCCTCCCGGCGCTCGTCTGCCGCCATCGCCTCGCCTGCCTCTTGGGTACTCCTTAAAAAATGCACCCGGGGCGCAGTCCCCTCATAGCGCGATTCAGGAGCGATCGCGACGCCCGTTGGCCCAGACCTACTTCGGGGTTAGCGTCCAGGTGCCAAGCACAAGGATCCGATCCGGCTTGGTGGCAATCTCGATGTAGTCGACCTTGGCCCAGCGCGCGGCGAACGAACGATAGAACGGTGAGAAGGCGTTGCCGGATTGGCCGGTGGTGTGCATGTAAAGCGAGCGATCGAGATCGGCGAAATCATAGATGGCGCGGTAGCTCGCCGCGTGCCGATTGGCAAAGGGCTCAGAGCTCGTGAAATCCATGCGGCCGACGTCGAGCGTGTAGTCGTCGCCGGGGCTCGGCACGCTGATATTAAAGAGGGCGGCGGCATCGAACAGCCCGGCGATCTTGCCAGCTGACCCAAACGGGCGGTGTTCGCTGTGGGCCTGATGCACGTCCCCCCAGCGCCATTTCGATCGATCCTTGCCGTAACGTCGTTGCAGGTCTTCTACCGCTCGCGTCAGCGCGGCGGCGAGCACGGCACCGCAGCTTTTTCGTGGCGAGGTGGTGCGGTCGTCGCACCAATCGCGTCCCGTCGCCCGCCCCTCCAAGAGCCGGATCAGCGCGGTTGCCCGCGAGCCCCAGAAGCGGTCGAAGGCAAACCCTAGATCGTCGTGGTAAATCGCGCGCACGGTCTCGCGCAGCCAGGCCGTGAAGATCAGCGGTTCGGGGAGATCGGCGCGCATGCTGCCGTCCCAACCGGTCAGTTGATCGAGGAGTTGCTGGTCGACCTTCTCGCCGATTTGTGCGGCGGCCGTCATCAGCGGTTGCAGCCGGGCGATGGCGAGCGACAGCACATCCCCCTGCGCCTGCCGCATGCTGTTAAGATCATGCGGCCCGCGATCGGCGGCGATGATCAGTTCCTCGATGCGCCGCTGCCGGAAGGCCGGGTCCCAATCAAACGTCAGGTGCTGGGCAGCGTTTGCCGCAACGATGCGCGTATTGGCGGTGCCGATGGCGCCCTGCGCTGGATCCATCAGGCGCGGCAGATCTTGGAACGGCAGGTAACCCTTCCAGTCATAGCGCGCATCCCAGCCCGGTACCGGCGCGCGGCCGGCCACCGTGTTGGCGGGATCGCGCAGCGGCACGCGGCCAGGGGCGATCAAGCCGATGTGCCCGCTGGCATCGGCCACCACCATGTTCTGCATGGGTCCCACGTAGCGCCGCATGCGTTCCATGTAAGCGGCAACCGTCGTGAGGCCGGGGTCGAACAGGCCAACGGCGAGCGTCGTGTCGTCGTCGCTCAAGGCCGTCCATTGCAGGGCTGCCACATGACCCGGCCCGAGCAGGGCCTCAAGACCACGGTAGAAACCCGGCAGCACCGGCCCATGCCGGGTGCGCCGACGCTCGAGGTGGCGCACACCCTCGCCCTTGACGGCGATGGCCATGGGTTCGCGGACGAACGCGCGCCAGCCCTCGGGCGTCAAGTACTCCGCCGCATTATCGGGATTGAGCTTTTCGATGAAGATGTCCTCGACGTCGGCGCCCGTATTGGTATAGCCCCAGGCGAGCGCGTCGGTGCGACCGAGCACAATCAGCGGCACCCCCGGCAGGCTGGCACCGACGACATTGACCGGTGCGTCACCCGCTTGCTCGAGAGCGAGGTGCGCCAAATACCACACCGATGGCGCCGTCAAACCCAGATGCGGGTCGTTGGCGAGCAGCGGTTTGCCCGAGCGCGTGCGCGAGCCTGCCACCACCCAGTTGTTGGAGGCACCACCCATGGCGGCCAGGTCGATGAAACCGGCCGCCGCCCGGCGCTCGGGAACCGCGGCGCGGTTAAGCGGATAAAGCTCGGCGAGTTCCGGCAGCGGCGGCGCCTGTTCGGCCGCATCGGACGGCATCAGGTCTTCGATTTCTGCCGCCTTCAAACCCTGCGCGGCATAGGCGAGCCGTGCCAGCTCCTGATTGATGTTGGCGCCGAGCTGCAAGGCCATCAGTTTGGCAATCACCATGCTGTCGGCGGGTCGCCATGGTTCGGGCGTATGGCGCAACAAGATGAATTCGGGGGCAAGTCGCGGTTCAAACCAACCGGTCCTGCGCCGCATGAAGGCGTTGACGCCATCGGCATAGGCCTCGAGGTCCTGCCGGTCCTGGACGGTCAGCGCCGCCAGCGAGCGTTCCGCGTGGCCGTAAAGATCAAGCGTGCGCAGGAACAGATCGGTGCTAAAGCTACGTTCACCGAAGATCTCCGACAGCCGCCCTTGCCCGCTGCGCCGCGACAGCTCCATCTGCCACAGACGGTCCTGCGCCTGCGCGAAGCCCAACCCAAACAAGAGATCGCGACGCGACTTGGCAAACACGTGCGGTACATATTCGCGGTCGCGGCTGATCGCGACGGGTGCGGCGATGCCCTCGAGCACGAGGCGGCCCGAGGCGGCGGGCACCGTCGCGCACAACCAGGCATAGCCGGCCCCGATAGCCAAAGCCGCCAGCGTGACGAGCAGCGCACAAAGCGCTGCGACCCAGATCAGGACACGCTGCATCGGTGAGCCCTAGTTTGCAAAACCCACGCGGGACGACAAAACTAGCATGTCTTTGCCGGCTGGCCCGCCACCCCGCAACCGCGGCGAGCCCGGGTCCGGGCAAAGGTCCTCAGCATCCGGCGCGATGTCGGTTTGGCTCGCATCGGCTGCGCCTCTATCTTCCGTTGCCGGTCCAGCCGCGTGTGCCGCCCCAACCGCGCGCGCTGTGCTGCGTTGATAGGAAAAAAGCGCGCCGCTAGCGCCGATATTGGACGAACACCGACTTGCTCGCCATCTGGTCGTAGAGGGCGCGCGCGGTGTAGTTGAATTCCTGCGTCGTCCAGTAGGTGCGCGTGGCGCCCCGCGCATCCGCCTCACGATAGGTGGCCTCGATCAGGGCACGCCCGGCCCCGGTTTTGCGCCGGGCAGGATCAACGAACAGATCCTCCAGGTAGCAATAGTAGGTCGGCGACCAGGTCGAGCGATGAAACAGCACGTGCGCCAGCCCCACGGGCGTATCGCTTGCGTCGACCGCCAGCAAGCCGATGTGAAAGTCGGAACCGCCGGCCAGCAAGCGCCGCCATGCCTCCTCGATCACCGGTTCGGCGACGCTGGCCTTGTAGAATTCGATATAGCCCTTGAAGAGCTTGAGCCAGACCGACTTGTCCTTCGCCTCAAGACGCCGCACCGCGATGCTCATGGCGCGAGCCCTCCCGTTGCCTGGTTAAAAAATGTTGCATATCGGCCGGCCGCGAACCAGCGCTCCCCTGCCTATCTCAGCCACAGCGAGGCCAGACCCAGAAAGGCAAAGAAGCCAACCACGTCGGTGACCATCGTCACAAACACGCCTGAGGCCACGGCAGGATCGTAGCCGAAACGGGCAAGCGTCAGGGGAATCATGATGCCGGCCAGGGCAGCGGCAAGGAAGTTGCAGATCATGGCGGTGGCAATGACCAGCCCGAGCGTGCCGATCCCGAACCAGAACAGCACCACCAGGCCGACGATGGCGGCGAATGCCACGCCATTGACGAGGCCGACCGAGGCCTCGCGGGCGATCACGCGCAGCGCGTTGGCCGGCCCCAGGTCACGGGTCGCGAGCGCGCGCACCGTCACCGTCATGGTCTGCGTCGCAGCGTTGCCGCCCATGGAAGCAACCACCGGCATCAACACGGCCAGGGCAACCATTTGCCCGATCGTGGCGTCGAACAATTTGATGACGCTGGAGGCAAGCA
>DATMZT010000099.1:0-32438 GCA_035573335.1 Hyphomicrobiaceae bacterium | reverse complement strand
GCAGGCGTAAAAGTCGGCCGTTGGCGAGCGCTCCAGATCGGTGAAGAACCGACCGATCCAAGGCGCCAAGTGCTTTTCAAACATATCCTTGTCGGCCCCGGCCGGGGCCGCGGTCTCTTTGCCCACCAGTGCGGCCATGATCTCGCACAGGATGGCGGCATGATCTTCCGGTTCGGACTGGCCGGGTGCCGCCTCGATGCCGAGCCGTTCGAGGTCGGCGCGCAGGCGCGCCAACGGACGCTCGTACAAGAACCCCGTCAGATAGTAGGACGCGTAGGGTAGGAGCTCGCCGCGCCCCAGGCCGATAAAGAGGTTGAAATATTCCCGCCCGACGCGGTCCTCCTCGGCGCGCTGGGCCGCCTCGCTGAGCGCGGCGTGGCTGAGCCCGAGCGGCGTCGCGTCACCCCTGAGTTGCGCCAGCCGTTTCAACAGCTGCGCCTTGGGGCTCTGCCCCAAAAGGGTTGCCAGCAGCGCGTACTCCCGGGCGCGGGCACCATCGACCTCATCCAGGGGTTCGCGCCCCTCGCCTGGAAAAAGGTCGGGCCGCAGCAAGCCGCGCGCAATGCCGGTCGCCTGTTCGACCGACAACACGCGCTCTGCGGGAACATGATCCCAATTTGAAACCGAAGGCTGAGAGATGCCTAGTCGCCGCGCGAGTTCGCCAATGCCGCCAGCGGCGCGAATCGCTTCCTGTAAGCCGTGGTCCCGCATGTGCCTAAGAGTTAGGCGCGTGGCGCCTCGGAATTTGGGAACAGTCAAAGACCCTAATGCTTCTGCAACGCCAGCGTCAATAGCTTTGGGCTATGGCTAAGTGGCCCAAAGGAAGAGGCTATGAGGCGAAAACATACCCCAAGACTATGACGGGTCGTTTTACTTGGGCCGTGCGCTGCCGTGGGTCCGTCGACTGGGCGAACGGGCTTCGTCTGCTGGGGGAGCCGGATGTTGCGCTGCAACAAGAGCAACATTTTGTTGCCCTTCTACTGCCCGAGTATCCTTGCCGTCGCCTACGTTTCTGTCTGGCATACCATGCACTTGCGCTGAAGAAGGCTCGCTCCCCCCTGGAACGGCAGGGCTCGCCTCGGTCGCAGTCGGCGGGGTCAGACCTTGCCCCTGGGCTTGGCGCAGGAGCCCGGCGACATCGTCGTGCGCCTCGAGCGGCCCAAACCCCGGAATTGCACTCGGGTCGGTAAAATCCCACTGGTTTTCGGCAATGCCAATGAAATCACGAATGGCGGGGTCACTCGTCCAGGCCCGCCGCAGCGCCGCCTTGGTCAACTCCGCCGGCACGCCGGAGCGCAGAAAGGCGCGAATGTCACTGCCCGCGGTGATGGAGTCGATGGAGGGCAGATCCGCGAGGTCCACGGGCTCATCGCCGGGGGGCGGCTTGGTCGCCGGCTCTGGCCGTCCGGGCACCGACGCGCTGAGGGCGGCCCGTTCCGGCGATGGGGGGCGGGGATCCGCCGCGGCCGCCTCGGCGGCATCGGTTTCCTTGCGCTTGAGCCGCGACCAGCGTGCCAAGAACGGTTCCGGCCGCTTCACGGGCCTTCCTCCCCGCCGCCCCGGCGCGCAGGGCCCGACCAGCCTTGACGCTGGCGCTTGAAAGTCGGACGCGCGACGTGGTGTTCGGCGATAAAGGCCTCGATCGCTGCTGCAATGTCTGCCGGCATCGGCACGATTTCGATCAGGTCGTTGCCGGCCTCGGCAAACGCTTCGCCCTCGGCGGGATCGGCCGTCACCGCCAGCACCTCATAGGGCGGGTCGGCCTCCCTTGGCCGCAGCACCACCCACAGCGACGGCGCCCCGGACGTGAGATTGTTGAGGTAGTTTGCCGTCTCCGTGCGATAGAGTTCGATGCTGGCCGTGCCCGCAAAGAAGGTTTGCCTGTCGGCGTCCGTGCCGATCAAGGTCCAGGGCGCCGCCGCGGGGAGGCCGCTCAGAATCGAGACCGGCCTCCAGACGAAGTCGAGCCACGGGCTGGTCGCCTTGTGACGTTCGACCACCACGCCCACGGGAAAGCTGAGCAATGCCGTTGCGTTCAAGTCACCGCCTCTAGCTGCCGGAGCGGAAGTCCGGTGATGAGGTTTTGCGGCTTTAGGCGCAAGACCTTGTCGGCCGTCATCGCCGCCATCAGGTAGACCGGTTCGCCTCGGACCTTTTCTAGCATGACCGAAGGATCGGTGAACATCAGCCGGTAGAGCCCGACCATGCTGGCCTGCGCCGCGTCCTGAAGATCCTCGCCCTGCCAGAGGGCATCACACAGGTGCGTGCCTTCGGCATCAAGACCCACATACCAGCTGAAGGCGGCATCCTGCAACGCCTGCAGCGGCTCGACCGTCACCTCGAGCCCAAGCAAATGCGCAATCCAGCGCTCGATCACCACGGCGAGCGCATCGTGGCCGCGGCGGCCAGTCGTGAGGTCGAGGGCCAGATCGAAAAGATCGCTTCGCCGCCAATAGTCCGCCGCGTTGTCCTCGTTGAGAACGTCGATCTCGGCGGCGGCCGGCAAGCCCAGCATCGAGACCAGGGGCGACGGCGGCCGCCCGCCGAGCCCGGCCAGCGTTTCTTCGTCGGCGGCAATGAGGGCACCCTCGTGCAGCGCCAACCGCTGCGGGCGAAAGAACAGCTCCGCGGCGCGCAGCACGAACGCATCATCGTAGCCGTCAAGGCTGTTGCGCAGTATGAGCTGCACGATCTGGTTGAGGAAGATATGCGGCAGCTTGCGGTTGCGCCGCACGATGTCGAGATAGGCGGCCTCCAGGGTCGGGTGCTGCAGGAGTTGGGCGCGAAAGGTCAACATGACTTGCCAATTCTCGCGCGCGTCGTGATCGGCGATGGCGGCAACTTGCGCGGACGTAACGGTGCGGCGCGGCTCGGCGAGCACGGTGGCGTGCAGGGCCCGCTCGGCCGGGCCGGCATCGGCCGGCGGCGCCAGTTCCGGGCGGGCCAAATAGGCCTTGAGAAATTCATCGGTGATGCGCAAGCCGCCGCCGGCGTCGCGATCGACGAGATGGTGGCCGCAGGCGAGCCAGAAGTCGCCGCTCAATTGCGATCTCCTTTGCCGGTTGTCTGGCCGATCGTCGTCAGATCCACCTCCTCGTCTGCGTCCTCGCCAACGACCTCGAGGAAGGCATAGGCGCGCAGCGGCTTGACCCCGATGCTGGGCGTCAAGGTACGAAAGGCTTCGCGGATGGCGCCGTCCTCCCAGCGCCGCGAAACCGCCACCAGCATGCCCTCGGGGTGATCGCTGAGCGCAGCGGAAAAATCGATTTCCTCGGCCGCGGCCGGTCGCGCGCAAGCAAGATCTGGGGCGCCAAAGCGCTCGACGAGCTGCTGGGCCAGCCGCTCAATGGCGGCGTCACGCTCGGACGCGCTGGCTTCGACCACCTCCACCAGCGTCGACCAACCAAGCGTCTCGAGGCCAAGAAAGCCCGAGCGAAAGGCCGTGCGGACCTTGCCGGCGAGCTCGGTCACGTTGAGGTGGGTGAAGGCAAACGCGCCAGAGACCGCCCATTCCCCCGGCGTTGCCGCCCGCTCGAACACGAAGGCGTCGGAAGCGTCGAGCCGAATGGTGCGCAAAAGCTTCACGCGCGTGGGCCTCCGGTTGCGGGATCGAACCACGATGGGGCGGCAAGGGCCGCCGCGAGCGCGTGCCGGTCGGGGTTTTTCTGTCCGCGCCAGCGGATGAGCAAGTCGCCGTTGCTGGCCAAGGCCGGCAAGGCGCCCTTCTCGACCGTCAAATGCTCCAGATAGTTGCGCGTCACGGTACCAAACTCGTTGGCGCGCCAGGCGTCGATCGCCACCATCAGGTGGCGCGCAAAGCTCTCAAGCAGCCGATCCGACCCGGCGTCCTCGAAACCTTCCTCGCTCAGCGCCGTCGCAAACGAAGCGAGGCCCGCCTGGTGTCCGCCAAGGTCGAGGGTGCGGATCGAGGCACCAAACACCAGCCAATCCGGCGGCGCGCGCTCGTCTGCGCCGTCCGGCCACCCCAGGCGGCCGCCGCCGATCAGTCCACCATCGACGCAGATGGCATCGGGCCAGCTGAAGGTGATCGGGCGTTCCGGCGGGGCTTGCCCCAGCAAGGCGTCGCGCAGCGCCACCATGCCGGCATAGAAGGCCCCGCGCGCCGATCCCAGGGGTTCTTCCGGTTCGAGCACGATGGCAAACTCGGCAAGGTCGAAGCGGCCGACGTAGGTGAGCGTTCCTGCGCCTGCCTCGGCGGCGATGGCCTTGGCGTGAGCGAAGGCGTCGCCCACCTCCCGGAGCCGGACGAGTTGGAACGGCGGCGGTAGGTCGACCACCCTGGGGGCAAACGGTGTGCGGCTTGGGCGGCGCATTGCGATCGATCGCCTGGGCTCGGATTAGCGCATTCTTTTATCCACGAGTATAATCACCCAGGTCCTCGGCCAACAGCCTTACTCACCAGGCTTGTGCACGCATGGCAAAGTCTCAACGGTCAAACCCTGGGCCCAACCCCGGCTCAGGGCCTCCCCAAGACCCCCGTCGCGACGCGGGCCGCATCGTCGTTTGCTCTTGCGAAGACACGATGCCGCTGGATGTGGGCGCTGTGAGCCGCGGCTGTCGCGGTGCCAAACTGACAACGGCGCATCAATTGTGCCGGGCCGAGCTCACGCGCTTCCGCACCTTGGCGGCCGAAGCAGGACCATTGACCATCGGCTGCACGCAGGAAGTGGCGGTGTTCGAGGAAATGGCCACCGCCGCCGGACGCGCCGAGCCCGTCGGCTATGTCAACGTGCGCGAGACGGCGGCCTGGTCGGGCGAGGCCGCCGCCGCTGGGCCAAAAATGGCCGCGCTGCTTGCCGCCGCCCTCGAACCCATGCCGCCGGTGCCCCTGCTGGAGGTGGAGAGCGAGGGCGTCATTTTGATCTACGGCCGCGACGAGCGCGCCATCGAGGCCGGCAATCTTTTAAAAGACCACCTCGACGTCACCGTACTGATCAAGCCGCCGGCGCAGATCCTTGCCGGCCCCAGCACCGAGTTCCCGGTGGTGTGCGGGAGTATCCGTGCCGCGCGCGGCCACTTCGGGGCCTTCGAGATCACGGTCGACGCGTTCGCCGAGCCCGCGCCCTCCTCGCGTGGTACCCTCTCCTTCGGACCAGCGCGCGACGGCGCACAGTCAAAGTGTGACCTTGTGCTTGACCTTAGCGGCGGCGCACCCCTGTTCGCGGCCGCCGCCCTCACCGATGGCTACCTGCGTGCCGACGCCAATGACCCCGCCGCCATGCTAATGGCGGTGCTGCGGGCCCGCGACCTCTCCGGTACATTCGAAAAGCCGCGCTACATCGATTTCAACGCCGACCTGTGTGCCCACGCGCGATCGCGCATCGTCGGCTGCAGCCGCTGCCTCAAGCTCTGTCCGACCGGGGCGATCGTGCCCGCGGGAAACCAGGTCGTCATCGATGCCGTGCTGTGCGCGGGCTGCGGGGAATGCGCGGCGGTCTGTCCGACGGGGGCGGCGTCCTACGCATTGCCCCCAACGGATGCCTTCCTGCGCAAGCTGCGGACCTTGCTGGCCAGCTACCGGGAGGCGGGCGGCACCGGCGCCCATTTGCTGCTGCACGACGAGGAGCACGGCACGCCCCTGATCCGCGCGCTTGCCCACTTTGGCGACGGGCTTCCCGCCCAGGTGCTGCCGCTCGCGGTCAATGAGGTGACCCAAGTCGGTTTGGAGGGGATCGCCGCGGCCTTCGCCTACGGCGCCTTGTCCGTGCGCTTCTTGTTGCGTGGGCGACCCGCCCACGGCGTAGCGGGTCTGCGGCAAAACATCGAGCTGGCGGAGGTCATCCTGACGGGGCTGGGCTACGGCGCCGATGGGGTGGCAACGATCGAGACCGACGATCCGGAAGCGCTGGCTGCCGCGCTGCTCGTCACGCCGCGGCGCCCCCCGCCGCCGAGGGTCGCCAACTTTATGCCAGTCGGCGGCAAACGAAGCCTGTTGCGCCAGACGCTGCGCGAACTACAGCGCCTGGCGCCCGCGCCCGTCGATCTGCTGGGGCTCCCGGCGGGGGCCCCGCTCGGCACGGTTCGGCTCGATGCGGCGGGCTGCACGCTGTGCCTTGCCTGCGTTTCGGCCTGCCCGACGGGGGCGCTCAGCGACGATCCCGAGCGCCCGGTGTTGCGTTTTGCCGAGGATGCTTGCGTGCAGTGCGGCTTGTGCCAGGCCACCTGTCCCGAAAAAGTCATCACGCTCAAGCCGCAGATCGATTTTGGCGCCGCCACGGCGTCTGCCCGCGTGCTCAAGGAAGAGGCTCCCTTCGCCTGCATCCGCTGCGGCAAGCCGTTCGGGGTCAAAAGCACGATCGAGCGCGTCGCGGCCAAACTTGCCGACAAGCACTGGATGTACACGGGTGACCCCAAGCGGCTCGAGGTGCTCAAAATGTGCGATGACTGCCGCATCGCCGTGATCTCGCAAGAGGATTTCGATCCTTACGGCGCGCCGCCGCGCAAGCCGGTGCGCACAACCCAAGACTATCTCGACGAGCGCGACGAGAGCTGAGGCAAGGTGCCGGCTGGGGCCGAGGGCGGGCCGCTTCGATACCGGACTGGGCGGGCTAATGTTTGGTCGCCTTCTCCAGAAATCTGATGAGCTCTGAGCGGTCCTCGGCGCCAACTTTCTGCTCGGGCATCTTGCTGCCGGGGGTGTAGGCGGCCGGTCCGAGCTCGAACAGCTTGGACAGGGTCTGCGGCGTCCAGACGATATCGAGGTTCTTCAGGGCCGGCGAAAAATCGTATCCGGGCAGGGAAGCAATTTTCCGCCCAAACACGCCGGCCAGCGTCGGACCTGCCCGCGGCCCGTCTTGGGACTTCAAGGTGTGGCAGGCCACGCAGGCGCGAAAGACCTGGGCGCCGGGCTCGCCCTCGAAGCCGGCCAGCGGATCAACCGCTCCGCCGATCGCCACTGCGCCCACTTGTTCACCGGTCTCGCTGTTCCAGCGACGGATGACACGATCGCCGCCACCCGTCAGCAAACCACGGCTGTCGGGAAGGAATAGCACGGCCCACGCCGGCAGCCCCGGGCCGACCAGGGTGCGCACGATGGTGCGGCTGTCGCGGGCGATGATGGCAACTGCGCCTTTGATGCTCGAGGCGGCGATGCGCTCGTCGTTGCCGGAGATGGCGAGCGCAATCAGCGGCGCGGCCGCGGCCTCGACCTCGCCTGTCGCGTCGCCGGCAGCCGACAGGAAGAAGACCTTGCCGCTGGCGCCGGCGGCAAAGATCTCGCCGTTTTGCGCCACGGCCACGGCGTTGAGAGGCGAGGGCAGGGTCAGGATGCGGGGGCTGCCGGCGGTGGCGAGCGGCCAAATCCGCAGCGTGCCGTCGTAGCCGACGCTGACGAGGGCGCGGCCATCGCGCGTGAAGGCCACGCCATTGACGTTTTGGCGATGCCCTTCCAGGACGCGTGGGGCTCCGCCTGCCAACGACCACAGGCGCGCCGTGCCGTCCCAACTGGCCGAGGCCAGGGTACCCCCGTCGGGTGACACGGCCAGCTGGACGACGGGCGCGCCATGGCCGATGAGGACGTCTACCGGCGTGACTTGGCCCTTCTGCCAGATGGCGATGCGCCCGTCCTCCCCGCTGGTGGCAATGCGCCCATCGCCCAAGAACGCCACGGCATTGAGCGCGCCCTCGTGAAACCGCAAGACCGTCTCGGCCGTGCCGGTGCCGAGCGACCAGCGAATGGCCGTGGAGTCGAAGCTGCCCGAGACCAGCTCGGTCCCGTCTCGGGAGAGCGCCAAGGCGCGCACCGGACCGCCGTGTCCACGCAGCTGCGCCTCGGCCGGCGTCTCGGTTACGGCGAGGAGCAAACAGAAAAGCGCAAGACGTCTCTCGAGCATGGCCGACAGGAGTGGTCGCTGGTTCGTTGCCGACGAGCTGGCAAGCTAGGCCGTCCAAGGCAACGCCGGCAAGCGGGCCCGGTTGCCCGTCACGGTGCCCAGCGCACCTGCCCGGCGGCGGACACATCAAAGCCGCCGAGCTCGCTTGCCTGCGCGGCAAAGCGCGGATCGGTTAGCAGGGCGAGGAGGCGCTGCATGGGAGGGCGGAAATAGTCACGCTGGCGCATCAGCAGATCAAAGCGCTCGAAGCACAGGGGCACAAAGCCGACGCCGGCGGCGCTGGCCACCGCCCGCGTGGCAATGCCGCAATCGGCGCGGTCGGCGCGGATGGCCTGCGCCACGTCGGGGCCCGTGCTGGCCATCACCGTGTGGGGGAACTGGGAGAGGGCAAGTCCATTGCGCTTGAGCATGCTCTGCAACAGCTGTTGGGCGCCCGCGCCGTCGGGCCGTACGACCAGGCGCAGCTCCTGGTCGCTGGCCTGCGCCAGCCCCGTCAGTCCCAGCGGATTGCCAAGCGGCACCAGCAGGCCCTGCTCGCGCGTCGCAAAGCCGAGCAAGACCGCATCATAAAGGGAGGCCTGTTGGCGGACGATGGCGACATTGGCGTCGCCGTCCCCACCGTCGTGGAAATGGATGGCCGCGGCAACCACCTCGCCCTTGAGAAAGCGCTCGTAGCCGGCCTGACTGCCCTCGGGCAGGATGGCCAATCCGGCCCGGCTCTCGGCCAGCGCCCATTGCAAAAGCGGATCGTGGCTGCCGCCGACAATCGGCGGCGGTTCGGCCGGCGCCATGCCCTCCGGGCGTGCCATGCCCGACAGCAGCCAGCAGTCGAGATCCGCGCGCGAAAACAGCCAGCGGCCCGTGACCTTGGTGCAGGGAATCTGCCGGTTGGCGACCAGCTCGTAGAGCTTGCGCTCCCGCAGCCGCAAATAGTCGGCGGCCTCGGTCGTGGTCAAAAGCTGGAGGCCTGCGCCAAGCTGCATACAATTGCGCCAATTCTGGTGTTTGACTTAGGCGGAAGAAAACACAAGAAGTCCGGGGGAGCAATAGACCGGAGTGGCGGTCTTGGACGGCATGACGGCACTGGAGTTGATCTGGTCGGGGGACGCGAGGCTCTTCCAGATCGTAGGCCTGTCGTTGTTCGTGACGCTCTCGGCAACGCTCCTGGCCGCCACCGCCGGCATGCCGCTGGGAGCTTTGCTGGCGCTCTCGCGTTTCCCCGGGCGCCACGCTTTGATCGTGCTCGTCAACGGCGCGATGGGCCTGCCACCGGTGGTGGTCGGGCTCGTGGTCTTCCTGCTGCTATCGCGCTCAGGACCCCTGGGCGAACTTGGCATTCTGTTTACCCCGCAAGCGATGATCATCGCCCAGGCGATCCTCATTTCCCCGATCATCGCCGCACTGACGCGTCAGGTCATCGAGGATCTGTGGGCCGAATACAGGGACGAGCTGACGGCCATGCATGTCGCGGGGGCTCAGCGGGTCGCGACCTTGCTATGGGATGCGCGCTTTTCGCTGATCACCACCCTGCTCGCGGGCTTTGGCCGGGCCGCGGCGGAGGTAGGAGCCGTGATGATCGTGGGTGGCAACATCGACGGCTTCACGCGCGTTATGACGACCACCATTGCGCTCGAGACCTCCAAAGGCAACCTGCCGCTCGCCATCGGTCTCGGGTTCGTCTTGATCGCCGTGATCCTGGCCGTCAACGCCCTGGCCTGGGCCGCGCGCGGCTGGTCCGAACGACATGCTGGCTAGCCCGATGCGCGACCGTTCCAACAGCCTACCGATCGTGTTTCAGGATGTCGCCTACGCGGCCGGCCGTACGCCCATTCTCAGCGCCATCAGCCTTGTCATTGCGGCGGGCCCGCCGACGCTCCTGTTGGGGCCCAACGGCTCCGGCAAGACCACCTTTTTGAGACTGGCCATGGGACTGTTGACGCCGGTGGCGGGGCGCATCGTTTTTGCCTCGGGGGCGGAGCTGGCACGTCGCCGGTGCGCCATCGTGTTCCAGAAGCCCGTGATGTTGCGACGCTCGGCCGCGCGCAATGTCGCCTTCGCCCTGAAGGCGGCGGCCCGCGCGCCGGAGGCGGCTACCATCGAGCGTCTGTTACAGGCGGTCGGGCTCGCCAGCTTGGCGGCACGGCCGGCGCGGCGGCTCTCCGGCGGCGAACAGCAACGCTTGGCGCTCGCCCGGGCGCTAGCGCGCGATCCCGACGTGCTGTTTCTCGATGAACCCACCGCCAGCCTCGATCCCGCCGCCACCAAAAGCGTGGAAGACATCATCGTGCGCACCGCCGAGCGCGGCGTAAAGATCGTCATGGCGACCCACGACCTCGGCCAAGCCCGCCGGCTCGCCGGCGACGTGGTGCTGTTGGCCAATGGCGGCATCGTCGAACACGCCGCGGCGCCGGCGTTCTTCCAGGCTCCGGCCACGGCAACGACCAAGCGCTTCTTGGCCGGTGAACTTATTCTTTAACGCGAGCTGACGAGGAACCACCCATGGCAATGCAGCTGCGTCAGCTGATCGTTCTCCTGCTTTTTTCTCAGCTCGCGCTGTTATTGCCCGCCGGCGCTGAGGACAAGGCGATCGTCGTTGCCTCGACGACCTCGACGCAGGATTCGGGGCTCTTCAATTTCATCTTGCCGATGTTCAAGGCCAAGACCGGCATCGACGTGAGGGTGATCGCGCAGGGCACCGGGCAGGCGCTCGATACCGGCCGACGCGGCGATGCCGACGTGGTGTTCGTGCATGCAAAACCGCAGGAAGAAAAATTCGTGGCCGACGGCTTCGGTGTGCAGCGGTTCGCGGTGATGTACAATGATTTCGTGCTGATTGGGCCGAAGTCGGATCCCGCCAAGATCAAGGGCGGCAACGACGTGGTCGCCGCGCTGCAGGCGATCAGCAAAAGCGAGAGCCCGTTTGTCTCGCGCGGAGACAGGTCCGGCACGCACGCCGCCGAGCTCGCCCTTTGGAAGCAGACAAGCCTGGATCCGGCCAGCAGCAAGCCGGCGTGGTATCGCGAGATCGGCCAGGGCATGGGCGCGGCGCTGAACACGGCCGGGGCCATGGGCGCCTACGTGCTGTCCGACCGGGGTACCTGGATTTCGTTCAAGAACAAGGCCGATCTGGATATCGTGGTGCAGGGTGACCAGCGCCTCTTCAATCAGTACGGCGTAATCCTGGTTAGTCCTGCCAAGCACCCAAACGTGAAGCAGGATCTGGGCCAGGCCTTCATTGACTGGCTCGTCTCCGGTGACGGTCAAGAAGCGATCCGTGCCTACAAAATCGACGGACAGCAATTGTTCTTTCCCAACGCCAACAAGGGGTAGCGCCGCGGAGGCGCATAGCTTGCGTCGAGGTCATTGCCAGGGGAGGAGCGCGCCAGACCGCGCCGAGCCCGTGGGCAGCCAGGCTTGTTGGGGTCGGGCTTGCGCGGGCCGAGCCGGCTGGGCCGCGGCGTGCTTGGGCCGGGTTGTCTTGGGCCGGATTTTCTCGGGCCGGGCTTGACTGGGCCAGGTTTTTCTGGGCGAGGGTAGGGTTGACGGCCGTCGCGTTCGGTCGCACCGTGGGCCCCAGGCGCCGCCCACATTGGGGCCACCGTGAGCCATTCATTTTTTACACCTTATCCCAAATACCTGCAGATCCGCGAGCTGCTCATGCGCCGTCTGGCGCGCGACCTCCTGCCTGGCGATCGGCTGCCGACCGAGAACGCCTTGAGCGGAGAGTTCGGCGTGGCGCGGGAAACCGTGCGCGAGGCCTTGCGCGGCCTCGAGCAGGACGGCCTCATCGTGCGCCGGCGCCGTAATGGGACCTTCGTCGCCAAGCGGCCCGCGCCCGGCCGGGAGCGACGTCTGACCGGACTGCTTGAGGATTTTTCAGCCTTGAAGTTCGACACGGCAGCAACCGTGTTGAACGCCAAGCCGACCTCGCCACCGGCAAGCGTGGTGGCGATGATGGGATTGGCGCCCAATGCGGAGGCCTTCCACATCGGGCGGCTGCGGTATTTCGAACAGGCGCCGTTCTCCTACGAAGAGGCGTTTTTGCCCCTCGACATTGGCAAGAAAGTCGCCAAGCTCGATTTGCGCAACACGGCCATTGTGCATGAGTTGCGCGATCGCCTGAAGCTCAAGATCTGGGAGGAGCAGCAGCAGATCGAGGCGGTTGCGGCGGACCCTTACGTTGCGGGCCTGCTCACGGTCGCCGTCGGCGCCCCGCTTCTGTTCATGGTCCGGCATTTTTGTGACCAGAAGGACAAGAGCGTCGTCGTCTTCTGGTCGCACCTGCGCCCCGATCGCTATTACTACACTCTGAAATTGGAGCGGCCGCGGCGGGGGCAGCGCAAGCGATAGGGCGCCCGCTGGCCGCGCCGTTAGCGGATCCGGCGCAAAAATTCCCTCAATCCTTTGTCGCGGGGCCGGTCCAGGACCTCCTGGGGCGGCCCGATCTCGGCAATTTGACCGTCGGCAAGATAGGCAATGCGGTGCGCAATCTCCCGGGCAAAGGACATGGCATGGGTGACCAGGACCATGGCAATGCCTTCTTGCGTCAGGGTGCGGATGACATCTTCGACCTCGGCCACCAGCTCCGGATCGAGGGCCGAGGTGATCTCATCCAACAACAGCACCTGTGGCTTCATCGCCAAGGCTCGGGCGATGGCAACGCGCTGCTGCTGGCCGCCGGACAGTTGCGCGGGATAGCTATTGAGCCGCTCGGCCAGGCCGACGCGGGTGAGGAGCTCGCGCGCCCGCACCTCGGCGACCTCGGCAGATAGCTTCTGCCCGAAGCGGGGACCGAGACAGACGTTTTCCAGCGCCGTCATGTGCGGGAACAAATTGTATTGTTGAAAGACGATGCCCATGCGCTGGCGCTGGCGGGCCAAATCCTTTTCCGGATAGCGCCGGCGCGCGCCCGTCTGAGGCGGCGGCCGGTACCAGAGAACCTCCCCGTCGAGCTTGATCTCGCCGGCGTCGTAGTCCTCGAGAAAATTGATGCAGCGCAGCAGCGTCGTCTTTCCGCAGCCGCTGCGGCCAATCAAGGCCACAATCTCGCCGGCGCCGATGCTGAGATCGATGCCGCGTAGAATTTCAACCCCGGCGAAGGACTTGCGAATGCCGCGAATTTCGATCACAGCCGCTCCCCCGCAAAACCTCTGGCCGCCAGCCGGCTTTCCAGCTGACGGCCAAGCCGGTCGATGGCAAAGCACATGATAAAGTAGAAGACGGCGGCGACGGCGAGGACCCGATAAACGTCGAGCGTGCGTTCGATGATCTCGCGCGAGGCCAACGTCAGTTCCCAAACGCTGATGATCGACAGGACCGAGGATGCCTTGACCGCCATCACGCAAACATTGAGGTAGGGTGGCAGCGCATAGCGCGCCACCAGCGGGCTGACCACCCGCCGCAAGATCGACAGCCGCGGCAAGCCGAGACTCTTGCAGCAATCCCACAGCGGACGCGGAATGGCGAGCACGCCTCCCCGAAAAACCTCGGCAAATAGGGCGGCGAGATAGAAGGTCAAAACCATGACACCGGCCGCGTAGGGACTGATCCGGCCCCAAAAGGAGGCGAGCGCGTAAAACACCAATAGGGCGAGCAGGAGGACGGGCGTGCCGCGCACGACAAAGATATAGAGGCGGTAGCCGGCGCGCAGAAGCGTCCACGGGGCAAAGGCGAGCGGCGTCAACAGCACGGCAAGCAGGGTGCCGAGCGCGATCGACGCCAGCGCCATGAGCAGCGAAATTGCGGCCGCCTGGGCCAGCACCCACAGATCGGACGGGGTCATCTCCACCGCACGCCCCGCAAAGCCAACCGGGTCAGAAATTCGATGGCCCAGACCATAAAAAGATAGAACACCGCAGCGACCAGAAAGGGTGCGTAAGCGGCGCCCGTGCGCTCGGTCAGGACCTTTGCTTGCATGGTCAGCTCGACCACCGTTATCGCCGACAACAGCGAGGTGTCCTTGAGCAGCAGCACGGCCTGGTTGCCGAGTGCCGGGATGGAGTGGACCAAGAGCTGCGGCAATGTCACCTTGCGAAACGCGGTCCACGGCATGAGGCCAAGGCTCTTGGCGGCATCGTGCTGCACCCGATCAATGGCCTTGTAGCCACCGCGAAAAATCTCACAAATGTAAGCGCCATTTTGCAGCACCAAGGCCAGGCCGCCGCAGATCGACGCCGGCCACAGCAAGCCAACCAGGGGAAAGCCGAAATAAATGAGATAAATCGGCAGCAGGACCGGCGTATTGCGAAACAGCTGCACATAGGCGTCGACGGCGCGGGCACCCCAGGCACCTCCGTTGAGGCGCAGGAAAAACAGGAGGGCGCCCCAAAGCAGCGCACAGATGAAGGCGGCGACCGCGACGCCCAGCGTCCAGGCCGCCGCGTCGAAAAAGGCTGCGCCGTAGGCTTCCAACCAGGCCCGGTATTGGCCCATCGAGCCCGGCCACTAGCGCGCTGGCGGCAAGTAGAACTTTTGTGGCGGCGGGTTCTTGTCGAACCACTTCTGGTAGATTTCCACGTACTTGGGATAAAGCGAGCCCGTGCGCAGCTCGGACACGAAGGTGTCGAGCCACAGCCACCATTTGAAGTCGCCGGGCTTCAGATAGATGGCGTTGTTCTGCGAGGCGGTCAGCAGCGTCGGCAACACCTCGAAATCCTTGGCGCTGGTGGCGGCGAAATAGTCGGCGGTCGGCGTGTCGATTTGCAGCGCCTGGGCGCGCCCGCTTTTCACCGCCAAGAATTCGCCGGAAGGCGTATCGAAGGTAATGATCTTGGCCTTGGGAAAAAACAGCTGGGCTCGATCGGCCATCTGCGGGTTGTTGAGATTGGCGACGGTGTTTTTCTCCTGGTTCAGATCCTCGAGAGATTTGATGCCGGACGACTTGGCCACCATGATCGAAATACCGGAATCGATGAAGGCTCGGGTGAAGGCGACGCGGATTGCCCGGTCCGGGTAAACCGTGGTGCCGCCGACACCCATGTCCGCCCGGCCGCTCTCGATTGCTGGCCAACGGCCGTCGCTGGTGACGATCACGAACTCAATCTTGTTGGGGTCGCGGAACAGCGCGTTGGCGGCCAGCCGGGCGACGTCGATATCGAAACCGACCAGTTCGCCCTTGTCGTCCTTGAAGGCAAAGGGTGGCACGGTCCCCAGCGTTACGACGATCAGACTGCCGCGCTGCAAGACCTCATCGAGGCGCGATCGCTCCTGGGCCTGGGCGGCAGCAAGCGAAAACAGCAAAAGCAAGAGGGCGGCAAGAGGAGGGCGAGCAAAGATCTTCTGCCAAACCCGTTTCATGACAGCCTCCCTTTGAGACGGGACCCTACTGGCGCAGCACGCTCGCGGCGTTGGTGCCAAACAAGAGCTCGCGCACCCGTTCCGGCGTTCGCAGCATCCTGCCGAGCTTCGTCAGCGAAGCGTCGAGGGCTTGCGCGAACTTCTTCGGCCCGCCAAAGCGGGCGAGCGTCTCCGGTGGCAGGAACTTGATGAGCAGGTCGGCACCCCCCGGGGGCACGCCAACGAAGTGCACCGTCAGCATGCTGTAATCGCGCAAGAGCAGCATGCACAGGGCCGCGGTCGCCTCGTAGGGCACGATCGGGGCCTGCTTCACCTCGCCGCGCTCCATGGCGAGCTCGAGAATGTCGTCGGCACTGATCTGCGCGGTCGTCGGCGTCTCGCGCATGCGGTTGCCGATCAATGGCCGCAGCTCAGCGCTCACCTGCTTGGTTGCGGCAATAAGTTCGCGCACGCGTTGCGGGCTGTAGCTCTCCAGCGTGCGCACCACCGCTGGATAGAGCATCTGTCGGCATTCGAGGCCGAATTCGAAGCCCTTCGCCCTGATGCGCTCGACCAGGTCTTTGCGTCCGGCGAGCAGACCAAAGCGCGGTCCGATGGTGCCGTACTTGTCGAGACCGGTGGCTCCCACGTCGACGCCCAATTCCAACATGCGCGGCTGATCAAAGGCGGCGGGGCCGACGCGCGCACCGCCGGCGTCGTCGACGTAAACGAGCGCGCCCTTCTCGTGCGCCAGCCGCACGATGGTGTTGATGGCCTCGATGGGCAACAACTCGTAGGTGACGGCAAGCCGGGTTAAGACCACCAGGGTGACCTTTGGCTCGCGCTGCAGCACTTCCTTGAAGGCGGCGAGGCCGGCGGTGTCGGTGAACCGCGAACCCACGTGATTGGCGGCACGGACCACCGAAGGATGGCTGTGGCTGGCCGAGACGCCGATCACCACCTCACCGGGTTTGACCAGCGTCAGGTGGGTCGCCATGGTCGCCCCGGTCAGTCGGTTGAAGGGGGCGACGTCGTGCTTGTCGGCCGAACCGCCGAGGTGCTCGAGCGCCAGCTCCTTGAGACGATCAAAGTGGAGTGCGGGGCCGACCTCGTCGTCGGCAAACAACAGGTCCTCCTGCTGCATGGGGAGCGTATGCTCGAGCCCAGTAAAGATGAAAACCTGTTCCGGTCCGCGCTCGCGGATCAGCCCCCAGGCGTGTTGGAGCTTGCGAAAATCGTCGGCGGTACTCGCCAAGATGGCGCCGCGTGCATAGGACAAATTGGGCGCATGCTGGTTGCCAAACCGGTCCATTCCCATCTTGATTGCTCCTGCTTCGCGCGGGCTTCGGACGGAGCCACCCGGGGCGTCAAGCGCGCGCCCGCAAGCCTTCGCCGGCGTCCGCCGAGGGTGCTGCTCGGGTCTCATTTGTATAGAAGACCGTACCTTAGGCCTAAGTTTAGCGTCAAGGTCACGCGTGCGGGCGAAAGGGCCGCGTGCGCGCCGTCCGCCGGCGCTCGTCGGGCGGCTGGCCGGCGCCCACGTGACGCCCACGTGACGCCCAAGTGGGGCGCCCACGTGGCGCCAAGTGTGGCATTCCCGTTTCACTGGCGCCGGGGCTTCCCGCACAGGCCGCTCACACGAGTGCGCCTGCAAGCCGGTTGCGAACAATGAGGCCGATTCGACCTCCCTTATAGGTGCTAAGGGCAAATCCAGGCTAGGTGCTAAGGGCAAATGCAAGCGTTTTTGTTCGGGTTATGGGCTGTCGTGTTGTCCGCGGCCGCGGCGGTTGCCGCGGAACCCTTGGCCAAGGGCATTCAGGACAACTCGTTCCTGATCGAAGAGGCCTACAACCAAGAAGCCGGCCACGTGCAGCACATCGTCAATTTACGGCGTCAGGGCCAACAGTGGCAATTCAGCTTCAGCCAGGAATGGCCGATCTTTAGTCAAACCCACCAATTCTCCTATACGGTGCCCTACAACTTCGGCAGCAGCCGCGGGCGACGTTACCCTCAACTACCGCTACCAAGCCCCGACCGAGACCGACACGCGTCCGGCGATCGCGCCGCGCGTCGCCCTGGTGCTGCCGTCGGCCGATCAGATCGTGGCCAGCGGCCCCCTCGAGGCCCGCGAGAAATCCTACGGCTATGAACTATTGCTCCCCGTCAGCAAGATCGTCTCCGACCGGGTGACGCTGAATGGCAATGCAGGGCTGCGATCCTTCTTCGACGTCGCCGGCCACCAGCCGACCACCTACCGCTTGGGCGGCAGCGCCATCTATGCGGTGACGCGCGACTTCAACCTGCTCGTCGAGGCGGTTGCCGACTGGGTCGAAAGCGTCAATCCGCAAAACAGGTTGGAGCGCGACTTCGAATTCACGCTGTTGCCGGGGTTCCGGCAGGCGTTTAATTTTGCCGATGACGCCCAGTTGGTGGTTGGCGCTGGCGTACCGATCCTGTTCAGCAATGGCTCGGCCGGCGTCGGGGCCTTCTTTGTATCTATCCTTCGAGCACAAATTCTAGGCGGCCGGCGCGGCGTGACGCGAACGGGGCCCGTTGCCCGCGGCTGCCGGGGCGCCCGCCTTGAGCCCGATTTGGGCGCATTTGCGCGTCACCGGTGGCAGGGTCCGCGCCCCGCCGCTAACGCCTTGGCGGCTTGCGGAAAGGACATTGGCACATGACCTACGGGGAGGCCCTGCCCGAGGCGAGGCGCCCAGCACCGTGGCCCGCATTTGCCTATGCTGCCGCGGACGTCTAGCCTTCCGCCATCGAGAGGGCAAAGGCGCGAACGCAAGGGAACCAGCGCATGGCCGAAGGCTTTGTTCGCGGCGCGTCCGAGACCGGCGATCCGCTGCTGCTGACCCCCGGGCCGCTCACCACCTCGCGCAGCGTCAAGGCGGCGATGCTGCACGACTGGGGCTCGCGCGATGCCAACTTTGTCAGCCTCAACGGCCAAGTGCTCGAGCGGTTGCCCGAGGTCATCAATGCCGTGGGCACCCACGTCACCGTGCCCGTACAGGGCTCCGGCACCTTTGCCGTGGAGGCGATGCTGACCAGCTTCCTGCCCCGCACGGGTAAGCTCCTCATCCTAATCAACGGGGCCTACGGCCAGCGCGCGCGCAAGATCTGCGAGATCGCCGGGCGCAGTCACAGCATCCACGAGACGGCCGAAGATACGCCACCCGACCTCGAGGTGATCGATCGCATGCTGCGCGCCGACGCGGGCATCACGCACGTGTTCGCTGTGCAGTGCGAGACCACGAGCGGGATCTTGAACCCGATTCCCGAGATCGCCCAGCTCGCCGAGCGGCATGGCCGGCGCCTGCTGCTTGATGCCATGAGCGCGTTCGGCGCGCTGCCGCTTGATGCAAAGCGCACCCGCTTTGATGCCGTGGCTGCTTCCTCCAACAAGTGCATCGAAGGCGTGCCGGGCCTCGGCTTTGTCATCTGCCGCGAGCCGGCCCTGGCCGAGACCAAGGGCAATGCGACGACTTTGGTCCTGGACCTTTACGACCAGTGGCAGGGGTTAGCGAAGAGCGGGCAATACCGCTTCACGCCGCCGATCCACGTGATTGTGGCCTTCCATCAAGCTTTGCAGGAATTTTACGCCGAGGGCGGCCAACCCGGGCGTGGGGCGCGCTATGCCGAGAACTGCCGGATCCTGATCGAAGGGATGCGCGCCATGGGATTTCGCACCTTGCTCAGCGACCGCCTGCAGGCGCCGATCATTGTCACATTCCATATGCCGAGGCATGCCAAGTTCGTGTTCCAAGACTTTTATGACAAGCTCAAGGAGCGCGGTTACGTGATCTATCCGGGTAAGCTCACCGTGGCCGACAGTTTTCGCATCGGCTGCATCGGCAGGCTCAACGCCGAGCACATGCGCGGTGCGCTCAGCGCCATCCGCGGGGTGCTCGCCGAAATGGGCATTGCCGGGCTTGGCGCTAGCGAACGCTGAGGCAGGCCGATGACCGCGCACCAACCCCAAAGCCAGGTGAGCTGCAACGGCCGTGCCTATGGCATGCCGACGGCGCCCACGGTCGTCGTTTGCCTCGACGGCTCCGAGCCCGGCTATATCGAAGCGACCATTGCCGCCGGGCGCGCGCCGACCTTCGCGCGTTTCATGGCCGAGGGTGCCAACCTAGAGGCGGAATGCGTCATCCCGAGCTTCACCAACCCCAACAATCTTTCCATCATCACCGGCCGGCCTCCCGCCGTACACGGCATCGCCGGCAATTTCTTCTATGACCCGGCGGCGGGCAAAGAAGTGATGATGAATGACCCCGAATTCCTGCGTGCCTCCACCATCCTCAAGGCCTTCCAGGACGCCGGGGCCAAGGTGGCGATGGTGACCGCCAAGGATAAGCTACGCGGATTGTTGTCGCACGGGCTCCAGTATGCCGGCGGACGTGCCATTGCCTTTTCCGCCGAACGGGCCGACCAGGCGACCCGGCGGCTCAACGGCATCGCGGACGCCTTGGGCTTCGTCGGGCGACCGCTGCCGGAGGTTTACTCGGCGGGCTTGTCGGAGTTCGTGTTTGCGGCCGGCGTCCGGCTGATGGCGGTAGAGCGCCCCGATCTCATGTATCTTTCCACCACGGACTATATTCAGCACAAGGCTGGTCCCGGCACGGCGCTCGCCAACGATTTTTATGCCATGATCGACGGCTATTTGGCGCAGCTCGACCGGCAGGGTGCCATCATCCTGGCCACCGCCGACCATGGCATGAACGACAAGCACCGGCGCGATGGGACGCCCGACGTGATCTACCTCAAAACCTTGTTCGACAACTGGCTCGGCCAAGAGCGGGCGCGCGTCATCCTGCCCATCACCGATCCCTACGTGGTGCATCACGGTGCGCTCGGCTCGTTTGCGACCGTGCATGTGCCCGCCGGCACCGACCGGGCTCAGCTCATCGCCAAGCTCGAAGCTATCGACGGCATCGACCTGGCTGTAAGCCGCGAGGAGGCCTGTCGGCGCTTTGAGCTGCCGCCCGATCGCATTGGCGACATCGTCGTCGTCTCCAGCCGCCACAAAGCGCTAGGTACCGCGCCGGAGCTGCACGACCTGTCGGGCCTGAACGAGCCTCTGCGTTCGCACGGTGGACTGACCGAGCAGCGTGTGCCCGTACTCTGCAACCGGCGCCTTGCCATCGCGCCAGGTCGCGGCCTGCGCAATTTCGACGCCTTCGACCTGGCCCTGAATTGCTTGGGCTGAAGAGGAGCCCTAGGAGCCGTCATGCAGGAACGCGTTGCCACCCCGCAGCTGCCGATCAAAGCGCACGAAGAGATGCGGATCGCCGGCAAGCGCGTCGATGCGGAGGGGCGCATCGAGGTCCGCAATCCCTACACGGGCGACATCGTAGGCACCGTGCCGGCCGCCAGCCCGGCGCAGGTGGCGGAGGCCTTCAGGCTCGGCCACGCCTACAAGTCCAAGCTCACGCGCTATGACCGGCAGAAAATTCTCATGCGCACGGCCGAAATTCTGGCGGGTCGGCGCCAGGAGCTCGCCCACCTGATCACGGCTGAGTCGGGCCTTTGTCTCAAAGATTCGCTCTACGAGGTCGGCCGCGCCTGCGACGTCTACATGCTGGCCGGGCAGCTGGCGATCCGCGACGATAGTGAGGTGTATGCCTGCGATATCACTCCGCATGGCAAGGCGCGGCGCATCTATACCTCGCGCACGCCCGTGCGTGGCTGCATTTCGGCGATTACCCCCTTCAATCACCCGCTCAACATGATCAGCCACAAGATCGCCCCGGCGATCGCGACCAACAACCGCGTGGTGGCCAAGCCGACGGAACTCACCCCGCTGACGGCGCTGGTGCTGGCGGACGTGCTTTATGAAGCGGGCCTGCCGGGCGAGATGCTGTCGATCGTCACCGGCAACCCCGGCAGCATGGGCGACGCTATGATTGCCGATCCACGCGCCGACATCGTCACCTTCACGGGCAGCGTCAAGGTCGGCAAGTACATCGCCGACAAAGCGGGCTACAAGCGCCTGGTTCTGGAGTTGGGCGGCAACGACCCCTTGATCGTGATGGAAGACGCCGATCTCAACGCCGCGGCCGAATTGGCGGTGCAGGGTGCTACCAAAAATTCCGGGCAGCGCTGCACGGCGGTCAAGCGCATCCTGGTGGTGGAGGCGGTTGCCGATCACTTCGTGGAGCTAGTGCTGGCCAAGGCGCGCAAACTGAAATGCGGCGATCCCATGGATCCCAGCACGGATATCGGGACCGTAATCCACGAAGGTGCGGCCCGCCACTTCGAAGAGCGCGTCAATGACGCGGTGGCCAAGGGCGCCCGACTGCTGCTGGGCAACGGGCGCAAAGGGGCACTTTATCCGGCCACCGTTGTCGACCAGGTTCCCTATCGCTGCGCGCTCGTCTACGAGGAGACCTTCGGGCCGGTCATCCCGATCCTCCGCTGCCCCAACGACATTGCGGCGGTGATCGCGGTTGCCAACGACACGCCCTACGGCCTGTCATCGGGGGTCTGCACGAACCGGCTCGACTACATCACGCGTTTTATCAACGAGTTGGAGGTGGGCACCGTCAATGTCTGGGAAGTGCCGGGCTATCGCATCGAGATGTCCCCGTTCGGCGGCATCAAGGATTCGGGCCTCGGCTACAAGGAAGGCGTTTGGGAGGCCATGAAAAGCTACACCAACGTCAAGACCTATTCGCTGCCCTGGCCGACATGAGCCTGTCACCGGCAGCATCCACACTGGGGGAGTACCGTTTCATGTTGGCAAAATTGTTTCGGGTGGCGGCTGCGTGCGCGCTGACCACAGGCATGCTGGCCGCACCGGCGCTGGCGCAGAAAACCAAGCTCACCGTGTACACGGCGCTCGAGAATGATCAGCTCGCGCCGTACAAGGCGGAAATCGAAAAGGCGGTGCCGAGCGTCGAGGTCGAATGGGTGCGCGACTCCACCGGCGTCATTACCGCCCGCTTCCTGGCCGAAAAGGACAACCCAAAGGCCGACATGGTCATGGGGCTTGCCGCCTCCAGCCTGCTGGCCTTCAAAAAAGCCGGCCTGCTCGAGGCCTATCAGCCCAAGGGTGCCGAGGCGCTGCGCGAAGCCTTCCGCTCGCCGGATGGCACCTGGACCGCTCACGATGCCTACGTTGGCATCATCTGCTTCAATACCGCAGAGGCGCAGAAGGTCGGCCTGGAAGCGCCCAAATCCTGGAAGGATCTGACCGACGCCAAATACAAGGACAGGCTGGTGATGCCGCATCCGGCCTCCTCCGGAACGGGTTACCTGACGGTTGCGGCGTGGCTGCAGCTGATGGGCGAGGCCGAGGCCTGGGCCTTCATGGATGCCCTGCACCAGAACATGGCCGTTTACACCCATTCGGGTAGCGCGCCTTGCGTGCAGGCGGCAAAGGGCGAACGCGTGGCCGGCATCGCGCTTGATATGCGCGGGGCGCGCGAGAAAACGGCGGGCGCACCCTTGGCTGTGATTGCGCCGATCGAGGGTGTCGGCTGGGATATGGAAGCCTACGCCATCGTCAAGGGCAGCAAAAAGCTCGATCTCGCCAAGCAGGTCGCCGACTGGGCGGCGAGCAAGGCGGCCAATGAACTTTATTCCAAGTACTACGCCATCGTCGCGCACCCCGAGGTTAAGAACGTGCCCAAGAACTATCCCGCCGAAGCCGAGGCGCGCATGGCAAAGATCGACTTCCAAAAAATGGCCGATGACCGCGAGCGCGTACTGGCGGAGTGGTCGAAGCGCTACGAAGCCAAGGCGGCGCCGAAAAACTGAAGGTGCCGTCGCGCCGGCGGGTGGTGCCCATGATGCAAAGCGTCAACCGAACCGCCGCCGCGGCGTTGCCGGGAGCCGGAGCGGGCGGCGAGGCCCGCCCGCCGCACCTTTTTCTCGACGGCATTAGCAAGCGCTTTGGCGCCTTTAGTGCGCTCGAGGAGGTTTCGCTTGCCGTGGAGGCGGGACGCCTCATCTGCTTTCTTGGGCCGTCGGGCTGCGGCAAGACCACGCTCCTGCGCGTCATCGCGGGCCTCGAGGTGCAGGATGCCGGCCGCGTTGAGATCGGCGGCCGCGACGTGAGCCGCCTGCCGCCGGCGCAACGCGACTTCGGCATCGTCTTCCAGTCCTATGCTTTGTTTCCCAACCTGACCGTTGCCCAGAACGTCGGCTACGGGCTGGTTAATCGGCGCAAGCGGCGGGCCGAGCTGAAGGCGCGCGTGGCAGAGATGCTGAGCCTCGTCGGGCTGACCGAGCACGGCGCAAAATACCCCATACAACTTTCGGGCGGCCAGCAGCAGCGCGTGGCGCTTGCCCGAGCGCTGGCCTCCTCACCGACCCTGCTGCTCCTCGACGAACCGCTGTCCGCGCTCGATGCGCGGGTCCGCGTGCGGCTGCGCCAGGAGATCAAGACGCTGCAGCAGAGCTTGGGGGTGACCACCATCATGGTCACACATGACCAGGAAGAGGCACTGGCGATGGCCGACAGCATCGTGGTGATGAACCGCGGCCGCGTCGAGCAAGTCGGCGCGCCGACGGAAATCTATGGCTGTCCGGCCACGGCCTTCGTCGCCGACTTCGTCGGCGAGATGAATATGTTCGATGCCACCGTCGTGGCGGCGGATCGCCTGGCCGTCGGCGGCCTCACCCTGACCTCGGTGCACATTGGCAAGCGCAGCGTGGGCACGCAGGTACGCCTGGGGCTCAGACCCGAAGAAGTGCGCATCCGTGGGCTTGAACCCGCTGCCCCCAACACGCTTGCCGTCACGGTGACGGTGCTCGACTTTCTCGGCGCCTTCTGGCGGGCGACCCTGCGGCTCGAGCAGGACCCGCAGGTGCTGCTGCGCTCGGATTTCTCCATCAACGCCATGCGCGACCTCGATATTCGCGTCGGCCAGCATCTGCGGATTGCCTTGCCCACCGACGCCTTGCGCGTGTTCGACGGGGCGCGGACATGACGGTCCTGGCAGCGCCAGCGGCGACGCCGCGCCGACTTGCTGGCGAGGACATTCTCATGCGCGTCGGCATCGTCGCCCTCGCGGCTCTGCTCTTGCTCTTCATCGCCCTGCCGCTCGCAACCTTGCTGTTGAAAAGCTTCCAGGACGGGATGGGACGCTTCGTCGGCCTCAGCAACTATGGGCGCTACTTCACGACGCCGACGCTGGTGGCCTCGGTGTGGAACAGTCTGGGCGTGGCGCTGCTGTCGACGGCCATCGTCGTGCCGCTGGCGTATCTTTACGCTTATGGGCTCACGCGCACCTGTCTGCCGGGCAAGCGGATGTTTGCGGCGCTCGCGCTGTTGCCGCTGTTCGCCCCCTCGCTGCTACCGGCCATCTCGCTCATCTACATCTTCGGCAACCAGGGCTTTCTGAAGGGCTGGCTGGTTGGCGGCAGCATCTATGGCCCCTTGGGCATCGTCATGGCGCAAGTCTTCTATTGCTTCCCACACGCCCTGATGATCTTGATCACCGCCTTTTCCCTCGCCGACGGGCGTCTTTACGAGGCGGCAGCGGCGATGGGCACGCCGCGCCGGCGCGTGTTTTGGACGGTGACGTTGCCGGGGGTGCGCTATGGCCTGATCTCGGCGCTATTTGTCGTCTTCACGCTGGTGATTACGGACTTCGGCATCGCCAAGGTGATCGGGGGACAGTTCAACGTGCTGGCAACCGATGCCTATAAGCAGGTGGTCGGACAGCAGAACTTCGAAATGGGCGCCGTCGTTGGCTTTCTCCTGTTGGCGCCGGCCGTGATCGCCTTTGCGCTCGATCGCTACGTGCAGCGCCGCCAGGTGGCCCTGCTCTCGGCCCGCGCGGTGCCCTTGGCGCCCGGGCGCAACGCCGGCAGGGATTTGGCGATGATGCTCTACTGCCTGGTGGTGGGTGGCTTGATCGCCGCGGTGTTGGCCGTCGCCGTCTGGGGATCGTTCGTGACTTATTGGCCCTACAATTTGTCCCTCACGCTCAAGAATTATGATTTCGAGACCTTCGAGCCCAACGCGGCAGGGCCCTACTTCGCGTCCCTTGAGATGGCGTCGCTGGCCGCCGTGGCCGGCACGGCGGTCATCTTTGGCGGCGCCTATTTGATCGAAAAAGGCCGTGGCTTGCGCGCCCTGCGCACGCTGGCACACCTTACTGCCATGCTGCCGATGGCGGTGCCCGGCCTGGTGCTAGGACTGGGCTACGTGTTTTTCATCAATGCTCGCTGGAACCCGTTGGGTGTGCTCTATGGCAGCATCCTCCTGCTCGCCATCAACAGCATCGCCCACTTCTATACGACGGCCCACGTCACCGCGCTGACGGCGCTCAAACAGCTCGACGGCGAGTTCGAGGCCGTATCGGCCTCGCTGAAGGTGCCCTTCTATCGGACGTTCGCCCGCGTAACGGTGCCGATCTGCCTGCCGGCTATTTTGGACATCGCCATCTACCTGTTCGTCAACGCCCTGACCACGGTTTCGGCGGTGGTGTTCCTCTATGGTGCCTCCAGCAAGCTGGCATCGATCTCCATCGTGCACATGGATGAAGCCGGGGCCACGGCGGCGGCGGCGGCGATGGCGACGCTCATCGTGGCCACGGCGCTCGCCGTGAAGCTCCTCCACCTTGTCCTGGAGCAGCACGTGTTTGCCAAGCTACAGGTTTGGCGCAAGCGCTAGCAACCTCATCCTTGTGGGCGCCACCGTCCTCGCGTCTTGCAAGGACCCTTGACCGTGCGCAGGGCCCACCGCGCCAAAGGTTGCGTGGGGACCGGGCCGCGACCGGGCCCGCTTCGGCCACGCGCGGCTCGCCGGCGCGGGCCTGCTGCTCACGTCATGGGCCCGCCACGTCGAGGCGGCATACCTTGGCGGTGCGGCTCGAAGCAATGAGGGGATGCCAAGGTGCGCGCCACGCTCTTCGCTTTAGTGATTTACCTTTTAGTTCTTGCAGTTAGCAGCGGGCTCGGGACGCCTCAGGCGAGCGCCCAAGACGAGGCGGAAATCGACGCCCTAAATCTGAAGGCGGCGCAACTCTACCAGGCCCGCAATTACGGCGAGGCCATGGTGCCAGCCCGAGAGGCGCTGGCGCTCGCCGAGCAGCGTTTTGCCCCGCTGGACGCGCGCCTTGCCAAATTGCTCAACAACGTCGCCCTGCTGCACGAGATGCTCAAGCAGTATGCAGAGGCCGAACCGTTCTACCGGCGCGCCCTGTCGATTGAGGAGGTGGCCTTGGGTCCCGCCCATGCCACAGTCGGCAAAACCCTGAAAGACCTGGCTGGGCTTTATGTGCGGCAAAAGCGCTTCGCCGAGGCCGAGCCCCTCTATCAACGCGCGATCACCGTATTGGAGCAGGCGGCCGGGCCCGAGCCGGGCAATCTGCTGGCTGCCCTCAACGGCTATGCCAACCTCTACCGCCAACAGGGGCGCATCAGTGAGGCGCTGCCCCTTTATCAACGTTGCCTTGCCGTCGCGGAGACGGCAGCGGGTCCCGATCACCCGGATCTGGCCCCGGCTTTGGAGAGGCTTGCGGGGCTCTACGAGGTGTTAGGTCGCGACCTCGACGCCAAGCCACTGTGGGCACGCGCGCTTGCCATCATGGAAAAAGCGCGCGGCGTTGAGCACTTGGATCTGCGTCCCTGGCTGCAGCGTCTGGCCTCCAACTATGAGCACCAACGCCGTTATGGCGAGGCCGAACGGCTCTACCAGCGGGCGATCGCCATTACGGAACAAGGGCTAGGCCCCGACAGCGTCGATCTCGATCCTTGGCTCGACAAGCTCGCGCACGCCTATCACATGCAGAACCGCTATCCAGAGGCCGAGGCAATTCTCAAGCGCGCGCTTGTGCTCATGGAAAAGGCGCGCGGGCAGAGCCATGCCGATTTGCGGCGCCCGCTCGACAGCCTGGCGTGGAATTACGAGATGCAACGGCGTTACGCCGACGCCCTGCCGCTCTACCAGCGAACGCTTGCGATCCTGGAAATGGCGCTGGGTCCCGAGCATCGGGACCTGCGCGAGCCGCTCGGCAAGCTCGCCTCTGTCTACGAGGCACAGCGTCGGTACGACGAAGCTGCGCCGCTGCGCCAACGCGCGCTCGCCAGCGCGGAAAAGGCCTACGGCCACGACGACCCCTCGATCAGGACCTCCCTGAACAGCTTGGCCTTTCTCTACAAGCGCCAGGGTCGCTATCGCGAGGCCGAGCCGCTCTATAAGCGCGTCTTGGCGCTGGTTGAAAAGGCGCAGGGCGGACCCGACAACCCCTCCGCAAGTTCGGCGCGCGCCGAGCTCATCGAAGTCTACAACGCGCAGGCACGCTACGGTGAAGCCGAGCCGCTGCTGCGCGCCGAACTCGCTGCCGCCGAGCGCAAGGCCGTCGCCGATGCTAACAATGTGATCGGCAAGATGGGGTTGCATAACGCCCGCAATCAACTGGGCCGCCTACTCAGGGATACGAACCGGCCCAGCGAGGCTGAGGCGTTGTTTCGCCGCGCGCTGGCAGACGACGAGAAGCTCGACGAGCAACATGCCTTCCAAGACCTCGTCAACCTCGGCGGGGTGCTGCACGATCTGAACCGGCTGGCGGAGGCCGAGCCGCTGCTGCGACGGGCCCTCGCGCTCGCCGAAAACTACGGGCCCAACTATGAGCAGGCAAAAGCGCTCAACAGCCTGGGCGCTCTCCTGGCCGAGACCAACCGCCCGGCCGAGGCCGAGACACTCTTTCGCCGTGCGCTGCAGCTCGCCGAGAGTTTCGGTTACGGCCCCCATATCGCCACGGCGCTCAACAACCTCGCCGGGCTGCTGCAGGACAGCAACCGGCTGGCGGAGGCGGAGGCGCTCTATCGTCGGGCGCTGGCCCTCGAGGAGCAAACCTTTGGTTCGGAACATCCCAGCGTTGCCACCCGGCTCAACAACCTGGCCACGCTGCTGCAGCGGAGCAAGCGCTCCGAGGCTGCCGAGCCCCTGTTTCGTCGCGCCCTCGCCATCGGCGAGAAGAGCCTCGGACCCGATCATCCCAAAGTCGCCCTGCGCCTCGGCAACCTCGCCGACCTGCTCGTCGCCGCCGAACGGCGGGCCGAGGCGGAGCCGCTGCTGCGCCGAGCGCTCGCCATCGACGAGGCCAGCTACGGCGCCCAACATCCCAGGGTAGCCGGCGACCTCAATAGTTTGGCGGGCCTGCTCAAGGACACACACGGCGTGGAGGCAGCCGAACCGCTGCTGCGGCGTGCCTTGGCGATCGACGAGGAAAGCTACGGTTTGCAACATCCCCACGTGGCCAGAGACCTGCACAATTTGGCGGTGCTGCGGGCCCTGGCCGGGGAATGGGTTGGGGCCGAGCAGCTGCTTGCGCGCGCCACGCCGATATGGATCGGGCGCAGCGGTGGCCACACGGATCCTGAGCAGGACGACCTGACGAAGGGAATGCTGCGCGAGCACACCAATGTGCTGCGCTTCCATGCCTTGGCGCTGAACCGGGCGGCGGCCGACAATGCGGCCAAGCGCGCCAGGGGTTTTGAGGTCGCGCAATGGGCTCTGCAGTCTGAGGCGGCCGAGGCCTTGGCACAGATGTCGGCGCGCCTCGCCAAGGGCGAGGGACCGCTGGTGGATCTGGCGCGCCGGCGCCAGGATCTGGTGGCCCGTCGGCACAATGAGGACAAACGCCTGCTCGCCGCCGTCGGCCAAGCCGACGCCGGAGCCGTGCAGGCGCTGCGTGCCTCGATCGCCAACGTCGAGACCGACCTTGCGGCAATCGATGCCGAGCTGAAAGAAAAATTCCCCGATTACGCCAGCTTCGCCACGCCCAAACCGCTGAGCATTGCCGAGGTGCAAAGGTTGCTCAACGCCGACGAGGCCCTGCTCTTATTCCTCGACGTCAAACAGCTCGCCGGCCTGCCGGAGCAGACCCTGGTCTGGGCCCTGACCCGCAAAACGGCGACCTGGCACCGGACCCCGATGGGGACGCGGGCGCTGACGGACAGCGTGCAGGCGCTGCGCTGTGGTCTTGACGAGGCCGTCTGGAACGACGCCGCCAGCGCCGAGCAGTGCCTTGCTGTTCTGCAAAAGCCGCGCGAGGAGATCGAAGGCGACGGTCAAGGGTCACGGCTTCTGCCCTTCGATCTCGAGCGCGCCCACGGCCTCTACCAGGCCTTGCTCGGTCCTCTTGATCGGGTCATCAGGGGCAAGCAGCTCATCATCGTGCCCTCCGGGGCGTTGCTCAGCCTGCCCTTCAACGTGCTGGTGACCGAGCCGCCCAAACCTCAGGTCACAGCCGGACTTGCCGCTTATCGCCAGGTCGCTTGGCTCGGAATCCGCCAACCGATCAGCATGCTGCCCTCGGTCGCCTCCCTGGCGGCATTGCGCCGGCATGCAAAGCGCTCGACGGCTCCCGATCCATTCCTTGGCTACGGTGACCCGTTGCTTGCGGGCGAACCGGGCTGTCCGAAAATTGCCGTGCCCGACGCCTGCCCCGACGAAGCGATCCGCATCGCCGGCACGCGCCATAGCGCGAGCCGGAGCGGCAAGGGCCCCGCAACCATCGCCAGCTACTTCCGTGAAGGTCAAGCCAACGTTGCGGAGGTCCGCAAGCTCTGTCCGCTGCCGGACACCGCGCACGAGCTCAAGTGCGTGGCGCGCAGCCTCGGCGCCCAGCCCGGCACGGTGGTACTTGGCAAGGACATGACGGAAAGGGCGGTCAAGACCGCGGCACTCAACCGCTATCGCGTCTTGCATTTTGCCACGCATGGTCTCATTGCCGGTGAGGTGGCCCAACTGGGCAAGGGACGCGCCGAACCGGCGCTCGTGCTGTCGCCGCCCGAGCAGGCGACGGAGGAAGACGACGGCCTGCTCACGGCCTCGGAGGTCGCGGCTCTGAAGCTTGATGCCGATTGGGTGGTGCTATCGGCTTGCAATACCGCAAGCGGAGGGGAGGCCGGCGCGGAAGCGCTTTCGGGCCTGGCCCGGGCGTTCTTTTATGCCGGCGCCCGCGCCCTGCTGGTTTCGCACTGGCCGGTCGATTCCTACGCGGCCACGGTGTTGACGAGCCACACCTTCGCGGCAATGCGCAAATTTCGTGGGCTTGGCCGAGCCGAGGCCTTTCGCCGAGCGATGCTGGCCCTGAGCAGCGATGACAAGCGGCCTTGGGCGGCGCACCCGTCGATCTGGGCGCCCTTTACCGTTGTCGGGGCCGGGGCCGAGCTGCAGCCGGCGGCGCCGACCGCGGTGGCGGGCGCGTCGGGCAAATCGCGTGCGGGAAAAGCGGTGACAGCGGTGAGCGAGGATTGGCATAAACGCGCCTTCGAGCCGTGAAGGAAGGGCGCCAGGGTCTGCCCGAGCCGCGCGCCGCGGGGCAGCGCCGCGGCCCGGCGGCGCTCACTTTGTGCTGGCCTCGTCCATCATGGTCTGTACGACTTCGAGCAGCATGCTCTCGGTCGTTGGGCTCAAAGCAAGGTATTCCTTCCACGCGGTTTGCTGGGCAAAGCGCACCCAGGCCAGGTACTCCTCGTGGCTAAACCTATGATATTTGGCGCCTGCGGCCGTAAACGTCTTGATGAACCTCTTCTCGGCGTCATGTTGGGTCGCGACAAAATAGCTCTCCGAGATCTCGGCGGCCGCCTCGAAGACCTCCTTTTCCGCCTCCGACAGGCTGTCCCATAGGGCTTTGGAGATCAGCAAGGGATTGGCAAACATCCAGATGCCGGGACTGCCCGCCGTGAAGTGCTTGGCGTGCTCATAGAGCTTTTCTGAAACGAAGGTCTCATAGGAGGTCAAAGCGCCATCGAGCTTGTCCGCCTGCATGGCCGCGTAAAGCTCATTCGACTTGAGATCGACGGGAAGGGCGCCGGCCCGGTTCAGCATCAGATCGAACAGGGTATCGCCGCTGCGCAACCGCAAGCCCTTGACCGTTTCGGGTCCCGCGATTTCCCGATTGCGGCTGACAAACCCGCCGGCCACCCACCACCAGGCCAGTATGTGCACGCCGTTGGCGTTGGCGATGTCTTGCAGCCGATCGGAGACCTTGGAGTTCTTGAGCGCGCGCGCGGCCTCGACACTGCGGAAAAGTCCCGGCAGGACCGCCAGCGAGAACTCCGGGATCTTTTTGGCTGCATAGGGGAGCGGGTAGACGCTCATGGCGAGCTGGCCCGATTGCAGCGCGTCAAACTGCTCCTCGGCTTTGATCTTGAGCGCCAGCTGAGGGTGAATTTGAAAGCGCACATCGGGCAGACGCGCCTCAACCTCCTGCACAAAGACGCGCGCAGCCCGGTCCCGCGCGTCGACGGTGGCGGCCCACTGGTGCGAAATCGCAATGTCCCTGGCCGAGGCCATCGTCGGCCACGTAGACGATGACAACAGCAACAAGGCGATACGCATAAGATCACGCATGATTGTGTTCCCTCAAAAACGTGAAAAAGGCGCGCGACGGCAAAAGCCCGAGCCTCGGCAGCGTCCGTGTCGGATTGGCGGCGCTGCTGGTGCCCTGCCCCGCCTCACCTGGGGGTTCGCGCAAAAGTGAAAACCGGGCGGCCAGCGCGCGGGGTACCCGCAGCAGCGGCCGCCGAGTGCAGGAGCGGGTCGACCGAGCGGTGCCTCAGGTCAGCGTAAAGGTGAGCTCACCCAGCTTTTCGATCGAGGTCGAAAGCTTGTCGCCGGGTTTGAGCCAGACCTGCTTGTCCTTTGCATAGCCCGATATCACGCCCTCCGGCGTGCCGGTAAAGATGAGGTCACCGGCTTTCAGGGTGATGTGGTGGGAAATGTAGCTGACGAGCTGTTTGCAGTTGAACACCATATCGCTGGTATTGGAGGATTGGCGCAGCTCGCCGTTGACGCGGCATTCGATTTTCAAGTTGTCGCCGTTGACCTGATCGGCCGTCACCAGCCAGGGGCCAATTGGTCCCGAGCCGTCAAGCGATTTGCCCAGCATCCATTGGCTCGAGCGCGATTGCAGGTCGCGCGCGGTGAAGTCGTTGCCCGTGCAGTAGCCGAAAATATATTTCAGCGCCTCGGCCTCGGCGACATTGCGCGCGGTGCGGCCGATGACGATCACCAGCTCGGCCTCGTAGTCGAATTTCTCCGCCTTCTCCTTGGACACCGCGATCACGCCACCGCAGCAATTGAGCGCGGTATTGTACTTGTTGAACAAGATTGGCTGCGCCGGCACGGGCTGGCCGGTTTCGGCGGCGTGCTTGCGATAGTTGAGGCCGATGCAAACGATCTTCTCGGGGTTTGTCACGCACGGCCCGAATTTGGCCTTGTCCTCGGCAACGAACTGAGACGCGGCCGCCCGATCAAGGAGGCGTTTCAGTCCGCCTAGGTCACCGGAACCGGCAAGGACGGCGCTGATCGTGGTCGGCGCATTTTCCTTCAAT
>DATMZT010000098.1:0-17898 GCA_035573335.1 Hyphomicrobiaceae bacterium | reverse complement strand
GTCCGGATTGAGCGCGGCGACTTTGCGGGCCAGATCGCGGCTGTCGTCGATGCTCTGCCCATTGACGGCCAGAATGGCATCGCCGTTCTTCAAGCCGGCGTCGGCGGCCGGGCTGGCGGCGGTCACCTCGGTGACCAGCGCACCCTTGGCCTCGGCCAAGCCGAGGCTCGCGGCCACGTCCTGGTCAACGTTCTGAATCTTGACCCCAAGCCAGCCGCGGCTGACCGAGCCCGACGACTTCAGCTGCTCGACGACTTCCGTCGCCGTGCGGGCGGGAATGGCAAAGGCGATACCAACGTTGCCGCCCGAGGGACTGTAGATGGCGGTGTTGACGCCCACCACCTCACCATCGAGGTTGAAAGTGGGACCGCCCGAGTTGCCGCGGTTCACCGCCGCATCGATCTGCATGTAGTCGTAGGGACCCGAGCCAATGTCGCGCCCCTGCGCCGACACGATACCCGCCGTCACCGTCCCGCCGAGGCCGAACGGATTGCCGACGGCCACCACCCAATCACCAACACGCGGCAGCTTGTCGGAGAATTTGACGAACGGGAACGGTTGGTTCGCCTTGATTTTCAAAAGCGCGACGTCGGTGCGCGAATCCGAACCAATGAGCTCGGCGTCGAACTTGTTGTCTTTGTCGAAACTAACCTGGATTTTGCTGGCACCGTCGATGACATGGTTGTTGGTCACCACGTAGCCGTCAGCCGAGATCACAAAACCCGATCCCTGCGCCAGGCTCGGGCGTCCAGGGTTGGGGCCCGGCTGGCCGCGGAACTCGGGCGGCAACCGCTTAAAGAACTCGCTCAAGGGATGATCGTCGGGCAGGTCCGGGAGCAGATCCTTGCCGCGCGGCGCGGCGCCCTTTTGCGCGACCTTGGGACCACCGTTGGTGACATGGATGCTCACCACCGCCGGCTTGACGCGATCGACGATGTCGGCAAACGACAGCGGCGCGCGCCCGAAGGGCGTCTGCACGCTATCGGCCTTTAGCTGCGCCTCAACACGCTCCAGCGGCAAACCCAGACCGACGACGCCGGTCAGCGCCAGGAGCGCAAGTGTCGAGGCGAAAACCACGCGCCGCTTGCCGCGTGCGGCATCAGGGCTGAGGAGACGAAAATCCATGCGATTGACCTCGAAGGTGAGAATGCCACAGTCGTGGATAGCCGAAGCCATATAGGCGGGCGGCCCTTACAGGCGGCTTTCAGCAGCATTAAAAGTTGGTAAGGATTGAGGCATGCGGCAGCGCCAACACGGGCAAGCAAGGGCAGCGCCGGCGCTTGCCGCGGTTGCAACGGCAAGCCGTGTGCTTTGCCGCCCGGCTCCGGTTGCCGCCATCGCCGCGCTGGCGGCAGCTGTCAGTGCTGCAGGCCCGGCGCCGAGCGCAGCGGGGCCACCGCGCTTCGGCGGCGACGGGGCGGTGAGGCCCTGGCTTCCGGTGGCAGTGTTCGGCAGCGATGACCGCGTTGCCGTCCCAACCCGGTTGCTGGCTCTGAAGGAGAAGATCGGGCTGCTTTTCAGCCAGCGCTCGCGCCTGGTGTGCACGGCCTTCTGCGTGGCGCCCAACGTCGTGGCAACCGCGGGCCATTGCCTCTACCGCACGCACGGTGAGCACGCCCCACCCTTGGCCGATTTCTGGTTCGCGCGCAACTTTGAAGGCAAGTCCCGTTTTGAGCGCATCGCCGGCTCAAGCCGTAGTGCGGCGGCCCAGCACGTCATGTCGGGCAGCATGGACCTCAATGTGCTCCCGCCGATCGACGCCAGCAAGGATTGGGCCTTGGTGCGCCTTTCGCGCCCGGCCTGTGATCGCGGCCTGCTGCCCGTTCGCGCGCTGTCGATGCAGGCCGTCATCGCCGAGGCGACGGCTGGCCGCATCTTCCAAGTGTCCTATCATCGCGACTTTAAGCCGTGGCGATTGGCCTATTCCGGGCCCTGCGGCGTGGCGCGCAGCTTTGCCGCGGCGGAGTGGGCGGCGATCGCCAGCGATTTTGCCGATCCAACCCAACTCTTGCTGCACACTTGCGATACGGGCGGGGCCTCTTCCGGCTCGCCGCTGCTGTTGGAGACCGCCGAAGGGATTGCGGTGGTGGGCGTCAACGTCGGCACCTACGTGCAGTCCAAGGTGCTGATGGAGGAGGGTCGGATCAGCAAGCGCCTCGAGGCCGCGCAAGTGGCTAACACCGCCGTCAACAGCAGTGCATTCGCCGGCAAGCTCGCAACCTTCCAACAGGCCGCGATCCTGACCTCGGCCGAGGAGATCCGCGCCTTGCAGGTGGCGCTGAAATTGCGCGCGCTGTACGCGGGCGCGATCGATGGCGCCTATGGGGCGGGCCTGCGCTCGGCCATCGAGGCCTTCGAAGGGGCACAAGACCTGCCGGTGACCGGGCTGGCGACAAAGGCGCTATTGCAGCGGCTTCATGGCCGGCCGCTGCAACACCCCTAGACTGCAAGCTTCACGCGGACGGGTCGCGCTCGCGCTGCAGCAGCTCGGCGAGGCGCTGCTGCTCGGCCGCGCTCAGGGGTTGGGCCGCTGCCTTGGCGGGGGCGGTCCGGCTCGCGCGGGTACGCCGGATTACGCCCACGGCCGTGGCGGCCAGCAACAGCAGCGGGGCAAGCCAAAGCAACAGCGTGTGGGCATTGAGCTTGGGGCGCAGCAGGACGAATTCGCCGTAACGCGCCTCCACGAAGGCCAGCACGGCCGCGTTGCTATCCCCCGCCCGCAAGCGCTCGCGCACGATCAGCCGCAGATCCTTGGCCAGTGCGGCGTTGGAATCATCGATCGACTGGTTTTGACACACCAGGCAGCGCAGCTCCTGCGAGATCAAGCGCGCCCGCGCCTCGAGCGCAGGATCGGGCAACATCTCGTCGGGTTCAACGGCCGCGACCGGGGGGACCGTGAGCACGGCCAGTAGGAGGCACACCCGAGCGAGGGCGACCGCCGTCAGGACCGCCGTCGCCCACACGCGCCTGCGCCATCCCTGTCCGTTCTTTGGCAGGACGAGCAAAGCGCGCGGCGTTGCAAGGAGATGCCGCATCGATTATTCGGCCGCCTGTGCAACGGTGCGGCGGGCGCGGCGCGGCACCCCGATGCGCAGGCGACGATCGGAGAGGGACAGGAGCCCACCCAACGCCATCACGATGGCGCCCAGCCAGATCAAGCGCACTAGGGGATTGAAGTAGAGCCGCACCACCCAACCACCCGCGAGCTGTTCATCGCCCAGCACGACGTAAAGGTCGCCCCGCCAGCCGACGTGGATGCCGGCTTCGGTGGTCGTCTGCCGCGGCGTGTCAAAGGTTCGCTTCGACGGCGCGAGCTCGGTGACCGGCCGGCCGTCGCGCGTCACCGCCAACAGGCCGACCACCTCCTGGTAGTTTGGTCCTTGCTGCGGGGCTACCCCGCGGAAGCTAAGCTCGTAGCCGGCGATGGCGGCGCGCTCACCCTGGCGCAGAATGACGACCTGCTCGTCGCGCCAGGCCGAGGTGGCGATGATGCCGATCACCGTCAGCCCAAGGCCGGCATGGGCCAGCATGCCACCGTAGGCCGACCGCGGCAGACCAAAGGCGCGACGGAAGACTTCGCCGCGGGCCGCCGCGAACAGCTTCACGCGCGTCCCCCATTCGCAGAGCGGCCCGGCGATGACCCAGGTGCCGAGCGCAATACCGAACGGCGCCAGCCAGGGTCCGCGCCATTGGAGGGCGAAGGTTGCCACCATTGCCAGCAGCGCCAGACCGACGCCGGCGGCCAGTCGCTGCGCGGCTCCCAAAAGGTCACCGCGTTTCCACGCCAGCAAGGGTCCCAGCGGCATGGCCAGCAGCAGCGGTACCATCAGCGGTGCGAAGGTCAGGTTGAAATAGGGCGGCCCGACCGAGATCTTGGCACCGGTGACGGCTTCCAGGGCCAAGGGATAAAGGGTGCCGATGAAGACGGTGGCGCAGGCCACCGTCAGCAGGATGTTGTTGAGGACCAGGCTGCCTTCACGGCTGATGGGGGCGAACAAGCCGCCCTGTCTCAGCTGCGGGGCACGCCAGGCATAAAGCGCGAGCGCGCCGCCGATCAGCACCGTCAGGATCGCCAGAATGAAAATGCCACGCCTTGGATCGACGGCAAAAGCGTGCACCGAGGTCAAGATGCCCGAACGCACCAGGAAGGTACCGATCAGCGACAACGAAAAAGCGAGGATGGCCAGCAAAATAGTCCACACCTTGAGCGCCTCGCGCTTTTCCATCACCAGCGCCGAGTGCAGAAGGGCCGTGGCAGCCAGCCACGGCATGAAGGAGGCGTTCTCGACGGGATCCCAGAACCACCAGCCGCCCCAGCCCAGTTCGTAGTAAGCCCACCAGGAGCCCATGGCGATGCCGAGCGTAAGCAGCATCCAGGCGGCGAGAGTCCAGGGCCTGACCCAGCGCGCCCAGGCCGCATCCGTGCGCCCCTCGATCAGGGCGGCGATGGCAAATGAGAAGGCCATCGATAGGCCGACATAGCCGCCGTAAAGAAACGGCGGGTGGAACGCCAACGCCGGATCCTGCAGAATCGGATTGAGACCGCGGCCCTCGGCCTGCGGGGGGATGCGATCAAAGGGACTAGAGGCAAAGACGATAAAGACCAAAAAGGCGACGGCGATCGCTGCCTGCACGGCCAAGACATTGGCGCGCACGGTATCGGGCAGGTTGCTGCCGAACAGGGCGACGGCGGCGCCGAAGAGGGCGAGGATCAGCACCCACAGCAGCATCGAGCCCTCGTGGTTGCCCCACACGCCGGAGAATTTGTAGATCAGTGGCTTGGCCGTGTGCGAGTTGGCCCACACGATCTCCACCGAGAAGTCCGAGGTGATGAAGGCGTGCGTCAGACTGAGAAAGGCGAAGGCCAGCAAGGTCAGTTGGGCCAAGGCTGCGGGCGGCGCCACCGCCATCAACCGGGCATCGCCAACGTGGGCTCCCCAGGCCGGCAACAGCATCTGCACCAGGGCGACGCCCAGCGCCAGGATCAGCGCAAAATGTCCAAGTTCGATGATCATCTGCCCCCAGCGCTCCGATCGCGGCCGCGGCCGTCCAAGGCGCGCTGCGCGCCGCCTCGCCCGTCGCGGATCTGCCCGACGCGAAGGACGCCGAAGCCAGGCCGCCGACGCCCGGGCTGCCGAGCTTTGCGCGCCGTCGTCATTTCTGCGCCTGCCCCTTCCCCTTGACCTCGGCAGCCCCGCCCTGCCAGACGCCCTGTTCTTTTAGCGCCTTGGCCACTTCGGGGGGCATATAGGTCTCATCATGCTTGGCGAGTACCGTATCGGCCAGAAAACGGCCGGAGGGATCGAGCGCGCCCTCGGCGACGACACCTTGTCCCTCGCGGAAGAGGTCCGGCAGGATGCCCGTATAGCGCACGGCGATGGTGCTGGCTTTGTCGGTGACGGCAAATTCGACCGTGCTGCCGGCGCCGCGCTTGAGGCTGCCGTTGGCGACCAAGCCACCGAGGCGAATGCGCTTGCCCGAGGCAATGCCTTTTTGCGCGATTTCGCTCGGCGTGTGGAAGAAGACGATGGTGTCGCGCAGGGCGACAAGCACGAGCGTGACGGCAAGGCTCAGGATGGCAACGCCGACGCCGATAATGATTGCACGGCGCTGTTTGCGGGTCATGTGTCCAAACCCAAACTGGCAGCCAGCGCGCTGAGTTCACCGAGCGCGCGCTCGTCGCCGGCAAAATTGCGGCGGGCCTCCGCCAGGGCCGCGCGCGCTTCGCCTTTGCGATCCAAGACGACGTAAGCGTTGACGAGCCGGCGCCAGCCCGCCAGGTCGTTGCCGTTCTGCTTGAGCCGCTGCGCCAGCCCATCGACCATGCCGGCGATCATCCGACCGCGTTCCTCGGGCGAAAGCGCCTGGGCGGCGGCGACATCGGCCGGGCTCGGACCGGGGCTAGCGGGCTTGCCATCCGCCCCCAGCCGCCGGCTCAAGTCTTCGAGGCGTTCGCTCACGGCGGCACGCCAGGGTGCTGCGGCCGGCGCGGCGGACAACAGCGCGCGATACTCGCCCAGGGCCTCGTTGAGCTTGCCGTCCTGCTCCTTGGCCACGGCGAGCCAAAAGCGGGCTTCGACGCGATCGGGTTCAAGCTTGAGAAGCCTCTCGTAGGCGCGCCGCGCCTCTTCGCTGACGACGCCATCGTTGGCGAGCATGCTGGCTTCGGCAAAGCCCATCAGCAGTTTCGCCGATTCCCCGTTGAGTTGCGCCGCCCGTCCATAGGCGTTGGCCGCTTCGCGATAGCGGCCGAGCTTGAGATAGACCGGCGCCAAGGCTTGCCAACCCTCGCCCTCGGCGGGGTGCTCACGCAAGCGCGCCTCCACGCGTGCCACAAGCTCAAGAATACCGGCCTGCTCGGCGCCGAGCTGCTGCCGGGCCGCGGCTGGGAAAGCGGGCATGCCGGGTGAGCCCTGAACGAGGTAGAGACCGATGACGAAGGCTGGCAACAGCGCCGCGGCGGCGATGGCGAGGCGGCCGTGCCAGCGCTCGGCCAAGCCCGAGGGGGCTCGACGCGGCCCGCTCGCCGCGGCGCCCGCCAGCAGGCGGCGCGAAATTTCGATCTTCGTGGCGGCGGCGTCATCGGCGTCAATCAGGCCCCCGGCCCGATCGCTTTCGAGCTCCTCCAGCTGGTCGCGGTAAACGGCGAGGCTGCCCGCCCGTCGCTGATCGCCGCCGCCGCCCGCGCGGGCAAGCGGGGCCAGCACGGCCGCCAGGACCGCCGCTGTCATTGCCGCGAAGAGGATCCACAGGAGCATACAGTCTATCCGGTCGCTCTAACTCCATTGCAATAGGATCGGGGCCCGGGCGTGGCAAGACAAGCCGACGCCGTCGGCAGATCTGTCGCGGCCCGTGCGCGGCCTAAAACCCCCGGACCGGGGGCGTTCGGGATTTTTGCTGGTGCGGCAGGCGACCCGCCCCAGGGGAGATCCGAGCCAGGGTTTTAAGGCTCTGGGGCGGCGGGCGCGCCAGCACCCTCGCCGCGGCACCAAGGGCCATCAGGTTGGGCGAGGTCCCGTCTCCGGTTGGATCAGGCCTCTACGGGGCTCCAGGTCCCATCGGGATTGCGGCAGGCCGTGCCACGCATCGTCTGGGGTCGCCCGTCGATATAGACCTTATGCACGTAGTCGCGGCAGTCGAGCGCGCCGCGCCGGTAGGGTTTCTCGGGGATGACCTCGCCGTAGCGCCCATTGTCGGGGTTCTGCCAGCGTACCGCACGGCCCGCTTGCCCGCGTTCCCAAGCGTCGTACTCGGCCTGCTGAGCGAGCTGGCGATCGCGCGCATCGAGCGACCGGCCGATCTCGTTGCCGACGATGCCGCCGATCACGGCGCCGGCAAACGTGCTGGCCACGCGCCCGCCGCCCTTGCCGAACTGGTTGCCAATGACGCCACCGGCGATGGCGCCCACCAAGGTGCCCGAATCCTGCTTGGTCTCACACCCCATGAGCACGAGTGCTGCCGCACACATGAGCATCGCAGGTCGCATACTCACCTCCCCCGTCCCCTTGGCAGACCTGAGACTCGCGTGCGCACCCAAGCCGCCGCGAATCGTCATGCCCTCGGCAATGCGCGCCCCGATTGGGGCAAAAATACGGCTCGTCCGCCGACGGTGTTTTCGGGTGCGGCGAGGACGCGCGCGGCCGCATTAGGTGGCCTGCGGCAGGGTCAAGCGAACGCTGAGGCCGCCGATCTCGGCCCGGCAAAGCTCGAGCCTTCCACTGTAGGAGTGGGCAAGGTCGGCCACGATCGAATGGCCGAGGCCGGAGCCGGGCTTGGTTTCGTCCAGTCGGCGTCCGCGGATGATGGGCTCGCCGAGCTGCGCTTCCGTCAGGCCCGGTCCATCGTCTTCCACCCTGATCTGCAGGCAGGGATGGGCACCGTTGCTGGGATCGCCCGGCAACGGGGCGACCGAGAGCATCACTTTCGAGCGCGCCCACTTCGAGGCGTTATCGAGCAGGTTGCCCAGCATCTCCTCCAGGTCTTGCCGCTCTCCCTGGAAGCGCGCGCCGGCCGGGCATTCCATTATGTAAGACAGCTGCTTTTCTTGATAGATGCGCTCGAGCGCCCGAATCAGCGATTCGCCGACGGGGCGCACCTCCGTCACCTGGCCGATGACGCCGATACGGGCGGCCATGCGGGCGCGGTCGAGATAGAGATTGATCTGGGTACCCATGATTTCGGCCTGCTCGGACACTTTGCGGGCGAACGAGCTTGGGTCATCGCGCGCTTCGTTGAGGATGACCGCGAGCGGCGTCTTCAGGGCGTGCGCGAGATTGCCGACGTGGGTGCGGGCGCGCTCGACGATGTCCTGGTTGGATTTCAGCAGCGCGTTGAGCTCCTGTTGCAGGGGAACGATCTCCTGGGGCAATGCCGCCTCCAGCCGTCTGGCCTCGCCCGAACGGATCGCGCTCAAGCCCTTTTCCACCTGCTGCAGGGGCAACAAGCCGAAACGGATCTGGAACAGGTTGACGGCGAGCAAGCCGATACCGGCCAGGGCCAGCGCCAGGCCGAGCCGGGTGCGGAAAGTGAGCAGGCTGTTTTCCACCTCTTCCAGGGCCGCGGCCACGGCAACGGAATAGCGTTGTGCCGATTGGCCCTCGCCGAACACATAAATGGTCTCGGCGACCCGCACCGTCTGCTCGAGCGGCCCCGCAAGCGTCGCCCAGCGCACCTCACGATCGTTAGGCTCAACCTTGGCCTCGCTGGGGAGGGGAATGCGCTCGTCGGCGAGCGAACGGGAGACCAACAGCTTGCCGGGGCGGCCGTCGAGCGGCTTGATCTGCCAATACCAACCGGAATGGGTGATCTCGAACAGCGGCTCGCCCACATCCTTTGGCGCACCCGGCTCGCTATCGCCGTGGTCGATGCTGTCGGAGAGGATGACGGTGAGCAGTACGCCGATGCGCCGGTCGTAGCTGTTCTCGACCTCTTCGCGGTAAAGCGAATAGATAATCATGCCCGCCACGGGCAGAACCAGCAGCACCCACGCCGCCGCCGTGGCAAAGAGCCGGAAGGCGAGGGAGTTAGTTCGCATCGCCCTCTGAGAGCCTGTAGCCCAGGCCGCGAATGGTCTTGATCATGTCCGGCGGGATCTTCTTGCGCAGGCGTCCGATGAACACTTCGATGGTATTGGAGTCGCGATCGAAATCCTGCTCATAAAGATGCTCGACCAGTTCGGTGCGCGAGACGATGCGATCGTTGTGATGCATCAAGTAGGCGAGCAGCCGATACTCGTGCGAGGTGAGCTTGACCGGTTGGCCGTCCAAGGTAACGCGCGCGGTTTTGGTATCGAGCCGTAGCGGGCCACATTCGATGTCGCTCCTGGCATGCCCGGAGGCGCGGCGGACCTGGGCGCGGATGCGCGCCAACAGCTCTTCCATATGGAATGGCTTGGCCACGTAGTCGTCGGCACCGGCGTCCATGCCGGCAACCTTATCGCTCCAGCGATCCCGCGCCGTGAGGATGATGACGGGCATGTTGCGGCCGGCCCGACGCCACTGCTCGAGCACGCTAATGCCGTCGATTTTGGGCAGGCCGGTGTCAAGGATGACGACGTCGTAGGGCTCGGTCTCGCCCAGGAAAAAACCCTCCTCACCGTCGAAGGCGGCGTCGACCGCATAGCCCGCATCGGTCAAGGCCGCAACCAGCTGGCGGTTGAGATCTCGGTCGTCTTCGAGGACCAGAACGCGCACGGTTTTGCCTGACCTTGTCTAACGCCACCCGCGGGTGGTCCATGAAGGGTGTCAACGCTGGCGGGCACGGGCTGCTTTTTCTGACGGATGCGTTACGCGCAGCAAAGACTAGTCTTGCTCCCACGAGCCTGGCGGACCAAACCGGTCGCTGACAATATGCGGACAATATAAGGGGATGAGCGGCTACGCCAGGGCTGCCTGGCCAGCCCGGGCGGTGTGCGGGTTTTGCTTGGTATATTCGCCCCGGCGGCGGCGGCAACCCGCGGCGGGCCCGCCGGCGGCCCCCGTCGCCGGGTCACGGCGCGCCCTGCCATGCTGTCGCCACATCGCTGCCCATGGTGATGGCCTTCGCTTGCTCGAGCCCGCCCGAAGCCATGCGCCCTTGTCTTCTGTCCGCTGCCGCCGGCGCCGCCGCGACATTTGCATTTGCCGCAGCAGCCCTCGCCCAGCCCGACGACATCTGCACCGCCGCGACGCTGCACGCCAAGGTCTCCAACGCGGAGGTCGGGGTCTGGCTCGACCGGCAGACCCGTCACGACGGCATCGAGGTCGTATGCCGCATCCGCACCGTGCAGTTCACGCGCTTCCTCAACGTGCGCGCCCCTGAAAGGGATTGGTGGGAGCGCAAGGCGAAGGAATGGAGCAGCATCAACTGCGCCAACCAGATGTGGCGGATCGCCATCGAGGACGGTTGGGTCATCCTGGCGAAGCTGACCACCGCCTCGGGTGAGCACGCCAATCTGGTCGCCACCTGCAAATAGCCTTCTCGCCCGTGCCTCAGGGAGCCGCCGCCTGAGGCCGTCGCGCGCCGCGACCGCGGCTCGGCAGGGGCGGGGTATCATCCAGATTTCATCACGCGCAAGGCACGGGCTTTTGATCGCTTCGCCCGTGCGCCGTCGCGCTCCGAGGCGAGGGCTCGCTCGTATCTGGTTCACGGGAAACCCAGAGCCGGATTGCCAACGCCGTCATGCCCACCGCTCCAACCCTTGCCCGCCTTGCCGTCGCCCTGGTCTCGGTTGCCAATGCCACGGCGGCGCTGACGTTGCCCAAGTCGATCGCCGGAGCCTCGCCGAAGGCGAGCTTCGCAATGGGGGCACGCGATGCGCGCGGAGCAACCTTGAAGCTACAGCGGCCACCGCGCGTGCCACGGCGCGAGCGCAGCGATCGGGAGCACGCGGATGCTTTCGCACGGAGCTCGGCGGGGGCGGCGTGAGGGAAAGACGGGCATAACCTGTGGTGGCGCCGTTGGGTCGACGCGGATGGCTCGGCAGGGTTTTGCCTTGCGCGTCACCCCAGATACACGCCACCGTTGACGTGCAGCGTCTGTCCCGTGATGTAGCGGGCACCGGGGCCGCTCAGAAAACAGACGGCGGCGGCAATTTCCTCGGCGCTACCGAGGCGGCCCAGCAGCGTGCGGCTAACTTGGTGGTGCTGCGGCAAGGGCAGATTTGGATCGCGCTCGGTATCGATCAGGCCGGGAACGACGCAGTTGGCCGTGATGCCGTCGCCGGCGAGCTCGTGCGCGAGGGCCCGTGTGAACCCGACCAGGCCGGCCTTGGCCGTCACCACGTGGGCGCGCTGTTTGGCGCCCGCGTGACCGCTGAGGCCACCAATGTTGACGATGGCGCCAGCGCCACTCGCCCGCAAATGCACCAAAGCGGACTTCACCGTAAGAAAGGCCCCGTCCAGGTTGACGGCCAACACGGCGCGCCAATCCGCCAGGGTCATTTGGTCGAGCGCCTTTTCCGGCCGCACGGCGGCATTGTTGATGAGGACGTCGAGGCCGCCAAAGCGCTCAACGGCCGCCGCGATCAGCCGTTCGACGGCGGCCGCATCACCCACGTCGGCCAGTACCGGGAGCGCCTGTCCGCCCGCGGCGGCGATGTCGGCGGCGACGGCCTCGACGGCCTGGCGATCACGCCGGCCATTGATCACCACCGCCGCGCCCGCGGCGGCAAGCGCCAGGGCAATGGCACGGCCGATGTTGCGCCCCCCGCCCGTAACCAGGGCTACACGTCCCTCAAGATCGTTACCGACGGTCATGCTGGCGTTGGCCTCGTTGTTGCCGCCCTCAAAGGTTGCAGAAAGGACGTGGTGGCAAGATGGGGGATGTCGCCAAGACGCGTCTGCGCGCGCCTGGCAGAGGGAGGATGATTGGGCGTGCAAGCCCTGCCTTGTGGATAAGGTGTGGGGCTTTGACCAAGGCGCTCAAATGCATACCAGACGCGCCCCCCGACGTTCGCAATTCCGGCCGGTCGCAGAAGCACTTGTGGCTGGTTTGACACTGCGCTGGCAAGAAAGCCTCCCCGGCGACCTGCGGATATTGGCAAACTGCGCGATCGCGCGCTACGCATCTCGAGTGACTGACCAGTGGGGCCCCGATGGGGGACAAGGGTTGAGTCAAGGGCTGTGTTTGGTGCGGGGGCGTCCTATTCCGTGGCGTATCAGCGTAATCATTCCCGGTCCCGGCGACCGACCAATGCTCCTGCGGTGGAGCTGCGGGTCGGCTGTCAAAATGCTCTCAAAGCTTCGGCTGGTGGACCTGCGACCTGCGATCGGCGCGGACGGCGCCTCGCTTGCTTGGGTCGGGTGCGGCGACGCCGCAGTCTTTCTACCGATCGGACGCGCACCCGCAAACGGGTGATGTCCTCAATGGCGGGCGCCGAGCGCGTCCCGGCCACGCGGTATGGCGACCATGCCCTGGCGGTCGAGGCGCGCGCCGGCCGGCTGGGCTCGGGCGCCTCGTCCTATCGGCGAGTGACCTTTCCAAGGCCGACCACCGTCTGCTGCGGCCATGCGCCTCGCAATATCTCGTTATCCTAGGGGGTCCAATGAAAGCACCACTCCTTGTCACATCCGGCACTTCGAGCATCTTGGCGATGCTGGCGCTGCTGGCGATGACGCCGGCTCCCGCGCAAGCCGAGGGAGAAGACACCGGCGCCTACGTCAAGCGCACGCTCAGATGTGACGGCTTTGAGAACAACCGCTGCTATCGGTTCGCGGATCCGCGCCGGCGCGGTAAGCCTTACTTGCAACCGCACCTGCATCGCCAACCCGTTCCGGACGGCTACGAGACGCGCTACGTCGTCGAGCGGCGGCCGATTGCCCCGTCCTACACCCAGGAGTGGCGTGACCCTTCCTGGCGCGACCGCTCGTGGCGCGATCGGGACTATCGCGACCGAGACCGAGACCGGGACCGGGACCGGGACTACTACGATCGGCGGGATGATGGGCGGGATCGTTACGGCCGCAGTGATCGATACGAGCGGCAGTGCCTGCACACGGTCACCACCAAGGGCACCGAGGCGCAAACCGAAAACGGCGCGCTCGTCTCGGCCAAACGCGCCTGGCGTGCCTGGGTACGGTCCGATCACGGCGAACGCTATCAAGATCTCGATGCGGCCAAGAATGGCGAATACCGCTGCTGGCGCTCATCGACCAACGAAAGCACGATCGGCAAGGTCGGCGAATTCCTGACCGGGCAATATCGCAAGCGCTGCCAGGTGTGGGCGGTACCCTGCCTCGGCGAGCGCCATACGCTCGACGGCGATAAAGACGATCGGGAGTGAGCTGCCGCCCGTGCAGCGGCGCGATCGCGACAACTAGAGGCCCGGGTTCGTTTTTCCAGTACCGGGCCAAAGAAGACCCCGGCTCATGCGAGCCGGGGTCTTTTGCTTGTCGTTTCGCATTTGGCCTGGTGCCCAGAAAACCCAGCGCGTGCTGAAACGGCGCCCGCGCCCGCGCGCGCGGCTGCAGAAGGGGCCGCAGCGGATCAACGCCGCCGCCAGTCGCTCAGCGCAATGGGGCAAGTTCGACGCGCGGCGCCTGCCAGAGCCGATGCGCCAGTTCGAGGGCGGCGGACGCCTGCGCCGGTGACCAGCCGCCGTGGCGGGCGTTGCCAACGAACTTCTCTTCGAGTTCGGCAAGCGAAAGCGGCTGCTGGGCGCCGCCGCGCATGTGCGGCTGGCGCTCTTCGATGCTGCCGCCATCGGCGAGGACGACGCCGACCTGTCCGGTGTAAGCCGCGGGATAGGGATTGGCGGGGTCAATCCGGTAGCTAATCTTGCCGGCCAACGCGCGCACGCGCTCATCGTGCACCTTGGCATCGGCAAAGGCCTCAAGCCCCAAGGTCCCGTGCACCAGGGCGTAGGCGATGCAGTAGGGTGCAGCGAACTTGCCGGCGTAGCCGTTGGCCGGGTGCTGCTTGGCAACGAGCGGCTCCCACAGGCGATGGACCGTGCCTTCACCGACCTCGCAGACAATCTCGGCGATGCTCGCGGGAGCAAGGCCACGCCGATTGAGGCGCCGGGCGCAGTCGACATAGGGCTGGATCATGGTGCCGCAGGGGTACGGCTTGAAGGCCAAGGTGGCGGCGTGCCAGCTGGTCGCAAAGCCCTCGAGCAGCGCCTCCCAGTTGCCCTGGCGGGTGCGGGCGAAGCCGTTGAAGAGCCCGTGCACGCCTTCAAACACCGTGCCCGGGCCGAGGAAGCCGGCGCGCGCCAGTAGCGCTGCGCGCAGCCCCGATTGCGCGGCCCACCCCGGGTGCATGCGCTTGGTCCAGCTGCCATCGGCCAGATACTCGATGATGCCGGCCGCCATCGATCCGGCAATGCCCAGCGCGTGGGCAAGCTGGCGGCGGTCGAGGTTGAGAGCGGCGCCGACGCCGGCAGCGGCCGCCATCGCCCCGAACACGGCCGTGGGATGGAAGCCAGCTTTGTGCACGGCCTTGGGCACAACCAGGCTCAGGCGGCAGATCGTCTCGACGCCGACCGCGATGCCCCTGAGCGCCGACAGCCCGGCGAGACCCTCCTCTTCTGCGACGGCCAACACCGCCGGGACGATGACCGCGCCAGCATGGACCGGGCCGCCCTCAAAGGTGTCGTCGAAGTCCTCGCCATGGGCCGCCGTGCCGTTGACGAAGGCCGCGCCGGCCGCACTCATGGGCTGCGCCCGACCGATGACGGTGGCGGCACCGCGCTCGGGCCATGCCGCCAGCGCCGCGGCGACGTAGTCCGAGTTGCGGGCAACCACGCACAGGCCGATGACATCGAGCAGCAAACGCGCGCAGATGTCGCGCACCGCCGGTGTGAGGCTGTTGCCGTCGACGGCGGCGATGCGGTCGGCCAGGGCTTGCGAGATGGAGGGCTGCTGATCGCTCACGTGGCACCCGTTACCCGTTCACCAAATTCGGCTGTCGAAGCATCGAACATCTCGCAGGCTTGCCAATCGCGGCTACACCCGCCCTCGGTTTACGCTGCGGGCGCCAACGAGCGGGCCCAGCTTTGCCGCAACGGCACGAGCCCCGTCTGGCCTGCGGCCTTGGCACCCTGCCCGGGCCCGGCGCGAAGCGCAACGGGTACGCTTGGCGCGCCAAGCCCGCGGCCATCTGCCCCCGTCCTTGTGACCGATGCGCGTTCAATTGTTGCGCAGGCGCACGCCGCTGAAGCCGGGAATCCGGTTGACGGCGATAATGACGGCGGCGGTCCCGATCAGCATGGTCAGACCGAGCACGGCGATGGCGCCCAAATCGCCGCTCTCCTTGAGATCGAAAATGAGCACCGACAGCACCTTGGTTTCGGAGGTGAAGAGGATCACGGCGGCGGACAGCTCGCGGATGACAGCGACAAAAATGAAGCACCAGGTGGCGATCAGGCTGGGCCCGAGCAGGGGCGCCGTCACGTCCCGTAGCGTGCGCAAGCGCGAAGCGCCGAGGATGCGCCCGGCCTCTTCCAGCTCCGGGGAAAGCGAGCGGAAGGCGGATTGGAGCTGTTGATAGGCCGCGGGCAACTCGATGGTGACGTAGGCAATGAGCAGGATCCAAAGCGTGCCGTAGAGCACGACCGGCCCGCGCGTATAGGCAAGGAACAGCCCGACGCCAAGCACGATGCCAGGGATTGCGATCGGCGCCGTGGCGAGGAAGCCCAGGAGCCGGTGGCCGGTAATGGCGGCGCGCGCGGTCAGGTAGGCAATCACCAGCGCCAATGCCGTGCCCGCGGTCGCCGCCATCAGGCCGAGCAGGAAGGTGTTACGCATGGCGAGCCTGGTGGCGGACAGTTCGAAGAAAACGAAGCGAACGTTTTGCAAGGTCACCGTCTCGAGGCCAAGCGGCTGGGAGGCAATGCGCGAGAAGGCGGCGTTGACGAGCGCCCCGTAGGGCAGAAAAACGGGCAGACAAAGCACCGCAAAGCAAAGGAGAAAGGCGGGCCAGCGTAGGCTGCCAAGGCGCACCGGCTGCGGTGGTCCGCTTTTGCCACCGACGACGACGTAGCCGCGCCGGCCGAGCAGCGCCGATTGGCCGCGCAGCAGGATCACGGTCATGAGGAGCAGCGGCAGCGAGGCGGCGGCGGCGAGTTCGGGTTTCGGCGGATACTGGAAGAGGCTCCAGATCTTGGTCGTCATGGTGTGAAACCCCGCCGGCAGCGCCAGGATCGCCGGCGAGCCGAACAGCGTCATGGCCTGCAGAAAGGCCACCAGCGCACCCGCCAACAGCGCCGGCAGCGCCAGGGGAATGGTGACCCGCCGCGCCGTGCGCCAGGCGGAGGCGCCGAGCATGGCGGAGGCGTCCTCGAGTTCGCCCGGCGTGCGGTCCAGCGCATTGGCAACTAACACGAAGACGTAGGGAAACGTGTAGCAGGAAATGACGAAGATCAGGCCGGTCAAACTATAGATGTCGAACAGCTTCACATCGGCGGCGGCGCCGACCGTAGTGCGATAGAGCTGATTGATGAGACCGCTGTTGGGCGCAGCGAGCAGCTCCCAGGCAATGGCGCCTAGGAAGGGCGGCGTGACGAAGGAGGCCATGACGAGCAATCGGATCGGACGTCGCCAGGGCATGTCGGTGCGCGCCACCAGCCAGCCCATGGGAGCGGCGAGGGCGCAGCAAATCACGCTGACCGAGAGGGCGATGGTGAAAGTGGTGAGCAGCGGGTCGAGGAAGGCTTTATCGGTGAGCAGCAGCTGAAAGTTGGCAAGCGTTGGGTTTCCCGCCCGGTCGCTGAAGGCGAAGACGACGAGCCAGGCCAGCGGCAGCACGATTAAAAGCGCTAGGATGGCGGCAAAGAGCACCATTATCGCGCCCGAAAGATCGGGCCGGCGGCGCGCGCTGGACAGCGGCGATGCCGCCAGAGTCTCGGCGGTCATGGGAGCAAGGGCCCCATGCCTTGGCCGCCCTGCGCACCGACAGCGCCTGGCCGGCGTGACGGACGAGCAAAGCCCGGGCTAGCGCCGCCGAGGCGCGCTGGCCTTTGCTGCCGTCGCCCCTCGAGGCGGGCAGGCCAGGCGGCAGAGCGCGCCAAGACGGCCGCGCCGCCCCCGCTCCCCCGTCGACCGTGGGCGCCTTGCCGCCCGCCGTGATCGGCGCGCTGTTCCATCCCAGCTCGACCCCGCGCTTCAAACCTTGAAGTACTGCGTGTATTTCGCCTTGATCTGATCGGCCTGCTTTTCCACGGCCACAGGATCATCCTTCATCAGCTTGATGTCTATGAGCGGCCTGCGGCCCTCCTTGTCCTTGACCTCGGCGTGGAAGGAGCGCAGGCCACCCCAGTCGACCATCAGCTGCTGGCACTCAGCCGAGAACATGAAACTTTGCAGCAGCCGGGCGGCGTTGGGGTTGGGCGCATCCTTCATGACGCCGGAGGGGCCGATGATCAGGGGAGTGCCTTCGCTGGGGTAGACGATCTCGACGGGTTCGCCCTTTTCCTTGAGTTGGATCAAGTTGTACTCGTTGCCGTCGGCCATGACGGCGCGCTCGCCGAGGGCCAGTTTTTTCGGCGGGTCGGCGGAGGACTGCACCTGCATGACTTTCTGCTGGCTCAGCTTCTCGAAGTAGGACCAGCCGATGTCGCGCGAGACCTGGTAGGTCGCGGTCATGATGGTGCCGCTGTAACCGGGATGGGCCTTCACGATCTTGCCCGACCACTTCGGGTCGAGTAGGTCGGCGAAGCTCTTGGGCGCCTCATCCACCTTCACCAGCTTGGTGTTGTAGCCAATGACGCACAGCCAGACACGCCAGCTGGCGAATAGGCCGTCGGGATCCCTCTGCTCGGCTGGATAGTGGCTGGCGACCTCTTGCGGCACGTACGCGGCGAGGATGCCGTCGCGCTTCCAGACGATAAAGTGCGCAGCGTCGGAGCTATTGACGACGTCGACGGCATGGATGTTGCTGGCGTACTCCTGGCCGAGGCGCTGAAAGATGCGTTCGCCGCCC
>DATMZT010000097.1:0-8242 GCA_035573335.1 Hyphomicrobiaceae bacterium | reverse complement strand
TACGCGCAGCTTCTTGACCATGTCGGCCTCGTCGGCGAAGTCCAAATTCACCTGGATGGTGGCGGTGCGGTACATCATGTCGAGACCGCGCGAGCCGACGAGCGGCATATAGCGAGTCATGACGCCGTAGCGCTGCTTGGGCATGCGCGGCGTCTCCTCGAACCGCCAATTGGGGGAGAAGCCAACGCCAAGAAAACCGATGCCAAGCTCATCGCCCACGGCGCGCACCTGATCGAGGTGCAGTTGCGTCTCCGCGCCCAGCTCGTGCACGGTCCAAAGCGGAGCACCGGAGAGCTCGAATTGCCCGCCAGGTTCGAGCGAGACCGTGCCGGCGTTGGCTTCCCCGCTCGGCCGCTTCAACGCGATGATGTTGTCCCCTTCCATAATGGGGATCCAGCCGAAGCGGGCCATCAGCCCTTCCATCAAGCTGCGCACCCCGCGCGGGCCGGCATAGGGAACTGGACCCAGCGTATCGGTGTGGAACAAAAACTTCTCGTGCTCGGTGCCGATGCGCCAGCGCTCCTTGGGCTTGGACCCGGCAGCGATCCAGGCGACCAAATCGTCGCGCGAACCAACAGACGGGCTGGGCGCACTGTCCTCGCGGGTGGACATCCGGCGGCTGTTCCTTAAGGTCTTGTCGGGCTCGGCCCGCCCCTTGTTATGGAAAAGACCGGCGGTGCACAAGCCTTTGGCGCTTGCGCCCTCAGCGCCAATCGCCAAGCGTGGCATTCACGAGGGCGAGGGCGGCAACCGCGGCCGTATCCGCGCGCAGAATGCGCGGGCCCAAAGAGATGCGCACGGCGAATGCTTGGGATGTGATGAGCTCACGCTCGGCATCATCGAAGCCGCCTTCGGGTCCGATCAGCAACGCCAAGGGACCGGGGTCCAGCGCGCCAAGCGCGGCCAGCGGATCGGGGTGGTCGCTGTCCTCGTCACAGAAAATGAGCCGCCGCCGCTGGTCCCAGCACGCGAGCGCCGAGCTGAGCCTTTCGGCCTCGAGCACGTCGGGTACCCGCAAGATGCCGCACTGCTCAGCGGCCTCGATCGCATTGGCGCGCATACGTGCGCCATTGATCCGGTCCGGCGTGGTGCGGCGGGTGAAAATCGGACGCAACCGGGCGACGCCCATCTCGGTGGCCTTTTGCACCATGTAGTCGAGCCGTGCCCGTTTCAGGGGGGCGAACAAGTAGTCGATATCTGGGGCGGGCTGCTGCGCTCGCACTTGGATCTCGGCATTGAGCGTCGTTGCCGACTTGCGCGCTTCCGCGATGCGCGCGCGCCACTCGCCGTCGCGCCCGTTGAAGATGAGGATCTGATCGCCGGGGCCAAGCCGCAGCACATTGCGTAAATAGTTGGCCTGATCGGCCCGACAGGCGACGGTCGTGCCCGGCGCCAACTCGCCGTCAACGAAGAGGCGGTGGGCACTAAAATCGTAACGGCGCATGGCATCCCCTAGCGACGCGCATGGGCACGGGTCGGCGACGGCCGCGCCCAGCCTATACCGGCACGCCGAGCATCAAGCCGATGTTTTGCAACGCCTGTCCCGCCGCTCCCTTGCCGAGGTTGTCGAGCCGCGCCACCAACACCGCCTGGCCGTGCTTGGCGTTGGCAAAGACCCTGAGCTCGAGCGCATTGGTGCCATTGAGCCCTTCGGGCTCGAGCCGGCCACCTTGGCTCGCCGGCTCGCCGGCGGCGACAACCGTGACGCCCTTGGCACCGGCATAGTACTGGGTCAAAACCGCCTCGAGGTCGCTGGCAGTGGGGCTGCCCGGCAGCGTGTCGAGATGGAGCGGCACGCTCACCAGCATGCCCTGCCGAAAGGTGCCGACCGAGGGCACAAACAGCGGCCGCCGCGTCAGCTTGGCGTATTTCTGCAATTCGGGAACGTGCTTGTGCTCGAGGCCGAGGCCGTAGAGCTCGAAGGCGGGGGCATTGCCGGCTTCGTAGGCCTCAATCATGGAACGGCCGCCGCCGCTATAGCCGCTGACCGCGTTCACGCTCAAAGGGTAGTCGGCCGGGATCAAGTCCGCCTCGACCAGCGGACGAATGAGGGCGATGGCGCCTGTCGGATAACAGCCCGGATTGGTGACGCGCCGCGCTTGGCGCACGGTCGTGGTCTGGCCCTTGTCGAGCTCGGGAAAACCATACACCCAACCGTCAGCGACGCGGTGGGCCGTGCTGCCATCGACGATTTTGGGGGCCGCCTCGCCCAGCGACTCGATAAGCGCGACGGCCTCCTTGGCAGCAGTATCGGGAAGGCAGAGCACCACCAGATCGACCTCGCGCATGACGGCGAGCCGTGCCCGGGGGTCCTTGCGCTCGGCCGGCGCCACGCTTTTCACCTCGAGGCCCGCGGCGCCCTCGACCAGGCGGCGGATCTCAAGGCCGGTGGTGCCGGCCTCGCCATCGATGAAAATTCTGGGTTTCCTGCCCATTATTTGGCCCCTCGCAAGGTTTGCCTTGGGCTTGGAGGCTGTCTTGGTCGGCATGGTGGCAATCTCGATGGAGACTAGACAACAAAAAAGCCGCGCTTGACACGCGGCTGGCGAAGTGGACGCCCGTGGCAACGAGCGTCATCGCAGCCGCGGGTCGAACCGGCGGCGTCGGAGGGCCATCTTCGCAATCGTCATCATGGCGGTTCTTATGGGGTGCGGGAGGATGGCTGTCAATGGCCGCGGCGGTGCCCAACGCCAGTTTTGCGCGCCCGTCAACCCCGCGCTGGCGCCGGCAACATGGGCATCAGCAGGGCCGACAGCGGCACGGTGGCAAGGACCGTGACGGCAAGGATCATCATCGCCGTGGTGATGCCGAAGCCATCGCCGATCAGCCCGATCAACGGGGGCGTGGCGGCCGAAGCGGCAATGGCCCCCGTGTAGAAAATGCCGAAGGCGCGCGCGCGCCGCGCCGGGGCCACCAGCTCGGGCACCGTGCCGTAGAGCGCCGAGGAGGTGCCATTGAGGCCGATGCCGAGGAGCGGCATCACGACGAGGGTGCCCGCCAGAGGCAAGGGCAGCAGGGCGATGATGCCGATGGCGGTCAGTCCCTCGGTCAAGAACACGGTGTTGAGAAGCCCGATGCGAGCCCCGAGGTAGCCGCAGACCAGCTTACCCGCCGCCCCGCCGACGAACAGCAACGACAGCGCACCGCCGATGCTGGCGATCGAGGCCTCCTTGGCTTTGAGCAGGAACGGCAGAAAGGTTAGAAAGCCGCTGCGACCCGCGCTGTCGATCATGGCGACGGCGAGGAGCAACAGGAAACCGTACCGCGGCGGCGCTGCGCTTGCAGGTTGCGGCGTACCCGCCCGGTTGGCGGCAGCCTCGTCGGGGCGCAACGCAGCGTTGGCCCCGGCCGGCGCCAACGCCAGCACCAGGGCGGCGCAGGCAAGGCCAAGGCCGCCGAGCACCCACAGCGCCTGGCGCCAGGGCATGGCGCTCAAGAGCAGCGCGGCCAGGACCGGCATTAGCATCTTGCCGAGGTCGCCGGTGAAATTGTAGACGCCGAGCGCGGTGCGCGAGCGCGCGCCGTGAAAGACGGCAGACACCAGGCTCGAGGCGATCGGGTGCTGCACGCTGGCGCCGAGGCCGCCGACGGCGAGCGCCGCCAGCAAACTGGCTAGGCCCAGGCTAGCGCCGGCGAAGAGAAAACACGCCGCCGACAGGATCGTGCCGCCGACCAACACCACGACGGGGCCGCAGCGCTCGGCCAGCATCGAGGCGGGAATCTGCAGCGCCGCCATGACGCCGGTATAGCTGGCGCGCAAAAGGCCGACCTCGGCGAAGCCGAGGCCAAACTCGGCCTGCCAAACCGGCAACAGGACGTAGAGCAGGTCGGTATAGCCGTCATGAAGGATGTGGGCGGTTGCCGCCGCGGCCAACGTGCGTCGCTCGCGCGCCGCCGCGCTTGACGGCGCCGCGGCATGCGCCTGGTCGCTTGCCATGGTTCAGCGGTCCTCGCTGCCTGCGGGAGGCCGCCGGTGCCAAAGATCGGGCCGGCGCTCCTGGGTGATGCGCTCGGCCTCGCTGCGGCGCCAGCGGGATATGCGGGCGTGGTCGCCGCTGAGCAAGACTGCGGGGATGCTTCGGCCTTCCCATTCGCGCGGCCGCGTGAACTGAGGATATTCGAGCAGGCCCGCCGCGAAGCTCTCTTCGGCGAGCGAGAGAGGTTGGCCGACGACCCCGGGCAACAGCCGCACGACGGTGTCTATCAGCACCATGGCGGGAAGTTCGCCGCCAGCAAGGACGTAGTCACCGATCGAGATCTCGCGCAAGCCGCGCGCGTCGATGACGCGCTGGTCGAGTCCCTCGAAGCGCCCAGCAAGCAACAGCACGCCCGGCCCCTGGGATAGGCGCTGGGCCGTGGCCTGGGTGAAGCGTTCCCCACGCGGCGAAAGATAGATCGCCTCGGCCTCGGGGCTGTGGCCGCGCGCCTGATCGATGGCGGCGCCCACCACATCGGCGCGCAGGACCATGCCGGCTCCGCCACCGGCCGGAGCATCATCGACGTTTCGATGCCGGCCCAACCCGAAGCGACGCAGGTCGACGGTCTCCAAGCGCCAGAGCGCCTTGCGCAACGCTTCCCCGCACAGCGAGGCGGCGAGCGGCCCGGGAAACAGCTCGGGGAAGAGGGTGAGCACGGTGGCGCACCAGGGTGGGGGCGAGGCAGCTGGGCTTGGGATCGACACGGGGTGTGGCTCGCTTTAAAGCCGCAGGTTTCATTTTCTTTCCACGGCTTCTTCCCACGGCGGCCCCGACGACGGCAAGCCGGCCATCCGCTTGAGCCCCGGCCCTCAAGCCAAACGGGCAGGGGCCTCAGCTGGGGGGCCCCAATGCGCGCCGGCCGAGCGCGTCCTCGATGTCGCGCACGTAGCGCTCGACGGCCTGCCGCGGGTCGGGCTGGCCGGTGATCGGCCGTCCCACGACGAGGTAGTCAGCGCCCGCCAGAATGGCGGCGCCGGGAGAGGTGATGCGTGCCTGATCCCCGGCGGCGTCGCCGGCGAGGCGAATGCCGGGGGTGATGATGGTGATCGCCGGGCCAACCGCGGCGCGCACCATCGGCGCCTCGGCGCCGGCGGCGACGATCCCGTCGCAACCGGCGGCGTGGGCGAGACGGGCGCGGCGGGTGACCAGGGCCTCGGGCGATTCGCTCAAGCCCTGTTCGCCGAGATCGGCCGCCGTCAGATTGGTCAATACGGTCACGGCCAGGATCCTGAGACGGGTGGCACTCTTGCCGGCCACGGCCGCGCGCAGGGTCTTGAGATCGTGGCCGTGCACGGTCAGGAAGGTCGCCCCGGTGGCGGCCGCGTTGCGCGTTGCCCGCTCCACCGTGTTCTCGATATCGAGCAACTTCATATCGAGAAAGACCTGTTTGCCCTCGCCGGTGAGCGCGCGGGCAAAGTCGAGCCCGCCGCTCATGACCAGCTCGAGCCCGATCTTATAAAAGCTGATGGCATCGCCCAGGCGCCGAACCAGCCCACGCGCCTCCTCGACGTTTCCCGTATCGAGCGCAACGATCAGCCGCTCCCGTGCCCCGATGCTGGCCATGCCTGTCTCCGCCGCGTGCCACGGTCGGCCTCAACCCCAACGGCGCTGCCGTTCCGCGGCCATCTTTGACCCGACGGCGCCGCGAACACAAGTCGAGGTGGCACCTACTCCCCCGGGCTAAACCTTGCCCGACGTGGCCACACCTTTAGGGTCGCTCGCCGCGCAACAGCTTTGGCACCTCGCCCGTCACGCCGGCGGCTTCGGCCACGAGGAACTGTTTGAGGACCGGAAGCTGATCGAGGACGGCGAGGCCGAAATCGCGCGCTGTGCGCAGCAGGGTCCAGTCGTTGGAAAAGAGCCCATTGAGGGCGTCGTAAGTGGCCGCCGACAGCGCCGAATCGAGCCGGCGCCAGCGCTCATAGCGCTCCAGGACGAGCTGAGCGCCGGTGTCGAGGCCGAGCCGGGCGGCATCGGCGATGACCTCGGTCAGGGCCGCGACGTCGCGCAGGCCAAGATTGAGACCCTGCCCGGCGATCGGATGGACGACCCGGGCCGCATCGCCGATAAGCGCAAAGCGCTCGCCAACAAGGGCGCGGGCGAGATGCATGTCGAGCGGCCAGGCGGCGCGCGCGCCTACCGCAACAATCTCCCCCAGCCGGTAGTCGAAGCGTCTGGCGAGCTCGGCGCGGAAACCCTCCGCCTCGAGCGCCAGCAGCTCCTGCGCGCCCGCAGTTGCCTCGGTCCAGGTGATGCAGGAGCGATTGTGGGTCAAGGGCAGGATGGCAAAGGGCCCGGATGGCAGAAAGTGCTGGAGCGCGCGGCCATGGTGCGGCTTGCTATGGTCGACGGTGGTGACGATGCCCGTTTGCGGATAGCTCCAGCGCAGGATCTTGATGCCGGCGTCGTCGCGCAGGCGCGAGGCGCGACCGTCGGCGCCGACCAGGAGGGGCGCGCGCAGGGTTGCGTTGGCGAGGCGGATGCTGACGCCGCCGGCGTCGGCGACGAAGCCGTCAATCGGCGAACAGCCCATCAGGGCGATGGCCGGACGCGCCGCCGCGGCCGCGACCAGGGCCTGCCGCAGCCGCTCGTTCTCGACGATGTAACTGGCGGGCTCCGCGGCTGCCAGCGTGTTGTCGTAGGACAGGAGAATGGGGCGGATGGCGTCCGACAGGCGCGAATCGGTAATGTCGATGGCAGTGACAGGCTGGGCGGCTTCCGCGATCGCAGGCCAGACGCCAAGGGTGGCGAGCAGCCGCTTGGACCCGGCCGACAGGGCCGAAGCGCGAATATCGCGGCCGCCCGCCGCGCTCAAGGCGCCGCGATCAACAAGGGCGATGCGCGCCCCCGCTCCCAGCGCGTCGGCGAGCGCGCACGCGAGCGCCAAGCCGACGGTGCCCCCGCCGCCGATCGCCACATCAAAGACGGCATCCGAACGCATCGGTTCCTGGTCCCGGCGCTTGACAGGGGCGCGCGCGGGGCCTCCTGTGGCGGCAGCTTGACACATCTAGCTCAGTAGGGTGCGGCATGGGCATGTCGGCCGAGAACCCGCCAGCGGCAAGCGCCGTCGACAGGCTGCTCAGCATCCTCGACCTCGAAGCGCTCGAGGACAACCTGTTTCGCGGCCGCAGCCCCCAGCAGTCCTGGCAGCGCGTGTTCGGCGGCCAGACGTTGGGTCAGGGTCTGGTGGCGGCCGTGCGCACCGTCCCCCGGGAGCGGGTGGCGCATTCGTTACATGCCTACTTTTTGCTTCCCGGCGACCTCAACCGCCCCATCATCTATAGCGTCGAGCGCGTGCGTGACGGGGCCAGCTTCACCACCCGGCGCGTGACCGCCACCCAACACGGCCGGGCCATGTTTGTCATGAGCGTGTCGTTTCATAAACAAGAGCAAGGCCTGGAGCACTACAGCACCATGCCGAAAGTGCCGCCGCCCGAGGACCTGCCGAGCGAACAGGACTTGAAGGCGCGCATACTGGCCGAGTTGCCGGAGGTCATGCGCAAATACTGGGAACAGGAACGCCCCATCGAGCTGCGTCCCTTGGATGTGTCGCGCTATTTCTCGCGCGAGAAGCGGCCGGCGGAGCAAATGGTGTGGTTGCGCGCCAGCGGCCGGCTGCCCGATGCCTTTCCGCTGCACCAGTGCGTATTGGCCTACGCCTCGGACTTCTCGTTGCTCGACACGGCGCTTATCGCCCACGGCAAACTGATGTTCGACAAGGACATCCAGCTTGCGAGCCTGGACCATGCCCTGTGGTTTCACCGGCCGTTTCGCGCAGACGACTGGCTGCTCTACGTCCAAGACAGCCCTTCGAGCCACGGCGCGCGGGGGTTCTGCCGCGGCAGCCTTTTTAGGCGCGATGGCGTGCTTGTTGCCTCCGTCGCCCAGGAAGGCCTGATGCGCTCGCGGCAGTCAGCCTTCGTGCCTCGTTGATAGGCAAACAGGCACCGTTGCCCAACTTATAGGCACGACCACGGGCGCCGCCGCGTCGCCAAAACTCCTGTTTTCTTGAGTGTACTCAGAGGGTTAGTTTGGATCGGGGCAGTTGGCACGGCTCTTGACTATTAACCCTTGCGCCGCCGAGCGAGCGGCGTGTGATGCCGCATGCTCAGATATCGGGCAAGGCGGCCGGAGCACAAGGGGAACCAAATGAAGCTCGTAACGGCCATCATCAAGCCGTTCAAGCTCGAGGAAGTCCGCTCGGCGCTGACCGATCTCGGGCTACAAGGCATGACCGTAACCGAAGTCAAGGGTTACGGGCGGCA
>DATMZT010000096.1:0-11742 GCA_035573335.1 Hyphomicrobiaceae bacterium | reverse complement strand
TCGACGGCGGACGAGATCATGCACCCCGCCTTCGTCGTCAGCGTCGACCTCAACGCCTGCACCATTACGGCGCGCCCCGTGACGGCCCAGCCGCGGCCCGGGCGCAACTACCAGCTCTGGATCATGCGCCAAGGCGTGCCGGCCCCTGAATCCCTTGGCGTCCTGAGCGGCCCGGAACCCTTGACGGCATCCTGTCCGCCGCCGATTGCCCCCGCAACCCTCCTCAATGCCACGCTGGCCGTGAGCCAGGAGCCCGACGGCGGATCGACGACGGGCACGCCGACGGGAGCCTTCGCCTTTCTGGGCAAACTGATGGCGGTCGATCGCACGGCGGAAGATAAATCGCGATGAGCCCTTTGCAGCCAGCTCAAACCAACGGAGCCATCGCTTAAGGGAGGTTGCGGTCATGATCAGCCTGCGCGTTGCCGGTGCCGCGGCACTGGCCGGCTATCTCATCTGCCACGCTGCCGCCCCGGCGCTGGCCCAGGACGACCAGGAGCGCGTGCCCCTCATCATGTCGAAGCTGCCGCCGCAAGGTTCGGCGCTTTACAACGCCATCAAACGCCAGGCCGGCAAGGCCAAAGGCCAGGTCTTGACGCTGACCAAAACGGAGATGTGGGCGGTACCCAAGCGCAACGTAGAGGCCGTGAAACGGGCGGCCGCCCAGCATGGCGTCGGGGTGGACCAGCTCGGCAGCGACTGGAACCATGTGTTCCATTCCGCCCCCGCCGACATGAAAATGGACGACAAGCAGAAGTCCATGGTGGACCTCGCCAAGACCTCGCGCGCCAGCATGGGGGTTGGCATGATGATGACGCCCCGCGCACCAACCGTCGAATACGCCCTCACCAAGGATGCCAATACGCCAGCGACCGCCCACGATGCGGCAAAAATTATCGTCAAGCTCAGCAACGATAAGGTGCTGACGATCACGCGCTCCAGCGTCGACATCAAGCCCAGCATGTGCATTTGGCGCGGCACGGTCGACGGCACCGACGCGCCGGCGACCATCATGTGGTGGCCCGGCGGAAAAATGGCCGGCAACGTCCAACACGAGGGGCGCATCTACTCGATCCGCCACGTCGGCGGAGAGATGCACGCCGTCGTCGAGATGGGCGAGGATCGGATGCCCGACGAACATGCCCCGATGCCGGCGCGCATGCGCAACAACGACCCCAACCTGCGCGATGATCCGCTGATCCAGCAAGGGGATGCGAGCATGCTGCGGCCGGTAACGGCCGGTCTACGCCGGCCCCCGGTGGCGCTGCAGGCCAAACGCCAGCAGCCCAAAATGGCCGCGGCCAATCTCGGCAAGGCCCTGCCGGCCAGGACCCGGACCCCGCCGCACGGCCGCGAGATCGTCATCGACGTGCTCGTTGCCTACACGAAAAAGACGGCGCGCAACTATTCGGACGTCAAACGTGAACTGGTCGACCTCGCCATCGAAGAGGGCAACGAGTCGTTCCGCATGAGCAATCTCGGCAATATCAAGCTGCGGCTCGTGCACGCTTACCAGACAGATTACGAAGAGGATAAGGACGGCGAACACTTCGATCACCTCTATCGCATGGTCGACAAGGGTGACGGCTACATGGAGGAGGTGCACGGCCTGCGCGACAAATACCATGCCGACGTCGTGGTGCTGATCGTGGACGATGCCAGCGGCTGCGGCTTGGCCACGCGCGTGTTTGCCGATGCCAGCGACGCCTTCGCGGTCGTACATCACGAGTGTGCCGCCTCGTCCTACTCCCTGGCGCACGAGGTCGGGCATCTCATTGGCGCACGCCACGACACCTCGATCGACAAGAACATGACGCCATTTGCCTACGGCCACGGCTTCGTCAATGGCACCAAGTGGCGCGACATTATGAGCTACAAGGCGAGTTGCGGTGGCTGTCCGCGGCTGCCCGTGTGGTCGAGCCCCACGGTGCTGATCAAAGGCGAGCCGGCAGGCACGCCCGACCTCGACAACGCCAGGGTGATTTCCGAGCAGGCGGCGCGCGTGGCCGCGTTCCGCTGACCGCTCCCCGCCCGGCTATCTCAGGACGAAGCCCTGGTAGCCGTTGGCGGCGATCTCGTTGCAGCGCTCGACGTACTTGGGAAAGCCGCCGATATAGGGCATGAACACCCGCGGCTTGCCCGCAATGTTGACCCCGAGATACCAAGAACCGCAGCTATAGCGCAGCGTGCGGCCGGCGAGCTCGGCAACGTGCCCAACCCAATCGTCCTCCGCTTTCCCGCTGGGCTCGATCATGGCAAGGCCGCGCGCGCGCATGAACGCCAGCGCCTCGGCGATCCATTCCACGTGTTGCTCGATGGTCGGCAGCATATTGGTGAGCACCGACGGACTCCCCGGTCCCGTGATCATGAAAAGATTGGGGAACTGGGCGATGGCAACGCCCAGATAGCTGCGCGGCCCCTCCTGCCATTTTGTCTGGAGCGTTAGGCCGTTGCGGCCGCGGATATCGATCCGCAGCAGGCTCCCGGTCATGGCATCGAAGCCGGTGGCAAACACGATGGCATCGACCTCGTAGTCGACCCCCCTGGCGCGCAGGCCGCGCGCGGTGATTTGCTCGATCGGCTCGGTGCTGACATCGACCAAGGTGACGTTTTCGCGATTGAACGTCTCGTAGTAACCGATGTCGACGCACAGCCGCTTGCAACCGATGGCATTGTTCGGTGCCAGCAGCTCGGCGACCGCTTGGCTGTTCACCCGTTCGCGAATTTTGCCGCGTACGAACTCGGCCGCCGTGTCGTTGGCCGCCTGATCGACCATCAGATCCTGGTAGGCACCCAGGAACCACAGCCCGCCGTGGCGCCAGCGCCGCTCGTACTCGCGCTGGCGATCGGCGGCCGCGGTCTCAAGCGCCTTTTTGTCGCTATAGTCGAAGTCGATGCCGGTCATGGTCTGCTTGGCCCGCTTGCGCATGGCCGGATAGTCGGCTTTCACCTGCTTGAGATCGTCCGCATCGAGTGGGTGATTGTGCGCCGGCACGGCATAGTTCGGCGTACGTTGAAAGATGTAAAGCTGCTTGGCCTGGCGCGCGATGATCGGGATCGATTGCACGGCCGATGAGCCGGTGCCGATGATGGCGACGCGCTTGCCGCTGAAGTCCACCTCCTGGTGCGGCCAATGGCCGGTGTGGTAGCGATCACCCGCGAAGCCGTCGAGGCCCTCAAACGATGGCAGATTGGGCGAGGATAAACAGCCCGTCGCCATGATGCAGAAGGCGGCGCTGGTGCGGGCGCGATCGCTGGTTTCGATCAGCCAATGCCCTTGCGCGGCATCGAACTGCGCCGAGATCACCCTGGTATTGAACTGAATGTCGCGGTTAAGATCAAAGCGATCGGCCACGTGCCTGGCATAGCGCAAGAGTTCCGGCTGGCCCGCGTAGCGCTCGCTCCACTCCCACTCCTGCTCGAGGGCAGCGTCGAATTGATAAGAATATTGCACGCTCTCCACATCGCAGCGCGCTCCCGGATATCGGTTCCAGTACCAGGTGCCGCCGACATCGCCACCCGCCTCGAATACGCGCGCGCTAAATCCCAGGCGCCGTAGGCGGTGCAGCATGTACATGCCGGCGAAGCCCGCCCCCACGATCACCGCATCAAATACTGGACCCGGCTTGGCCCCGGGGGCTTTCTTGTCTGGCATGTTCCGACGTCGTTCCGCCCTGCTGGTCTCAAAATCGCCGTCCGGCTCGCAAAACCCCTTGCCGGCGGACGCGGCTAAAACTCCTGCAACAGCCGGCCAAACCCGGCGATCGGCTCGCGAATATCATTGCTGCGCAGGGCGTGCCAATAGGTAGCCGCATTGATGGCAACGACGGGCTTGCCCAGCCACAGCTCGGCTGCGGCCGCCACGCGCAGCATCGAAAGGTTGGTGCCGACCTGGATGATGGCATCGACATCGTCGCCATCCAGACGCGCAAGGGCGTCGCGGCATTGGGCCGGGGACACCGCGGCAATGCCCACCCAAGACGTCACTTGCATGGCGTGATCGCGCACCACCTGGAAGCCCGCCTCCGTGAAGTAGCGCTTGACCTCCTCGTTCATCACCGGCCAGTAGGGCGACAGGATCGCGAGGCGCGAAACCCCGCCGTAGGCCCTGAGCGCCGCGGCGGCGGCGTGACTGCCGATCGAAATTGAGACCCCTGCCACCTCCTCGACCTGGCGCACGAAGGCATCGGCGCCCTTGACGCCGCCCAAAAAGGTGATGCCGGACATGCCCATCACCAAGCAGTCGGGCTCGCAGGTCATCACGCTCTTGATGGCATCCATCACGCTGCTGGAGATGGTGGCTATGCCGGCTCGGAAGGTCTCGTTACTGAGCCCCTTGACGTTTGGCGTGAAGATGCGGCTCAAGTGGTTGGTGACGCCGGCTGGGCGCAGGTCATCGAAGTCGGGCTCAACCACGGTGTTCGTCGACGGAGCCAAGACGCCGAACTTTCGCCGCCAGCCCAACACGTCTGGCATAAGTTGTCTCCCCTGGCCGAGCCTGTAGATTGCCTCGCCAGCGCTGGGCGATGGCGATGCCCTAACAGACTAGCCGAGATCGGCGAGCCGGCCTACGGCAATGGAGCGAGGTAAAAAAGAGCGATGCGCAATCGCAAGCGTGTATTCTACAACAGCCATGGCGATGCGGCCCTCTACGCCATGATCCGGGCCGCCGCGGGCGAAGACGTCGAGCTGATGACGCTCGAGCGCGACGATGACGGCGAGCGCATGCGCAAGCTGGCCGAGGCCGACGCGGTGATCGTGGCCGCCACACGGCTCAGCGAGGAGCTGGTGGCCGCCGCCCCCCGGCTCGCCTTTGTCCAGCACCAGGGCGTCGGCTACCACGACACCGTGGCCTGGCAGGCCCTGGCAAAGCGCCATATCCCCCTGGCGCTCACGCCGGGAGGCACGGCCGAAAGCGTTGCCGAGCAGACCATCATGTTCATACTGGCGGTGCTGCGGATGCTGCCCTATGCCGACAGCGAGTTGCGCCAGGGCCGCTTCCACGTCAACGCCATCCGGCCCGTCACGCGCGATCTGGCCGGCCGCTGCATCGGCATTTTGGGCCTCGGCCGCATCGGCAAGGCGGTGGCGCGGCGCCTCAAGCCCTTCGACGTCACGGTCATCTACCGCGACATCCTCGCCATGCCGCCGGCGCTGGAGGCCGAGCTCGGGGTCGAGCCGGTGAGCTTGGAAGAGCTGTTGGCGCGCGCGGAGATCCTGACGCTGCACGTGCCGGTAACCCCCGCGACCCGCAAAATCATCAACTCTGACACGCTGCAGCGCCTGCGCCCGGGGGCCTACCTCATCAATACCTGCCGCGGCGGCGTCCTCGACGAGGACGCGCTGGTGGCGGCCTTGGCGCAGGGGCAGCTTGCCGGTGCCGCGCTCGACGTGTTCGACCCCGAGCCGCCGCCCGCCAATCATCCTCTCTATCGCTTCCGCAACGTCGTCCTGACCCCACACATTTCGGCCGGTACGCGCGATGCTTTCATCGCTAAGATGGCCTTCGTGTTCGCCAACCTCGAGCGCTTCTGGCGCGGCGAGCCGGTCGAGAACCTGGTCGACCTTCCCCGCGCCTGAGGCCGACCGCTGGCGCCCGAGGGCCCTCAGGCGAAAGCCGGGTTCGAACGCGCAAGGCCGCACGGCCTATTTTTGAGGAGCAGAGCAGTTCCCATGCCCCTTTTCACCTTGGCCGAGCTCGAAGCGGCCCTGCCGCTCGTGCGCAGCGTGGTGCCGGCGACGCCGCAGCACGCCTGGCCGCTGTTGGCGCGGCGCACCGGCGCGCAGGTGTGGGTCAAGCACGAAAACCACACGCCCATCGGTGCCTTCAAGATCAGGGGCGGGGTGATCTATCTGGACGCACTCAAGCGCAGCGGTCGCCAGTTCAGCGGCGTGGTGACCGCCACGCGCGGCAACCATGGCCAATCCATCGCCTTGGCGGCGGCGCGCGCGGGCCTGCCGTGCACCATTTTCGTGCCGCACGGCAACTCGCGCGAAAAGAATGCGGCCATGCAGGCCCTCGGCGCCGAGCTGATCGTGATCGGCTCGGATTTCGATGCCTGCCGGCCGCACGCGGCCGAGTTCGCCGACCGGCACGGTTATCACTACGTGCCGTCGTTCCACGCCGATCTGGTCAAGGGGGTCGCCACCTACGCGCTCGAGCTGTTTGCGGCGGTCAAAGATCTCGATGCCGTCTACGCGCCGATCGGCATGGGCTCGGGGATCTGTGGTCTGATCTCGGTCCGCGACCTGTTGGGCTTGCGGACGGACATCATCGGCGTAGTGGCGGACAGCGCGCCGGCCGTTGCCCTCTCGTTCGACCAGGGGCGGCTGGTCAATACCAATGCGGCGGCCACCTTCGCCGATGGCATGGCCTGCCGCGTGCCCGTCGCGGAGCCAGTCGACATCATTCGTCGCGGTGCGGCACGCCTGGTCCGCGTCACCGAGGACGAGATCGCCGACGCGATCCGCGCCTATTACACCGATACCCACAATCTTGCCGAGGGCGCCGGCGCCGCCCCGCTGGCCGCCCTCCTCAAGGAACGCACCAGCATGCAGGGCAAGCGCATCGGCCTGATCCTCAGCGGCGGCAATATCGACCGCGAGCCGTTCGCCGACGTGCTGGCCGGCAACACCCCGCGCCCTTGAGCCGAGCAACCGTCTCGGCCCTCAAGCGGCCAGCGCCTGCTCGAGATCGGCGATGATGTCTGCTGCGTCCTCGATGCCGATCGAGACGCGCACCACGTCGGGTCCGGCGCCGGCGGCCTTGCGCTGATCGTCGGTGAGCTGGCGATGCGTGGTGGAGGCCGGATGGATGATCAGGCTGCGCACGTCGCCGATGTTGGCAAGATGGGACAACAGCTTGACGTTGGAAACGAGCTTTACCCCCGCGTCGTAGCCTCCCTTGACGCCGAAGGTGAAGACGCTGCCCGCCCCCTTGGGGCAAATCTTGCTGGCGAGCGCATGGTAGGGGTTGTTGGGCAGGCCTGCGTAATTCACCCATTCGATGTGCTTGTGGCGTTCGAGGTATTCGGCGACGGCGATGGCGTTTTCGCAATGCTTGGCCATCCTGAGCGGCAGGGTTTCGATGCCGGTTAGGATCAGGAAGGCATTGAAGGGTGAAATTGCCGGGCCCAAGTCGCGCAGGCCCATGACGCGGCAGGCGATGGCGAACGCGAAGTTGCCGAAGGTCTCGGCCAGCCGCAGGCCGTTGTAGCTCGGGTTCGGATCGACCAGGGTTGGGTATTTTTTGCGCGCACCCAGCCAATCGAAGCTACCGCAATCAACGATCACGCCGCCGATGGAGTTGCCGTGCCCGCCGAGGAACTTGGTGAGCGAGTGCACGATGATATCGGCACCGAACTCCTTGGGCCGGCACAGATAAGGTGTCGCCAAGGTATTGTCGACGATGAACGGCACCCCCGCCTTGGCCGCGATGGCGGCGATGGCCGGCAGGTCGACGATGATGCCGCCGGGATTGGCAATCGATTCACAAAAGATCGCCTTCGTCTTCGGCGTGATGGCTTTGGCAAAGCTGGCCGGGTCGGTGGCGTCGGCCCAGGCGACACGCCAGTCGAACTTCTTGAAGGCGTGATTGAACTGGTTGACCGAGCCGCCGTAGAGCTGGCGGCCAGCCACGAATTCGTCGCCGGGCTCCAGCAAGGTGTGGAACACCAGGGCCTGCGCCGCGTGCCCGGAGGCGACGGCAAGCGCCGCGCTGCCGTCTTCGAGGGCGGCGATGCGCTGCTCGAGCACGCTCTGGGTCGGCCCGCCGATACGCGTATAAATATTGCCGAACGCTTCCAAGCCAAACAAGGACGCTGCATGGTCGACGTCATTGAAAACATAGGAGGTTGTCTGATAGATGGGCGTCACACGCGCGCCCGTAGAGGGATCGGGCGCGGCGCCGGCATGAACGGAAAGCGTCGAGAATCCCGGTGCGGTGTTGGACGTATCGGGCATCGGCGGCTCCTTAGCGGGGTAGGTTGTTCCTCGGCCGCAACGAACCCAAACGCGCCAACAAGTCAACGACGAATTTCTTGGCGCCTGGCCGCCACCCACGGGCAGCGTCCCTGGGCGCCGCTGGTGCCGACTAGCGCGGCCGGATGCGGGCGTAGAGCCAGGCCCGATAGCGCTTGGTGAGGGTCGGCAACAGCAGCCTGGTCATGGCGCAGATCGTGCGTTCACCCAGGTAGGGAAACAGCCGATGCAGCTCCTCATGGAACAGCGTGTCGATCAGGGATTCGCGCTCGCGTTTGTGGATGTCGCGATTGATGCGGATGATGCGCCGACCGTAGTCGATCGCCCCATAGTCCCGCATCCGGTTGTCCACCACCCAGCGCCAGCGTTTGCCGGCCGCATCGATATAAACCGAGCGCACTTCGGGCGCCGCCGCCATCGCTGCCTGCGCGAAACCGCGACCGGCTTTGGCCTTCGACTTTTTTGCTATTTTTGCCATCGCAGCACCTCCTCGCGCATCTTTGTTGAGGAGGCAAGGTGCCGACCGGTTGGGCACCCATGTGGCAATGGTTTCCTCAGCAACGCGCCAGCCGTCCGCCAAAAACCTAAGCCTCTACTACAGCACGATAAAAGTCGATCTTCTCGCGAAAATTGCTGCCGCCGATTTTGGCGCCGTCCGGTAGCAAAGCCTAGGGTAGGCCCGCCTCCCAATAGGCGCCCATGCGCTGGCGCTGGGCCGCGTCCGGCAGACGCCCCATGCCGGCGGCCACGTTGTCGCGCGCATGCTCGGGCTTTGCCGTGCCGGGAATGACGCAGGTCACGGCCGGATGGCCCAGGATGAACTTCAAAAAGAACGCCCCCCAACTGGCGCAATCGAACTCCGAGGCCCACGCCGGCAGGGCTTTGCCGCGCACCTTGCCAAACAGCGACCCGCTGTCAAAAGGTTGATTGACGATGACCGCCACGCCGCGCTCCGCCGCCAGGGGCAGAAGACGGGCTTCGGCGGCGCGCACGTTGAGGGAGTAGCCGAGTTGGACAAAGTCGAGCCGCTCGTGCCGGATGATGGCGGCGAGGCTATCGAGCTCGGCCACCGTGTAGTGGGTGACGCCGATATAGCGAAACCGCTTTGCTTCCTTCCATGCCCGCAGCGTCTTGAGCTGCGTGCGCCAGTCGACCAGGTTGTGGATCTGCATCAGGTCGATGCTGCGCGTTTTCAGGTTGGCGAAGGAGGCCTCCATTTGCCGCCGACCGGCGGCCTCGCCGCTGGTCCACACCTTGGTGGCGAGAAAGGCCTGCTCGTGCGCCTGCATCTCGCTCAACAGCTGGCCCACTACCGCCTCGGCACTGCCATACATCGGCGAGGAATCGATCACCTTGCCGCCGGCCTCGAACAGAACGGCCAGGACCTCCCGTCGTTGCTCGAATTGGCTGCGATCGGTGCCGATGTCGAAGGTCTGCCAGGTGCCAAATCCCACGACCGGCAACGGCTCTTGGCTTTGCGGAATGGTGCGCGTCAGCATGGTTGGCCTCGCTTGCAAAGACTGTGCGGACCGCAAGAGGGGAGCAGACGGTAAGGACTGCGCCGGCCCGCGCGCGGGTCGGCCACAAAGGCCAGCACAGCAGGCACCGGCGCTGAGGCCGATGAGTTGCCTGCGCGAGGGCCCAGCGCTGCTGCCGAGGCGTGCGGTCATGTCTTGGGCCACAGGATCAACTGGCTGTTGCGGAACTGGGCGATCGGCCCGGCCGCGCCCTCGCGCGAGACGCTCGCATCCCATACCTGGGTGGTGCGACCCTGATGCAGGGGTCTTGCCACGCAAACGATCACGCCCTGGCGCGCCGAGCCGAAGAAATTGCTCTTGAGTTCGATGGTGGTAAAGCCGGTCGCCCCGGCCGGCAAACTGCGCAAGGTGCCATAGCCGCAGCAGGTGTCGGCCAGCGCAACTACGCTGCCGGCATGCAGGTAGCCGTTCCAGGCCTCCAGCGCCTGGCGCGGCTCGAGGGTGGCGATCACCTCCTGCGGCTCGACCTTCACGAAGCACATGCCGAGCAATCCCGGCAGATAGGCGGCGCCAGCGCCATTCCACTCCGCAATCGACTGGGGAAGCTTGGCTGGCACAAGAGCTCTCCTGACAGGGACGCCGGCGGCGGCTAGTGTCGCAGATCGATCGGTCTCGAAACATCAGTTTTGTGGCGCGGACCGGCGTTGATCGGGCTCGAATGCGGAACTGACCGCGGATTGGACGACTGCCATGGCGAGCGCGCGCGCCCCTCTCAAGCTTGCGGTTGCAGGCCTCGGTGCCATCGGTCTCGCCGTGGCCCGCCGCGTCGATGCCGGCGAACTGCCCGGCCTGCTTCTGATCGCGGCGGCGGCCCGCGATCACGACAAGGCGCGCAAGGCTACGGCGGCCTTCCGCGCACCCCCGCCCATGACCACGCTCGCGGGCCTGGCCGAGGTCGCCGACGTCATTGTCGAATGCCTGCCGGCGGCACACTTTGCAGCGGTCGCCGAGCCCGCGGTCGCCAACGGCCGCATCCTGATGCCCCTGTCGGTCGGCGCCCTGCTCGACCACTGGGGCCTGGTTGCACGCGCCGAACAGACGGGCGCACGCATCTTGGTCCCCACCGGTGCACTGTTGGGGCTCGACGCCGTGCGCGCGGCGGCGGAGGGCACCATCAGCTCGGTGCGGATGGTCACACGCAAGCCCCCTGCCGGGCTCGCCGGGGCACCACTGCTCGTCCAACGCAACATCTCGCTGGCGGGCCTTACCGCGCCGCTGCTGGTGTTTGAGGGCAGCGCGCGCGAGGCCATCGCCGGCTTCCCCGCCAACGTCAACGTGGCCGTCGCTTTGTCGCTTGCCGGCATCGGCCCCGATCGCACCCGTATCGAGATCTGGGCGGATCCGACGGTGACGCACAATACCCATAGTATCGTCGTGACGTCCAACTCGTCCGACCTCACCATGAGCATTCAAAACATCCCCTCCCTCGAGAACCCGCGCACCGGCCGGATCACGGCCTTGAGCGCGCTCGCCGCGCTGCGGCGGCTGACGGCAACGCTGGTGGTGGGGACTTGAGCACCGGTTCGGCCCTGGCGGGGGCGGCGTCGGCCGCCTCGGCGACCAGCCAGTCAACGAAGGCCTGCACGTGTGGGCGCAGGCCGGTGGCGGCCGAAGCAATGACGTAGTAGGCGCGCGTGCCGATCACGCTCTTGCTGAAGGGCTGGATCAGCTGGCCGGACTCCAAAAGCCGGCTGACCAGACTGCTGATGCCCATCGCCACACCCTGGGCCGCAAGCGCCGCGGCGATCATCTGCTCGTAGTTGTCGAACCGCAACGAGGCGGCCGGTTTGAAGTCGCTCAAACCTTGCGCCTCGAGCCAGGTCCCCCAATCCAGGAAACCGTTGGCATCATCGATGCGCAGCAAAGCGTGGTGACGCAGGTCCTCCGGTGTGCGCAAGGGGCGCTCGCCTTCGCTGCGGAGCAGCGGACTGCAAACGGGAAACAGTTCCTCGCCGAACAACAGCTTCGCCCCCTCCGGTGCCGCATCGCTGCGGCAGTAGCGCACCGCCACGTCCACCAGACTGCGCTCCAGATTGACGGTCTTGTAGGTGGCGGAAATGCGCACATCGACGTCGGGATTGAGCTGCGTGAAACGGCGCAAGCGAGGGATCAGCCACAGCGAGGCAAAGCCGCTGGTGGTGGTAACGGTCAGATGCGGCTGACCAGCGTCGGCGCGCAGGGCATCGGTCACCCGTTGCAGGCGCTCGAGCAGATCGCTGACCGC
>DATMZT010000095.1:0-16408 GCA_035573335.1 Hyphomicrobiaceae bacterium | reverse complement strand
ACCGGGTGCCAGTTTGGCGTCGGCCAGGGCCAGTCGCATGGCCTCGCTCGGCCCCTCAATATCCGGATTGACCATGTCCTTGCTGTCGGAGGTCATGCCGAAGCCCATCAATTCGGCCAGCGGTTTGGCGCCGCGGCGCTTGGCGTACTCATCCGATTCCAGCACCAGGATGCCGGCCCCCTCGCCCAAGACGGTGCCGTTGCGCCGTTTGGCGAAGGGAAAGATGCCCTCGGGCGACAGCACGTGCATGGCCTGCCAGGCGCGCATCACACCGTAATTGATGACCGCCTCGGAGGCGCCGACGACGGCGACATCGGCCGTGCCGTGGCGGATGTAGTCCATGCCGATGCCGATGGCATGCGCGGCCGTAGAGCAGGCGCTGCAGGTGGCAAAAGTCGGCCCCTTAATGCCGTACTCGATGCCGACATGGGCGGCCGCAGAAGAGCCGATGAAGCGCAACAGCGTCAGCGGGTGGGTCGCCTTCTTCTTCAGGATGAAAAGGTCGCGGTAGGACGTCTCCATGGTCTGCAGGCCACCGGCACCCGAGCCGATGATGCAGGCCACGCGATAGCCGTTAGCGAAGGGAACTTCCAGGCCGGCCTGCTTGATGGCCTCGTCGGCGGCCGCCGCCGCAAACCAGGAGTAGCGGTCCACGTGCAGGATGATCTTGTCACGTTTAAAGTGGCCGAGCCTCGCCTTGTGGTCGAACTCCTTGATCTGGGCGGCGATCAGGATTTTCAGGTCTTCCATCGGAAAGCCGCCAAGCGGCCCGACGCCAACCCGGCTCGCGCGGCAGCCCGCCCAGAATTCCGCCACCGTCGTGCCGATCGGCGTCACCACGCCCATGCCGGTGACAACGACGCGGCGCGGTGCGCCAGACATGACCATTTACGCTGGTTTCCTGTGTTCAGACCAAAAAATGGGCGCTCTGGAGGGCAAGCGCGGGCGCGCCCGACCACTCACGCCTTGGCCGGGGCCGCCCCGGAACTCTCGATCAAACCGCGAACCCGCTCCACGACCGACCCGACGGTCTTGAAATCCGACGCTTCTTCGTTGGCGTTATAGGGGATTTCGATGCCGAAGGTATCCTCGATGTCGAACACGATCATGGCAAGATCGAGGGACTCGATCTTCAGGTCCGTGAGCGCGGTAGAGAGCCCAATGTCATCCCTGGGCTCCTTCATATGCTTCTTGAGGATATCGACAATCTTACCTGCCACGTCGTCCATTGCGTTCTCCCAATCCGTGCCCTGCCAGGCAAGTCGGGACCTTTGTTAGCTGATGGCCTTAACACGATCCGGGCACCCCCGGATGGTCAATTCGAGGCGTCACATATACGGAAAACCCCGATAAGTCCAGCAGATGGCCCCGCCGTTAGGCTCCCTTGGTTGCTCTTTGGTTCCTGCGCCGGTTCCACCCCCAATCTGGCCATCGCCGGCAAAAGCGTGTTCAATGACAAGGCAGGCGGTTAATGCACATGGGCGCCTTGCGACACATGATGGGTGTGGGACCGCTCTTCAAGCCTAGGGGAAACTGCAAAATGTCGCCAGGCGCGCGGCTAGGCAGCACGACGGAGGGGGAAGCACCCTCCCATCCCTGGCTCAAGCGCTACCCTGAGGGCGTCGACTGGAACGCGGCCTTTAAGCCCAGGGCCGTCTACGACCTGCTCGATCGCACCGTTCAGGACTACGGTGCGCGCCCCTGCACAAATTTCCTGGGCAAAACCCTCACCTACCGCGAGATCGGCCAGCGCGTCGGACAGGCGGCCGCGGGCCTCAAGGCGTTGGGGGTCCGCAAAGGCAGCAAGGTGGGATTGTTCCTGCCCAACTGCCCCACCTACCTCATTTACTACTATGGCATTCTCAAAGCCGGCGGCACCGTCGTTAACTATAATCCCCTTTATACGCTGGAGGAACTGACCTTTCAGCTGCGCGACAGCGAGACCGAGCTGCTCGTCACCCTCGATCTCAAGCTGCTATTCGATAAGGTGCAAGCCCTGCTCGAAGCCGGCACGCTCGCGCGCGCCATCGTGGCAAGCTTTCCGGCCCTGCTCCCCGGCGCCAAAGCGGTGCTGTTCAAGCTGTTTAAGGGCAAGGACTTAGCGCGCCCGGACAAATCGCCGGTTGCCGCCAAGGTGATCCTCGATGCCACTGTCATGGACAACGAGGCCGACCCCCACGCGGTCCCCGTCGATGCCGCCAATGATGTCGCCGTGCTGCAATATACCGGCGGCACCACCGGCACGCCCAAAGGGGCAATGCTGACGCACGCCAATATCTCGATTAACTGCCAGCAGAGCGCCGCCTGGGCCGTCAATCTCGAACACGGACAGGAGCGCGCGCTGGCGGCGCTACCCTTCTTTCATGTGTTCGCCATGACCGCGGTCATGAACTTTGCCGTGTCGCAAGGCGCCGAGCTCATCATCATGCCGCGCTTCGTGCTCGAGGATGCCATGAAGCTGCTCGACAGGGGCAAGCCTACGGTCATGCCGGGGGTACCGACCATGTTCACGGCCATCCTGAACCACCCGCGACTGAAGAGCTTCGATCTCTCCTCGCTCAAATATTGCGTCTCGGGCGGGGCACCCTTGCCGGTGGAGCTGAAGCAAAGGTTCGAGCAACTGACGGGTTGCAAGGTCGTGGAAGGCTACGGCTTGACCGAAGCCTCCCCGAGCGTCACCTGCAATCCCGTCGAGGGGCCCGTGAAGGAGGGCTCAATTGGCCAGCCATTGCCCGGCACCATCGTCTCCCTGCGCGACCTTGCCGACCCAAGCAAAGAGGTCGGGCTCGGCGAAAAGGGTGAAATCTGCGTCAAAGGCCCCCAGGTGATGCGGGGCTATTGGCGCAAACCCGAGGAGACGGCCAATCAGTTCGTCGGCGATTTCCTACGCACCGGCGATGTCGGCGTCATGGACGAGGAGGGCTTTATTTTCATCGTCGACCGCATCAAGGACCTCATCATCTGCTCGGGCTACAACGTCTACCCCCGCCGCATCGAGGAGGCGATCTACCAGCATCGCGCCGTCGAGGAAGTGACGGTGATCGGCATCAAGGACGAGTACCGCGGCGAAGCGCCCAAGGCCTTCATCAAGCTGAAGGCGGGAACGGTGGCCACGGCCGACGACATTCGCCGGCACCTCGAGAGCAGGCTCTCCAAGATTGAAATGCCCGCCGAGATCGAATTTCGCGATGCCCTTCCCAAGACGATGATCGGCAAACTATCCAAGAAAGAGCTCAAAGCCGAAGAGGCACGCCGGGCAAAGCCAAGATGAGGGTCAATGGGGCGTGGCTCGGCAGCAAACGCGCATGCAAAAACTCGCCATCATTGCTGATATTCACGGCAACGTCGCCGCACTCGAGGCCGTGCTGGCCGACATCAAGGCCTTGGGCGTCGCCGACATCGTCAACCTTGGCGACTGCGTGTCGGGGCCGCTATGGCCCCGTGAAACCATGGCCGAGCTGCAGCGGCTGGCGCTGCCGACCGTTCGCGGCAACCACGACCGCTGGCTTGGGCAAATCGACCGGGCAAGCTTGGGGCCTTCCGATGCGTTTGCCTTCGACCAGCTGACGCCGGTGCAGATTGCAAGCCTCGGGCGGCTGCCGCCCGAGCTGCGGCTCGACCTCGACGTCCTCGCGATCCATGGCACGCCGCGCAGCGACGTTGAGTACCTCCTCGAGGACGTGGTCGAAGGACGCTTGTTGCCGGCCGCAGCCGACCGGCTGGGCCCACGTCTGGGCGAGCTCAGCGCGGCGGTTGTTCTGTGTGGACACTCCCATCAGGCCCGCGTCGTGCGCACGCGGCAAAACCTGCTGATCATCAATCCTGGTTCAGTCGGCTGCCCGGCCTATTTCGAGCCGACGCCGCCGGCCCACGTCTCGGAGGCGGGCAGCCCGCATGCCCGCTATGGCCTATTGCAGCAAACCGGATCGGGCTGGCGCGTAGACCTCATGGCCATTCCCTATGACTGGTCGGCCGCATCGCGACGGGCCGCCGAAAATGGCCGCGACGAATGGGCGCGCGCGCTTGCCACAGGTTTCCTCGCCGCGGGCGCGGCAGGCGGTCGCACGGGCCGCCCCTGAAGTTCGCCGCTTTGCGCGGCGGCCGCCCATTTTTCGCAACCCGTTTCGCGAGCCGCGCGAGCCACGCCAGCGCTAGCTTGTCTTGCGCCCTGGCGACCCCGCGCCGGCCGCATCCTCGGCATGCGCAAAAGGCATGAGAATCACGTCTGCTCAATGCTCAGTGAGGCGCCGTTGCGGCCGCGGTTTGCGCCTCCCACGTGTTGGGTTGGGTCTCGGCCACACGCGCGTGGCCAGACAACGCAGGAGGAGATGATCATGAGAATAATTGTTGGCGCCCTACTAGGCCTGTCCCTGTTGGCTGGGGCAGCGGCGTCGGCCAGCGCGGCCGATTGCAAGGTCACAGGTTGGATCGACAGCGGCCAGGGTGGTCGCCCGATTTTCACCTGTACCGACCAGGGCAACTAACAAGCAACGGGTCTTGACCGCAGCTCTCGCCGGCGCGCGGGAGGTCGGGCAGGATCAAACATAGACCGGCGCCCGCTCGGGCGCCGCCTCAGGCGGCGGCCTTCATGGTCGCCGCCTGAGTGCTTTCCATAATGGCGGCCACGCCCATGCCACCGGCGGTGCACACGGAAATCAGCCCTCGGCCGCCGTGCTCGGACAGGAGCTTGCCGAGATTGGCGATAATGCGCGCTCCGGTGGCCGCAAAGGGGTGGCCGAACGCCAGGCTCGAGCCATGGACGTTGAGCTTACTGCGGTCGATCGACCCCAGCGGCGCGTCGCGGCCGAGAACGGTCTTGCAATAGGCCGCGTCCTCGAAGGCTTTTAGCGTCACAAGCACTTGCGCGGCGAACGCCTCGTGGATCTCGTAGAAGTCGAAATCCTGCAAGCTGAGGTGGGCGCGCTCGAGCATCCGCGCCACGGCAATGGTGGGGGCCAGCAGCAGGCCCTCGCCGGCCACAAAGTTGTTGGCGGCAGTCTGCGCCTGCGTCAGATAGGCAGCGATTGGCAGCGCGCGGCTGGCGGCCCATGTTTCCGAGGCTAGCAGGACGCAGGCCGCACCGTCCGTCAGGGGCGTCGAGTTGGCGGCCGTCAAGGTGCCGCGCTCGGATTTGTCGAACGCCGGCTTCAGGGTGGCGAGCCGGTCCAAGTTCATGTCCTCACGCAGATTATTGTCGCGAAAGACGCCGGCAAACGGCACCACGAGGTCATCGAAATAGCCCGAGCGGTAGGCTTCGGCGGCCTTGCGGTGGCTCTCCATGGCGAACCGGTCTTGCTCGCTGCGCGAGATGTGCCACTCCTGGGCCATCAGCTCTGTGTGCTGTCCCATCGACAGCCCCGTGCGCGGCTCGCTAACGCTCGGCGGCTGCGGGGCTAGCTCGGCCGGGGAAAAACCCTTGAAGGCGGCGAGGCGCTGGCCGAACGACTTGGCGTTCTGCGCTTCGACCAGCCGGTGTGCGAACTTCTCCTTGAATACGATCGGTGCATCCGAGGTCGTATCGGAGCCCATGGCGATGCCACATTCGATCTGTCCGGTCGCAATCTTGGCCTGCAGGATCATCGCCGCTTGCAGGCTGGTGCCGCAGGCCTGCTGCAAGGTGATGCCGGGCGTGGATGGCGAGAGCTTGCTGCCAAGCACCGCCTCGCGCGCCAGGTTCCAATCCTTGGAATGGGTAACGACCGCGCCGCCGATCGCCTCGTCGATGTGCACCCCCTGCAAGTTGTACTTGTCGATCAGTCCGTTCAGCGCCGCCGTCAGCATCGCCAGGTTGGATTGATCGGCATAAAGCGTATTGGAACGGCAGAAGGGAATGCGTACGCCTCCGACCACGCCAACCCGCCGCAATGTTTGTTCCATGCTCAAGCTCCCAGCGAGGGCCGCCGGCGGCGCCGGCCAACAGATGTCCCATCTCGATCGTGGCTGTCAGGCCGCCGCGGTGCGCCGCAGCGGCTCGACATTGGATTTCTGCTCGTTGGCCCGGAAATGCAGCGGGCCGCCGCGGAACGGCGCAAATCCGGTGCCGAAGATCACGCCCGCATCGACCAGGTCGGCGCTGTCGACGACCTTCTCATCGCGGCAACGTTCGCATTCGCGGATCAGCGGATCGACCAGTTCGCGGCCGAGCCGCTCCAGCTCGAACTGGTCATAGGGTTGCTCGGGCTTGACCTTTTCGGGTTTGCCGTCCTTCCAGACATAGAAACCCTCGCCCGACTTCTTGCCGAGTTTGCCGGAAGCAACCATCTGATCGAGCTTCGTTCCGCCCACGGGGGATAGCTTGAGGATACTGCCGACATGGGCACACACATCGAGGCCGACGGTATCGGCCAGCTCGATCGGTCCCATCGGCATGCCGAACAGGCGCGCCGCCTCGTCGATCTTCTCCTTGGCCTCGCCCCGTTCCAACCGCTGCAAGGCCGACATCATGTAGGGCGCCAGCACCCGGTTCACCAAGAAGCCTGGATTGCTCTTGACGATCAGCGGCAGCTTGTCGATGGCGGTGACGAAGATGCAGCCCTTGGCCACCTGTTCGGCGTTGCTGTTGGCACCGTGGACAACCTCGACCAGCGGCATCTGCGCCACCGGATTGAAGAAGTGAATGCCGATCAAGCGACCCGGATCGGTGAGCGCCGCGGCAATGTTTTCGATCTCGATCGAGGAGGTGTTGGTCGCCAGCACCGCGCCGGGCTTCAGCTTCGCTTCGATGGACTTGAGCAAACCTTGCTTGCTTTCGAGCTTCTCGACGATGGCCTCGATCACCACGTCGGCGCGGCCGATATTGAAACCCTTGGGATCGGCGATCAGCCGCACCATGGCCGCCTCGCGTTGCGGCCTGGTCTTGAACTTGCGGGCGAACAGTTTCTTCTGCGCCTCGCGGCCCTTTTTGATCTGCTCCTCGTTCAGATCCTGCAGGGACACTTCCATGCCGGAGGCCACGCACCAACCAGCGATGTCGGCCCCCATCACCCCGGCACCGACGACGTGCACGCGCAGCGGCCTGAAGGCGAGGTCCTTGGGCGCCTGCGCCTTCATCATCTCGGAAAGCTTGAAGACGCGGCGCAGGTTACGCGAGGTGTCGCTCATCATGAGCGGCGCGAAGGCGCGCGTCTCGGCAAGCTTCATCTCCTCGAGGTTGCCGGCATGCGCCTCGAACAGGTCGATCAGGCGGAAAGGCGCGGGATAGTGGTCCTCGCGCACTTTCTTGGCGGTCTCGGCGCGTAGCCTGTTCGCCAGCAACCCACGCGCCGGCGCAAAACGTAACAGCGCCTTCCAACCAGCGGCGGCTTTCGACTTGCGGTTCCTCAAGATGGCCCGGCGCGCGGCCCAGGCCAGATTGAGCGGACTTGCCACCAGCTCATCGAGCAGGCCCAGGCGGCGCGCGGCGCCGGCGCGGAGCATTGAACCGGTCAGCATCATCGGCATGGCCGATAGCGCCCCGAGCTGGCGGATCGAGCGCGCGGTGCCGTTGAAGCCTGGAAAGATCCCGAGCCTGACCTCGGGAAAGCCCAAGCGCGTTGCGTCCTCGCGCGTGGCGATGCGCCAATGGCAGGCGAGCGCCAGCTCGAGTCCTCCGCCCAGGCAGAAGCCGTGCACGGTACACACCACCGGCACCGGCATGCGCTCGATGCGATCGAGCAGGGCGTTGACGAGGCTCACGCCATCGATGACCTGCTGCTCGCTCGTGATCTGTTCGAACTCGCGCACGTCGGCGCCGACGATGAAGCCCTTCTCCTTACCCGAGCTCAGCACCAGCCCGCGAATGCTCTTGTCCCGCGCTCCACGCTCGGCCCAAGCGACGATTTGAGCCAGTTCCTCCAGCGGCCGCTGGCCGAGCGAGTTCTGGCTCTCGCCCTCGCGGTCGAACACCGCCCAGGCAATTCCCTGCGGATCCACCGAGCAGCGCCAGTCCCGCAAACCTTGCATCTCAGTCATGATGTTTGCCTCACTCTGCCGCACTCTGCATCGCCCGCGCATTGTGACCGGGCGTCATGTAATGAGGCCGCACCTCGGCCGGATCGAAGTGGTCCACGGCGATGGCACGCGCGGTCAGCTTTTCCAGCTCGCGCAGCATTTGGCCTTCACTTTGCGTGAGCACGTCCTTGGCGACGGCCTCGCCGATCCAATCGTTGCCATGCACGCGCCGCACGGTGCCGGCCCGCACTGCTCGATCGAGCTTCCTTTCGGCGGCCTCGGCCTCGACCGCCTTGGCAAACGTCACTTCCAGGAGCCCGGTTGGATCGTTCGGGTTGCGGGAAATATGGATGAAGCGCGTAAGCCGATCGCGCACCTCGCCCGGCGCCAATACCAGCTCGGCCACCCGCTGGCCGAGCCAATCCGGGGCGGCCTTGTAGTGGCTTCCGAAGGGAAACACGACGGCACGCATGAACCAGCGCGCCGGCGCAATTGGAAAGTTGTCGATGGCACCGCGCAGCGCCTCCTGGAAGCGATAAAGCCCGTTGCGCGCGCACAGCGCCACGATATGCCGATCGTTGGCCGGTTTGGCATCATCCTCGTAACGCTTGATGACGCAGGCCAGAAAATACAGCTCGGAAAGCGCGTCGGCGAGGCGGCCGGTCAGCCTTTGCTTGGTTTTGAGACCGCCGCCGAGCACCGCCACGGTCAGGTCGGCGACAAAAGCAAAGTTGCGCGCGGCCCGCCACAACTGCCGGTACCACTCCGCCGTACCATAAGCCTTGTCGGGAACGCTGCCGAACAGACCGAAGCTGAGGTTGTGAAACAGGGCGCCGCAGGTGTTGGCGAGAGAAAAGGCCACGTGGTTGCAGAATGCGGCTTCGAACTGGGCCAAGCCCCGTTGCGCGTTGGGATCCTGGCAGGCTTGAATCTCCTGGTAGAGATAGGGATGCGAGCGCAAGGCACCTTGCGCAAAGGTGATCAGCGAACGCGTCAGAATATTGGCACCCTCAACCGTGATGGCGACCGGCATCATCTGATAGGCCGATTGCAGATAGTTGCTGGGCCCATCGCAGACCGCGCGGCCGCCATGCAGATCCATGGCGTCGTTGACCGAGCGGCGCATGCGCTCGGTGGTCTGGTACTTCATGATCGCCGAGAGCACCGAGGGCCTTTCGCCGCGGCTCACCATGGCCGCCGTCACCGCGCGGGCGGCTTCGATCACGTAGGCATTCTCGACCAGGCGCGCCAGCGGCTCCTGCAGCCCTTCCATGTTGCCGATCGGCAAGTCGAACTGCTTGCGGATGCGGGCATAAGCGCTGGTATTGCGCAGCAGCGATTTTGCCCCCGCCGCCGCCGATGACGGCAGGGAAATGGAGCGGCCTGCGGCCAAGCACTCCATCAGCATGCGCCAACCTTGGCCCACCAACTTCTCGCCGCCGACCGCCCAGTCAATCGGAATGAAGACGTCGTGTCCCCAAATTGGGCCGTTCGGAAAGGCGGCGCCGCTCGGCAGGTGGCGGCGGCCAATCTCGACGCCGGGATGATCCGCGGGGACGAGTACCACGGTAATGCCCAGCTCTTCGCCGCGCCCCAGCAGGTTGTCACGATCGATCAGACGCACGGCAAGGCCGATCAGCGTCGCCTGCGGTGCAAGTGTGATGTAGCGCTTCTCCCAGGATGCTTTGATCCCAATCACCTCCTGGCCGGCGTGTCGGCCCTTGCTGACGTAACCGACGTCGCGCATGGTGGCCGCGTCGGATCCAGAGGTGGGACCGGTCAGCGCAAAGCAGGGGATCTCAATGCCCTTGGCCAGTCGCGGCAGATAGTGTTCTTTCTGCTCGGGCGTGCCGTATTTTTCGATCAGTTCGCCGGGCCCCAGCGAATTCGGCACCATCACCAGGGTCGAGACATCGGGCGAGCGTGAAGCGATGCGGCCAAGCACCAGCGATTGGGCTTGTGGCGAGAAGCCGAGCCCGCCGTGCTCCTTGGAAATCAGCATACCGAGAAAGCCGTGCTGCTTAATGAAACTCCAAATCTCGGGGGGGATTTCCTTGAGGGTGTGGCGGATCGCCCAATCGTCCACCATCCGACACAGCTCGCTCGTCGGCCCGTCGAGGAAGGCCCTTTCTTCCTCGCTCAGCGTGATCGGGGGAACGTCGCGCAGCTTTTGCCAATCGGGGGTGCCCGAGAACAGTTCTGCGTCAAAGCCAATGGTGCCGGCATCGAGGGCCTCCTGCTCGGTGGCAGAGACTTTGGGCAGCAGGGCCTTGATGTTGCGGAAGGCAGGCTCGATCAGCGCGGCGCGGCGCACGGGGCCAATCGACAAGCCGGCCAAGACGGCAACCGGCACCCAGGCCAACAGGCCCGCTAGCGTAAAGGCGGGTTCCTCGAGCTCACCGTGCAACAGGCCCGTCTGCCAAATCAGGGTTGCACCAGCAAGCGCCGCCGCCCAGACCCACAGCGGCGCCCGGTGCATGGCCAGCGCGACGGCGCCCGCCATGCAGAGAACGAGGAAAACGACCTCCGCCATCATGGCCTCCAGTTTCTCAACCTAGATTATGCCAAAGCCTCACATTTCAAGGCGGTCGCGGGCGCCGACCGGCCCCTCGGCCGGCCCGTTTGTCGCGGCGCGCACCGTCCCCAACGGCATGATCCCCTGCGGTATTGCCAGGAGACCCGGGGGTCGCGGTCACGGCGCCCTCTCAAGGGACCTCCTGGAACCTCGGCTGGGACCGTCCCGTTGCAAGCTTATCAGGCCGGCCGCTACCGTTCAGTATAGCCGCTCCATCAATTTGCGCCAAAACCTCGACCTTGGCGGTAGGCCGGCGACCTTTTGGCTCTCGCGCCATCCCCAGGGCGGGTCGGGCGAGCGCGGCGGCGCCGGCGATTTGCTCACCGGCGCGGTGGCCCTTCCCGGCCCCCTGAGCCCCCAAGCCCAGGGGCGATCCGTTCGCGGCGAGCTCTTGGATCTATCCCTTGTTTGCCTCCGCACCGCGCTGAACGCGGGCAAACATGTCCGTCGTGATATTTTCATACCAGTTGACGCTCTCAAGGTAGGTCTGCCGGCGCAGCTCTGCGCTCTCGCCTGGCCCGGAGATGAAGCTAGCCTCGGCGGTCAGCTTGCCCGCCTTGGGGACGTAGTCGGCGCCGAGTTTCACCCCGTCGTCGGGCGCCAGCAGCGACCAACAGGTATTGCTGTAGCGGGCGGGAATTTCCGCCTTGCCGACAAGATGGGCGAGGATGTCGCTGGCGACCACCTTTGCCTGGCTATTGGCGGAGAAGGCCGACTTCGGCATGTCGGCGGCAACGGCCGCGTCGCCCAATACGTAGACGTCCTTGACGGACCTCGAGGCAAAGTTGCGCGGATCGATGGGGCACCAGTCCCCGTCCGCGCAGCCGGCCCTGCCGGCGATGTCGCCGGCCCGCTGGGCTGGGATGATGTTGGCAACGTCGAACTTCACGCGCTTATTCGCCCTGGTGCGCACCTCTTTGCCCTTGGCATCGACGCTGCTGATGGAGAAATCGTCGATTTCGGTGCTGAGATTGAGCTCAATGATGCTCTTGTAATGGCGTTCGAAGGCCTCGATGAAGAGCTCTTGCTTGGCAAAGCTGCGCTTGGAATCGAGGATGACCAGCTTAGACTTGGGTTTCTTGGTCTTGAGGTAGTGCGCGATCATGCAGGCCCGCTCATAGGGGGCGGGGGGACAGCGATAGGGGTTGTCGGGTGCCGCGATGACGACCGTGCCACCGTCCCGCATGGCCTGCAGCTGATGCTTCAAATTGCGTTTGCCAGCCGGGTTGGTGGTATAGGCGTGCGGCAGCGCGCGCGCGGTCTCGTGCGAATAGCCCGGGATCGATTCATATTGCATGGCGATGCCGGGCGAGAGCACCAGGCGCTCATAGCCGTAAGTGCGCCCGCCGCGCGTCTTGACGGTCTTGCGGGCGCTGTCGACGTCGGTTGCCAGGTCATGCACCACCTTCACGCCGAGGCGCTGCAAGGCCACATAGCTGTGGTTGAAGGATTCCAGTGGGCGGAAACCGCCGAGGTAGAGATTGGAAAAGAACGAGGAGCTGTAGATCTGTCTGGCTTCGATCAGCGTCACGTCGAGCTCGGCGGCACCCACTTTGAGATAGTGCGCCACCGTGGCTCCGCCAGCCCCGCCACCGACGATGACGACGCGCGGCGCACGCTGGGCAATGGCAAATGGTGTCCAGGCACCGATCGACAGCGCGCCGGCGCCCGCCCGTCCCAGCAGCCGTGCAAAGCCCCGCCTGGAAATCATCTGCCCACCTTGCCCCGACGACATTGCCGGTTCGATTGAGATCCGCCGCACCAGGATTGTCGCTTCCGCCAGCTTCAGGCAGCGGACCGTTGAAGTCCATCGCCAGGATCTGCCCGCGGCGCAAAGTCCCGCCCCGCCAACTCCCACGCATCTCAAAAAACGCTTGGGGGAGTTGGCCTTCGCGAGTATGGCTGAAGATTGCCTGCCGGCAAAGGCGCGCCGGCGGCAGGAGCCTGAGCGGCGCGCGCGCTGGAAGTGTAGATTGCGCCCGCGGTTCAAGGCATACTGGCCCCTTGTTCGGGCGTCCTTGCGCCAGCCCTTGGCAGAGCCGGCGCGGGGCTTAGCTTTGAGCCGTCGACGGTGGCGCCCTTGGAGGCCGCCTCCGGTTGCGGGATGGCCTGGGGCCAAACTTGGGATTGAGATGAACGACGCACAGACAACCCCGTTGCTCGATCGCCGAGAGTTTGCGACCGGCGCCGCCGCGCTGGCGCTCATTGCGGCCTCGGCAGGACGCCTTAGCGCACAGGCCACCGAGCCCGCCTGGCAACAGACCTTGAAGAGCTTGGTCGGGGATGCCAAACCCGTGGAGGGCAAGGTCACTTTGGAGTTGCCGGAAATCGCCGAGAACGGCAATACCGTGCCGCTCACCGTTTCCGTCGAGAGCCCGATGACGGCCAATGACTACGTCAAGGCGATCCACCTGATCGCCACGGAAAATCCCCAGCCCGGTGTTGCCACCTTCCGCTTCAGCCCCCTGTCGGGCAAGGCCTCGGCGGCAAGCCGCATGCGTCTGGCCCGCACGCAGGAGGTGATCGCGCTTGCCGAACTCAGCGACGGTAAGTTCCTGATCGGGCGACGCACCGTAAAGGTCACGATCGGTGGCTGCGGTGGCTAGCGCAAAACCGGAGCGGCAATGAACAAGCCACGCGTCAAGCTGCCCGACGCTGCCAAAGCGGGCGATCTGATCGAGATCAAGACCTTGATCTCCCATGTCATGGAAACGGGCCAGCGCAAGGACCCGGACGGCAAGATCATCCCCCGCAACATCATCAATTTCTTCTCCGCGAGCTTTGCCGGCGACGAGGTCTTCAAGGCGGATCTGCAGCCCGGCATCTCCGCCAACCCTTACCTGTCCTTTTTCATGAAAGTGCCGGGGCCGGGCGAATTCGAGTTCACCTGGGTCGAGGACGGCGGCAACAAGGTCGTCGAGAGGATAAAGCTCAACGTCACCTGACCCGGCACCTGACCCGGAGGGGATGGTGGCGCCCAGGAGATGCGCCCCGGAGACGCACCCCGACCGGGTCGGCTGCTCCTGGCGTCAAGATCGAGGCTTAACCGAGGCGAGCCATGTCCGACGAGCCGGTCTGCGCCCAAAAGGGCCCCTACCAGGTGGAGCTTGTGGAAGGGAAAGCCTATTTCTGGTGCACCTGCGGGCGCTCCGCCAAGCAGCCCTTTTGCGACGGCTCCCATAAGCTCACAAGCCTTGAACCGCTGCGCTTTGTGGCCAGCGCCAGTGGCACGGTGAACCTGTGCGGCTGCAAGGGGACCGATGACCGGCCCTTCTGCGACGGCACCCACAATATGCTGTAAGGGGAGGCTCTAAGGACCGGCGGCTTGCTGGCCCCGCAGGTCTTGAGGGCTGCCGCCCCGGCCGGCCCGTGCACGGCCCTAAGCTGGCCGCGCGCCGGCCAATTCGCCCGGGGTGGACCGTGCGCCGGCCACTAACAATGTGGTAGGCCGGAGCCAGCCTCCCCCGCAAACCCCGTCCGCCCGACAGAGCAAGGTGACGTAGCGCGGAGGGGTCTGCTAGCTTCCCTGGGGTGACTCGAGGACAGGCAGGCAGCCCGGATGGAATATTTCTTTCAGCAACTCATCAACGGCATGACGCTTGGCTCGATCTACGGCCTCATCGCCATCGGCTACACCATGGTATTCGGCATCATCGGCATGGTGAACTTCGCTCATGGTGACGTCTTCATGCTTTCGACCTTCATCGCCCTCATCTTCCTGCTGGCGCTCACCCAGGTCCTTGGCTTTGCCTCGCTGGCACTGGCGCTCGTCGTCGTCCTGCTGCTTGGCATGCTTCTGACCTCGCTGTGGGCTTGGGCGATCGAGCGCCTCGCCTACCGGCCGTTGCGTGGATCTTTCCGGCTGGCGCCGCTGATTTCCGCGATCGGCATGTCGATCTTCCTGTCCAATCTGGTGCAGGTGACGCAGGGACCGCGCAACAAGCCGGTGCCGTCGTTTCTCGCAACCGTCCTCACCTTGCACGAGGGCGGCAATTACGCCGTCACCTTGTCCTACAAGCAGATCTTGATCGTCGGCGTCACCGCCCTCTTGCTCGGGGCCTTTTGGTACATCGTGCAGAAGACGGCCCTAGGCCGGGCGCAGCGCGCCTGCGAGCAGGATCGTCGCATGGCCGCGCTCCTCGGCATCGACGTCGACAGGACCATCTCGCTTACCTTCGTGATCGGGGCGGCGCTCGCCGCTGTCGCCGGGCTCTTGTTCATGATCTACTACGGTGTCGTCAGCTTCAGCGACGGCTTCGTTCCGGGCGTCAAGGCCTTCACCGCCGCGGTGCTGGGGGGGATCGGCTCGCTGCCGGGCGCGGTTCTGGGCGGCCTGCTAATCGGCCTGATCGAGACGCTGTGGTCCGCCTACTTTTCCATCGACTACAAGGATGTTGCCACCTTCTCCATCCTCGCCATTACCTTGGTGTTCTTGCCCTCGGGTCTGTTGGGCAAGCCCGAGGTCGAGAAGGTGTGAGGCGATGACGCACGCGCTTGGCGAAGCCTCTCCCAGCCGCTGGCAAGGTCTGGCAAAGGCCGTCACCGATGCGCTCGGCACCGCCGCCCTCGCCCTCGGCCTGGCGGTGCCGATCCTGGCCTTGCGCACCGAGCAGGACATCTCCAACGAACTGATCTTGCAACCCCGTTGGGGCTACGTCGCGGTCGCGGTGGTGGGTGCTTTTGCAGCGCGGCTCATCTATCTCCTACTCGCCGCGGCCGGCCCAGCGGCCGGCCCAGCGGCCGGACGCCGCAAGCTGACGGTCCCGAGCGGCTGGCGCGATGCTGCCGCGCGCAGCTTCGCCGGCATCGGCCTTGTCTGCCTTATGCTCTATCCACTGATCGCCCTGAGCCTGACGGGCAAGGCGGGGGCCATCAAATGGATCGACAATTTCGGCATCCAGATCATGATTTACATCATGCTGGGATGGGGCTTGAACATTGTGGTCGGCCTCGCCGGCCTGCTCGATTTGGGCTATGTCGCCTTCTATGCGGTGGGTGCTTATTCCAGTGCCCTGTTGGCGCAAAATTTTGGCCTCAGCTTCTGGATCTGCCTCCCGCTCGCCGGCATCTTGGCCGCGTTCTGGGGTGTCCTTCTCGGCTTCCCGGTCCTGCGCCTGCGCGGCGACTACCTGGCAATCGTCACCTTGGCATTCGGCGAGATCATCCGCCTTATCCTCATCAACTGGGTTCCCGTTACCGGCGGCTATGCGGGCATCTCCGGCATACCGCGACCGACCCTGCTCGGCCTCCCCTTCAACGCCAGCGAGGAGGGTTTTGCCGCCTTCTTCCACCTCGAGTTCTCGCCGGTGCACCGGGCGATCTTTTTGTTTTACGTCATCTTGGTGCTGGCGCTGCTGACCAATTGGGTCACCTTGCGGCTGCGCCGTCTGCCGATCGGCCGCGCCTGGGAGGCCCTGCGCGAGGATGAAATCGCCTGCCGCTCGCTCGGCATCAACACCACCAATACCAAGCTCACCGCCTTTGCCATCGGTGCGGGCTTCGGCGGCTTTGCCGGCGCCTTCTTCGCCGCGCGCCAGGGCTTCATCAGTCCGGAATCCTTTACCTTCATGGAAAGCGCCATTGTGCTCGCCATCGTCGTGCTGGGTGGCATGGGCAGCCAAATCGGCGTCGCCATCGCCGCGGTGGCGATGATCGGCGGTACCGAGATCCTGCGCGAGCTCGATTGGTTGCGCCGCATCTTTGGACCCGACTTCGAACCCACGCAATACCGCATGCTGTTGTTCGGCCTGGCGATGGTGCTGGTCATGATCTGGAAACCGCGTGGCCTCATCTCCTTCCGGATGCCTTCCATCTTCCTCACCGAGCGCCGCCGCGTGCGTGCCGATCTCGTGCAAGAGGGGCACGGCTGATGCGCGCCGCCCAGGCACCGCTGCTCACGGTCGA
>DATMZT010000094.1:0-19459 GCA_035573335.1 Hyphomicrobiaceae bacterium | reverse complement strand
AATTGCGCACTTGCGAAATCGGCCACACCAACAAGGGCGCGGGGACCGCAGGCCCGCGGTCGCTCAAGCTTGGGGCACATACGCAGGGCAAAAAGGGGTCGCAGGGCAAAAAGGGGCCGCAGGGCAAACGGGGTGGCAGGGCAAAAAGGGGCCGCCGGGCAAAAAAACGGTGGCAACGGCCTCGGCGCCGGGACGTGCGAGCTAACTAGCGCCGTGCCACCCGCATCCGCCAGCCCAAGGCAACGATGCAAACCACCAGGCTGGCAAAGCCAACTTCGAGCCAGCCCACCGCCTCGCCGAGCCAGGCGGCGGAGGCCGCAAGCGCCACGAACGGTTGTAGCAGTTGGATTTGGCCAACCTTGGCGATGCCGCCCAGCGCTAAACCCTTGTTCCAGGCGAAGAAGCCCAGGAACATGCTGAAAACGGAGACATAGAAAAACCCGGCCCATGCCGAAGCCTGCGCGTTCCAGTTGCTCGGCCAGGCAAACAGCAAGAGGATCGGCAGCAGCGCGGGCGCGGACAACACGAGGGCCCAGCAAATGACCTCCCAACCGCCGATGCGTCGGGCCATTTCCCCGCCAAGGGCGTAGGCCAGAGCCGCCGAGACGGCCGAGGCCGCTAGCAAAAGGTCGGCCCACTGCAGGTCGCCGGCGGCGCTCCCGGTGAGGGCCGAGTAGCATAGAACGCTAGCTGTGCCCGCCAGCCCGCAGGCCCAAAATCCCATGGAGGGGCGCTCGCCGGCAATCAGTGCACCACCCATCGCCGTCAGCAGGGGCAGTACCGCCAACACCACGGCGCCGTGGCTCGCCGGCGCGTGCTGCATCGCAATCGCCATCAGCAGCGGAAAGCCGATGATGGAGAACAGGGCAAAGGCGGCGAGCCGCGGCCAGTCGCGGCGCGCTGGCGGTTGTGGGCGCACCCACAGCAGGGCGAGACCGGCGAGCGCGGCCGCCACCAGCGAGCGCCCAAGCGTCACGAACAAGGGATCGAAGTCGGCGACGGCGAGGCGCGTTGCCGGCAAGGTAAGCCCAAAGATTGAGACGCCGAGTACCCCAAGCAAAAAAGCTTGACGCTCGCGGCGCCGAGGCCCGCCGGGCGCTGGCAGCGTTGACCTCAGCTCCCTTGTCACCCGCGGTTGCCACCCAAGAGCTTGCGCGCAATCACCACGCGCATGATCTCGTTGGTACCCTCCAGGATTTGATGCACTCTGAGATCGCGCACGAGCTTTTCGAGCCCATAGTCCTTGAGATAGCCGTAGCCGCCGTGAATCTGCAGGGCCTCGTTGCACACCTGGAAACCGAGGTCCGTGGCAAGGCGCTTGGCCATTGCCGAGTACATGGAGGCCTGTGGATCGGCACGATCGAGGGCTTCGGCAGCGCGATAGGTCATCAGCCGGGCGGCCTCCAGCTCGGTCGCCATGTCGGCGATCTTGAACTGCAGCGCCTGAAAATCGGCGAGCGGCCGCCCGAAGGCGCTGCGCTCGAGCATGTAGCTACGAGCCTTATCCAAGGCCAGCCAGGCCGCACCCACCGAGCAGGCGGCGATGTTGATGCGCCCGCCGTCGAGCCCGCTCATGGCGAAGCGAAAGCCGCGTCCCGGCTCGCCGACCAGGTTGGCAACCGGCACTTTGCAGTTGTCGAAGATCACCTGGCGGGTAGGCTGCGCGTTCCAGCCCATTTTTTTCTCGTTGGCGCCGAAGGAAAGCCCGGGGGTGTCCTTCATCACCGCGAAGGCCGAGATGCCGTGGGCGCCTTCCTCGCTCGTGCGGGCAAAGACGAAATAAAAGTCGCTCGCGCCGGCGCCGGAGATGAACTGCTTGCTGCCATTGAGCACGTAGTGATCACCACTAAGCCTGGCCGAGGTCTTCAGGGCGGCGGCGTCGGAGCCCGCACCGGGTTCGGTCAGGCAATAGCTCGACAGCCATTCCATCGAGGCAAGCTTGGGCATCCAGGCGGCGACCTGAGCGTCGGAGGCATAACTGGCAACCATCCAGGCCACCATATTATGGATGGAGACGTAGCCGGAGATGGCGGGGCAGCCGTAGGCTAGTGCCTCCATTATCAGCGCGCCATCGAGGCGCGAAAGCCCGGAGCCGCCCTTCGCCTCCGGCACGTAGATGGTGGCCATGCCGAGGGCGGCGACCTCACGAATGACATCGACGGGGAAATGGCACTTTTCGTCCCACTCCGTCGCGAAGGGAGCGATACGCTCCCGCGCGAAGGCGAGCGCCATCTCCCGTATTGCGGCCTGCTCCTGGTTGAGGATGAAGTCCATCGGTTCAAATCCTCTCGAACTGTTGGCTGCCTTGCGGCTCGGGGCGGCCGCCCAGGTGCTCGAGGCAGCTTGGACACGAAGCCATCAGGCGAGCCCCGCAACGCAGAACCCGGACGAGGTAAAAGCCGTCATGCGGGCCCCGATGCTCAGATTGCGGCCTCAGCAGGCGTGCAGGCGGCAGCGTCAGTCATGAGCCGGCACCGGCGATGCTCGGTCCCCTGGCCAAAAGCTGTTCGGCCTCAGCTACCATGCGTTCGAGGATCACGCCGGCCGGTTCGATGCTGGTGATCAGGCCGATAGCCTCACCAACGATGGTGGCGGCAATCCGAGGATCGGCCGCCCTCGTTGCGGCCTGGTAGCGCTCGACCGCGAATTCGTCGGCCTTGAGCTCGTCCTCGCGCCCAAGCCATTCGCGCACGAAGTCGTTGCGCAAAACGCGGCCCGTGTAGCGCGCGGGCCAGGCGCGTTTGCGCACGATGTCCAGCAGGTGCTGGCGCACCGTATCATCACCACCCGCGGCCAAGGCGGCGAGCTTGAGAGGCGTGGGCACCAGCGCTTCCTCGCAGGCCCAAAAACGCGTGCCGACCACCACCCCGTCGGCCCCCAACATCAGCGCCGCAGCCAATCCTCTGCCGTCGGCGATGCCGCCGGCCGCACACAGCAAGGTAGCGGGGGCGCGCTTGGCAATCAGGTCGGCGATTTCGGGCACCAGCGTGAAGGTCGCGCGCGTGCCACCGTGGCCGCCGGCCTCGGTACCCTGGGCGACAATGACGTCGGCCCCGCAATCGAGCGCGCGCTCGGCGTCGTCGCGCGTTTGCAGCTGACAGAAAAGCGCAATACCCGCCGCCCTCGCACGACTGGCGAAGGGCTCCGGGTCGTCGAACGAAAGAAAGATCGCCTTGGGCTTGCGGGCGATCACGGCCTCGAAAAGCTCAGGCTTGCGGCGCAAGGCCCAGGTGATGAAGCCGCAGCCGATCCGCTGGTTGCCGGCAGCGCTGAACTCACGCTCGAACCAAGCCGCCTCGTCGCTGTAACCGCCACCCAGCAATCCGAGGCCACCGGCACTCGACACCGCCGCCGCGAGCTTGCCACCGGAGATCCCATCCATTGGTGCACAGATGATCGGATGCCTGATCTGCAGTCGCTCGCACAGCCGGGTCGATATGGCCACCTGCGCCACCCCTATCGCAACGGCTTGATGCGCTCGCCAGGCATAAGCTCATAGGGATTTTTCCAACCGGGGAGTGCACGCACGCGCTCGCTCCAGACATGGATATTCGGGTGGCTCTTGGCCCAATCGTAGCCATGCTCCTCCAGCGGATAAAACACATAACCCGCGACGGAAAAGTCGGCGATGGTTGGCTTCTCGCCCAGCACAAATTTGCCGGCCGCCAAATGCTTGTCGAGGATGCCGGCCGCCGCATCAAACCGGCCCTTCAAGAACGCCAGCACGTTCGGATCGGCCGCTTGCGGCGCGAAGGCCTTCAAGAAGCGATAGCTGGCGAAATAGCTGGTGAACTTGTGGTTGTCGAATAAAATCCAGCGCAGTGCCTCGTTGCGCTCTGCCTCGTTTTGCGGCGCAAATTTCCCCGTCGAGCCGGCCAGATGGATGAGGATGGCACCAGACTGGCTGAGCTTGCCGGCCGTCGTCTCCAGCACCGGGGCTTCGCCCATCTCATTTACGCTTTCACGCCACTTTGGTTCGCGCGTGGCCCCGTGCATGAAGTCGGCGAAGACGGGCTCCCAATCGAGCTTGGCGCATTCGAGATAGAGGGCAACCTTGTAGGAATTGCCCGACTGGCAGAAACAATGCAGCTTGTACTGCGCCATGGCGCTCAGGGCCTCCAACGATCGCGGCGCTTGTTTAACATGCGGCGCGGGTCGCCGAGTAGCGGAAAGCTCATGACAGAAAATGCCAGACTGCTGCTGACGGCGCTCGGCGGCCTCGCCCTCGGTGCCGGCACGCTCAGTGCCTGGCGGGCCGTGCCGCCCGGCGAGGGCGCATCGACCTGCCGACCCGGCATGGCGCCAATGGCACGCATTGAGCTCTTGTTCGGCGCCGGGCGCAAAAGCGGCGCCGGGGTCGGCGAGGTAGAATGGCAAGCCTTCGTCGACAGCGAAGTAACCCCGCGTTTTCCCGATGGATTGACGGTGCTGACGGGTTACGGGCAGTGGCGTAGCGGGGATACCGTGCACAAGGAGGGATCCCGCCTCTTGCTCATCTGGGCGCCGCGCACGACCGATAGCGACCCCAGGATCGAGGCGATCCGCAACGCCTACAAGGCGCACTTCGGGCAGGAGAACGTGCTGCGCGTGGATGGTCTATCGTGCGTCGGCTTCTAAAAAGCACAAGCCTTTCCTGGCTGGGCCCCGGAGCCGCCCCGGAGCCGCCCAGGAGCCGCCCAGGAGCCGCCCACGAAAGTCTCGACAAATCGGTCGCGACCGCCTAATCGGTGGGCATGATCAAGCTCCCGCCAACAGCCGCTCGCCTGCGTGCACTGCCGGGCGCAACCTTGCTCGTACTCTCGGCCACCACGGCGCTCGCCCGCTGCCCGGAGGGATCCTATCCCTGGGTCGACCGGCGCGGGGTCGAATATTGCAGGCAGGACCTGATCGGCCCGCGGGAAGCCGCGCTCGCAGACGACAGCGGCTGTGCGCCGGTGACGCGGACCTGCGGCAAGCGCATCCGCGCCCTCGACGCCGGCGAGGTGAGCGCCTCGGGATATCCACGGCCGGCACCGATGCGTGGTGGTCCGCGTGAGGCGCGGTGACTAACCCGAACCTGTTCGTCTACGGCACGCTGATGTCCGCGGCCGGCCATCCGATGGCGGCTAGACTGGCGCGCGAGGCCACTTTGCTTGGACCCGCCTCGATCCAGGGGCGCCTCTACAGGATCGCCTGGTATCCTGGCGTCGTCGACACCCCGAATGCGGAGGAGCGCGTGCACGGCGAACTCTACGCTTTGACAGATCCCGTGACGAGCTTCGCTTGGCTCGATGCCTATGAGGGCCTTGCTGGCCATGGTGATAGCGAGTACGCACGCCTCGAACGGCCGGCGCGGCCGCTCGCGACGGCGGACGTGATGGCCTGGGTCTACCTCTACCAGCGCGAACCTGATGCCCGGCGGCTGATTGCCGATGGTCGCTGGACGGCGCCCGCCAAATAGCCCGTTGCATTCGCAGCATCGCTTGGCAGTATGACCGGTGGCCAGCACGGACGGGCCAAGCCCCCCTTGGGCGCCGCAAGAGGAAATGCCATGCCGAGCCGCTATCACGAGGTTTACGCCGCCTGGCAGCGCGATCCCGCCCAATTCTGGGCCGAGGCCGCGCGCGCGATCGACTGGTACAAACCGTGGGATCGCGTGTTTGATCCCTACGCCGGGCAATACGGACGCTGGTTCACCGGAGCCGAATGCAATACGGCCTACAACTGCCTCGATCGCCACGTGGAGAACGGGCGCGCGGCGCAGAAGGCGCTGATCTACGACAGTCCCGTCACCGAGAGCGTTCGCGCCTACACCTATCTGGAACTCCGCGACGAGGTGGCGACGCTGGGCGGCGTGCTCGTTGACCTCGGCGTCAAGCAGGGCGACCGGGTCATTATCTATATGCCGATGATCCCCGAGACCGTCATCGCCATGCTTGCCTGCGCGCGCATCGGCGCCATTCACTCGGTGGTCTTCGGCGGCTTTGCCGCACCGGAATTGGCCTCACGCATCGATGACTCCAAGCCGACGGCGATCCTATCGGCCTCATGCGGCATCGAACCCGGCCGGATCGTGCATTACAAGCCCTTGCTCGACGGCGCGCTGAAGCTGGCGACGCACAAACCGGCGGCCATCGTGATGCTGCAACGAACCATGGCAGAGGCAAGCATGCTGGCCGGTCGTGACCATGATTGGGCAGCCTTGATTGCCGATGCCAAGGCGCGCGGCCGCAAGGCAGGTTGCGCTCGCCTTGCCGCCACCGATCCCCTCTACGTGCTCTATACGTCCGGCACCACCGGATCGCCCAAGGGTGTCATTCGCGACAACGGCGGGCACATGGTGGCGCTGAAGTGGACCATGAAGAACCACTACGGCGTCGATCCGGGCGAGGTGTTTTGGGCCGCCTCCGATGTCGGTTGGGTCGTCGGTCATTCCTACATTTGTTATGCGCCGCTGCTGCATGGTGCCACGACCATCCTCTACGAGGGCAAGCCGGTTGGCACCCCCGATGCCGGCGCCTTCTGGCGCGTGATTGCTCAACACGGCTGCACGGCCATGTTTACCGCCCCCACGGCCTTTCGGGCGATCAAGAAGGAGGATCCCAAGGGCGAACAGATCGGCCGCCATGACCTCAGCCGCTTTCGCGCCTTGTTCCTTGCCGGTGAGCGCGCCGACCCGGAAACCATCAAGTGGGCGGAGAGCAATCTCAAGGTGCCGGTCTATGATCATTGGTGGCAAACGGAAACGGGCTGGCCGATTTGCGGCAATCCGGTCGGGCTCGGTGCCCTTCCTGTCAAGTACGGCTCACCCACGGTGCCGATGCCGGGCTACGCGCTTGAGGTGCTCGATGCCAGCGGCAAGGCGGTCAGGCCCGGTACGACGGGCACGCTCGCCGTCAAACTGCCGCTGCCGCCCTCGTGCCTACCCACGCTATGGGGGAACGACCAGCGTTTCCGCAATAGCTACCTCGCCGAGTTTCCAGGCTACTACACCACCTCGGACGCGGGATACATCGACGCCGACGGCTACGTCTATGTGATGGCGCGCACGGACGACGTGATCAACGTGGCCGGGCATCGCCTGTCGACCGGGCAGATGGAAGAGGTGGTGGCTCGCCATCGGGACGTCGCCGAATGTGCCGTTGTCGGCGTTGCCGACGCGATGAAGGGACAGGTCCCGGCCGGGTTCATCGTGCTCAACGCTGGTGTCAATCGTTCGCCCAAGGAGATTGAAGCCGAGGTCGTCAAGCTGGTGCGCGAGGAGATCGGTCCAGTGGCCGCGTTCAAGACGGTGATGACGGTCAAACGGCTGCCAAAGACCCGTTCCGGCAAGATCCTGCGCGGCACCATGCGTCAGATCGCCGACGGGGAAGCCTGGAAGATGCCGGCCACCATCGACGATCCGACGATCCTCGATGAAATCACGGGGGCGATGCAGGCTCGCGGCATGGCCAAGGGCCAGCCGCAGGCGGACTGACTGCAACCGGCTCAGCGCAGCGCGGGGCCTTGCTTGGCCACCAAGCGATTGATCTCGCGCTCCACCGCGCCGACCCGCCAGACGTTTTGCAAATGATAGTGCCGTTCGCCGCTCGGCACGCTGAACTGGATGTCGAGATCCCCGGTACCAAAACCCAAAAACCAGAGCCCGAGCACGCGATGCACGAAGATGTCGTCGCTCTGCCGGCGCGTTTGCAGGTGGGGGGTGGCGAAGGATTCTCCGCCCTCGCTGAAGCGCTGGCGCCTGCTGATCAGCCCTGGCGCGAACTCCCAGTAGGTGATGCGATCGCTGAAGAGTACGGTGAACAGCCAAGCCAGCAGGAGAATACTGGAAAACAACACATAGAAGGCCTGGTTCATATAGACGAGCAGCAGCGGAAAATAGCTCAAGAGCCCGTCCCATCCCTGCAGGATCTGCACGCCGAAGCCGATCACGAGCAGCACCAGAAAGAGGACGAGCGATTTGACGCCACGCGCACGCGCGTTGGTGAAAATGAGCACAAATAGCGCCAGCGCCACGAACGAGATGCCGAGCCAGGCGCTCGGATGGAACAACACCTTGCGCCCGTCGTCGGCAAGAACGACCGGTCGACCCTGCAGGTAGGTGAGCAAGGCGCAGAAATAGCCATACGCCCACACCACCCACCAGTAGATGAGGTCCGAATGCTGGTAGACTTTGATCCGCTCCTTGCCCAGCGCGGCGAGCGGTGGCGTCGGGCGTACCCCTGCTGCGGCGGTCGTCATGGCCGGCTTCCCCCTGCGCTGCCTCGGCCCCCAGTTAGCGGCATCGTCTCGGCGAGTTCAAGAGGCCTACGCCAACGGCGCGGGCGTCACAGCCGGTGCACGGACGCCGCGGCGTTGAGGATGTCATACTCGCAATGGATCGTGCCCGAATGCTGGCCGGCGGTCAGGAGCAAATACGGGTTGCGGTAGCGGGCGCTCCACAGGGCGTTGTCGACCTGCCACAGGTTGACGTCGAGGCTAGTCTTGCCAATGACCAATTGGATGGCGGCCGGACTAGCCCAGGCCTGCGCGGACACGGCTGGAGCCATGCTACGCGCCTGCCGCTGACACGCTTCGGTCGCATGTTCCGGGTAGGCACCGAGGATCGCGTCCCTGGTCCCGATCCGGAAAAGGTATTCCTGGTGCCCAAGCTTAGCCACCGCCAGCAGTGCCAGGAATGAAACGACGGGCCTCAGCACAGGAAGATCCCATTGCCCTTGCCAAACTGGGCCCTTGCCAATCCGGTTGCCGGGACGTGTCTTGCACTCTCCACCAAATGCGGTGAAGAAAGCGTTGCTGTCGCCGCACGCCGGCCGCGGCGGACGGCTCGGGGGCGGCCGGTGGCCAAGCTCGACCTCTTCCGAGCGACCGTTGGACCGACCCTGTGACCAGCCCTAGAAGCGAGCCAATATCCGCAGCCATGCCCCCGGTCATTTCCGTCGTCGATCTGTCGAAGACCTATGCCTCTGGCTTCCAGGCCCTGAGGCGTGTCAACCTCGAGATTCGGCAGGGCGAGATCTTTGCCCTGCTCGGCCCCAATGGGGCGGGCAAGACCACCTTGATCAACATCATCTGCGGTATCGTCAACGCCAGCCAAGGCCAGGTCAGCGTCAACGGTCTCGACAGCGTCCGGCACTACCGCGCCGCGCGCGCGCTGATCGGTTTGGTGCCACAGGAGCTCACCACCGACGCTTTCGAATCGGTCTCGGCCACGGTCAGCTTCAGCCGCGGGCTGTGGGGCAGGCCCGCCGCTCCCGCCTACATCGGCAAGGTGCTGAAGGATCTGTCCTTGTGGGACAAGAAAGACAACAAGATCATGACACTTTCCGGCGGCATGAAGCGCCGGGTGATGATCGCCAAGGCGCTCGCCCACGAGCCCAAGATTTTGTTCCTCGACGAACCGACCGCGGGCGTCGACGTAGAACTGCGCAAGGATATGTGGGGCGTGGTGCGCGCCCTGCGCGACTCGGGGGTCACGATCATCCTCACCACCCACTACATCGAGGAAGCCGAGATGATGGCCGACCGCATCGGCATCATCAGCAAAGGCGAACTCATCCTGGTCGAAGACAAGGTCGAGCTGATGCGCAAGCTTGGCAAAAAGCAGCTGACGCTACACCTGCTCGAGAAGCTCGATGGGATCCCGGCGGGTCTGGCCGGCCGCCACCTTGCGCTCGCCAACGAGGGGCGTGAATTGGTCTACACCTACGACACGCAGGCCGAGCGCACCGGGATTACGGCGTTGCTTCGGGATTTGCACGAGGCCGGCATCCGCTTCCGCGACCTCAACACCACGCAAAGCTCGCTTGAGGACATCTTCGTCGATCTGGTGAGGCGCGGCCAATGAATTGGCGGGCGGTATGGGCGATCTATACCTTTGAAATGGCGCGCACCGGCCGCACCTTGCTGCAGAGCATCGTCGCGCCGGTCATCTCGACCTCGCTCTATTTCGTCGTATTCGGGGCCGCCATCGGTTCGCGCATCAGCGAGATCGAAGGCGTGAGCTATGGCGCCTTCATCGTGCCTGGCCTCATCATGATGATGCTGCTGACCCAAAGTACCGCCAACGCTTCGTTTGGCATTTACTTTCCGAAGTTCGTAGGGACCATCTACGAGCTGTTGTCGGCACCGATCTCCTATCTCGAGATCGTGCTCGGCTACGTCGGAGCGGCCGCCACCAAATCCATTATTTTGGGGCTTATCATCCTGTTGACGGCGGGATTTTTCGTGCCGATACGCATCGATCACCCCCTGGCGATGATCGCCTTCCTGATCCTGACGGCGGTCAGTTTCAGCCTATTCGGGTTCATCATCGGCGTGTGGGCGGACGGTTTTGAGAAGCTGCAGGTGATCCCGCTGTTGATCATCACCCCGCTCACCTTTTTGGGCGGCAGCTTTTACTCCATCCATGTGCTGCCGCCGGTCTGGCACACCATCAGCCTGTTCAATCCCATCGTCTATCTGATCAGCGGCTTTCGCTGGAGTTTCTACAGCATCGCCGACGTGAACGTGGGCCTCAGCCTGGCCGCGGCCGCCCTGTTCACAGCGCTGTGTCTGGGGCTCGTCTGGTGGATCTTCCGTACCGGCTACCGGCTGAAAAGCTAGGCCAACGAAGGCTGGCGGACGGGCGCAAAGCTGGCGTAACGTCCCTATCGGCGGCGTACCGGGAGGAAACCATGGCCAAAATCGGCTTCATCGGATTGGGCAACATGGGGCTGCCGATGGCGGCCAACCTCGTCAAGGCGGGCCACGCGGTGGCGGGCTTCGACCTTGGGCGCGACAATCTGGAGCGAGCCAGCAACCGCGGCGTCGAGGCTGAGCACTCGGCCGAGCGTGCCGCCAAGGACGCCGATGTGGTCGTCACCATGCTTCCGGCGGGCAGGCAGGTGCTCGACGTTTACACCGGCGGCGTGCTGAAGGCGGCAAAGCCGGGCACGCTCTTCATCGATTCATCGACCATCGATGTGACGTCGGCCCGCGCGGCACATCGGCTTGCGAGCCAGGCGGACATGGCCGCACTGGATGCGCCGGTCTCCGGTGGCGTCAGTGGCGCGGAAGCCGCGACCCTGACCTTCATGGCGGGCGGTGCCGCCGCAGCCTTCGCCCAGGCCAAGCCGATCCTGGAAAGCATGGGCCGGCGCGTCATCCATTGCGGAGAGGCAGGCGCGGGCCAAGCCGCCAAGATTTGCAACAACATGATGCTCGGCATCAATATGATCGGCGTCAGCGAGGCCTTTACGCTGGCCGAAAAGCTGGGCCTGTCGCACCAAGCGCTGTTTGATGTCGCCGCCGCCTCTTCGGGCCAATCCTGGGCGCTGACCAGCTATTGTCCCGTACCCGGCTTGGTGCCGTCGTCGCCGGCCAACAACGACTATAAGGCGGGCTTTGCCAGCGCGCTGATGCTCAAGGATCTGAAGCTCGCGCAAGAGGCCGCCGCAGCCGCGGGCGCGAGCACGCCGCTGGGTGCAGCGGCGGCGCAATTGTTCGGCCTGCACAACGCCTGGGGTGAGGGGGGCACGGACTTCTCGGGCATCATTCACCTCATCCGCGGCAAGGGCGGGCAATAGCGATGCATCGGCACGTATTCGACGCTTACGGCACGCTCTTCAATCTGCATGCCGCTGCAGAGCGTCACCAGGCCGCGATCGGACCGCAATGGCAACAGCTCTCCAACGTCTGGCGCAGCAAGCACATCGAATACACTTGGCATCATAGCCTCACGCGCACACCCGCGACGTTCTGGCGGTTGGCGGAGCGGAGCCTGGATTTTGCCATCGCGGCGACAGGGGTGGCGGTCGGCGGCGGGGTTCGCGCCAGTCTACTGGCGACCTACCGCGCCATGCCGCCCTATCCGGAGGTCCGGGAGGTGCTGAGCTCCCTGAAACGGGAGGGCGCCGTCGTCGCGATCCTGTCGAACGGCGACCCCGATATGCTCACCGACGCTGTAACCGCCGCGGGCTTCAACGGCATGTTCGACGCGGTGTTGTCGGTCGCCGCGGTCGGCTGCTTCAAGCCGGCGCGGCCGGTCTACCAACTTGCCAGCGATCACTTCGGTTGCCGGCCGGAGGAAATTTCCTTCCAATCGTCCAATCGTTGGGACATTGCCGGCGCCAAGGCCTTTGGTTTCTACTGCGTTTGGGTGAACCGCGCGGGCGCGCCCGACGAATACCCCGAGCTGGCTCCGGATCGCGTTGTTGGCGACCTGCGCGGCATCTTGGCGCCCGCCGGCTGAGCCGGCCACAGCGACGCAAAAGGCGCCGTGGGTATGGCCAGTGCCTTGCCGCCACGGCGCGAGCCCCGAACATGCTTCCCGAACGGCCGCCGACCGCGGCCATGGCGCTAGCCCGAGGTGTGCCGGCCGTTGCAGGCGCCGAGCAGCGCGATGACCTCCTCGTCGCTCACTTGTGTAAAGCTGCGGTAAAACCCCCCCACCGAGCCGAAGCGGCGCGGCACGCTCAGCAACACGGCTGCGTCCGCCTCCCGTTGCAACATGGCGGCCGCCTCGCGCGCCGCCACCGGCGTTGCGGCGAGCAATCGGGTCGGTTGCTTGCGCCGCAGATGGCGCAGCGCGGCTTGCATGGTCATTCCCGTTGCCACGCCGTCGTCGACGACAACGGCCGTCGGGTGCTCGACGCTGGTTCTCGGGCGCACGGCCTCGTATTGGTCTCGCTGGCGTTCGATCACCTCCAGCTCGCGTCCCACGCTTTGCAAAATGAACGCTTCGCTCAGTCGGAGGCTGGCGATGAGCCGCCTATTGAGCACGATTTCGGGCGCGTCGATGACGCCGGCTACCGCCCCTACCGCGAGTTCCGGCTGCTGCGGCGCCCCCAGCTTGCGCGCGAAAACCACGTCGAGCGGGGCCGACAGCGAACGAGCCACCTCAGCGCCGATCGGCACACCGCCACGTGGCAAGGCGAAGACAACGGGGTGATCGAGCCGGAGGTCTTGCAATCGCGCCGCCAGCAAGCCGCCGGCTTCGGCACGATCGGCGAAGATCAATCGTCGGCGCATGCGAGCGGCCGAAACGGTCAAGCACCAAGAACCCCGCCGGGAACCTTAACTCAATTCGGGGGGCCCGACAGCCGGCAAAGGCGCCTTTGCCTACTTCTTAGGTGTCTTCGCAGTCTCGGCTACGGGCACTTCGGCGACGGCCGACTCGGCGGCAAGGCTTTGCGCCTGACCGACCCAATCGTCCTTCTCGATGCGTCCAACGAGGGAGAGCGCCTCGTCGAGATTGGCAATGTCTTCGTCGGAAAAATTGGCGATTTGTTCGAATTTGACGGCGCCGAGCTGATTGAGTCGAGCTGCCAGCTCCTGATCGACCCCCTTGATCCTGGTGAGGTCATCGACTTCGCCCTTCGGCCGCTTGAAGCCCTTGAACGCCGCGTTGAGGCGCTTGGCGCGGGCATCGGTGCGCTCGAAGATGCGCGCCGATTTGCCCCTGCGACCGCGCAGGTAATAGAGTTTGGCGCGGCGCACCTTGCCACGGCGCAGCACCTCGATCTCGGTGATGTAGGGCGAATAGATGGGAAACACGCGCTCGACACCCTCGCCGTAGGAAATCTTGCGCACCGTGAAACTTTCGTTAATGCCGCTGCCCGAGCGGGCGATTACGACACCCTCGTAGGCCTGTAGGCGAAAACCGGGACCCTTGGGTTCCTCGGCCTTGGCCTTCCTTTTGTCTTTGGGGTCGACCTCCATGCCTTCGATGACCTTGACCATCACCTTGACGGTGTCCCCCGGGCCAAACTCGGGAATGGAGCGTTTGGCGACGATGGCGCTGATCTGCTCGCGCTCGAGCTCCAAAATGACGGTCATGGGGTCCTCATTGCGTCAACCGTTCCCGGTCCCGCCCATGGCATGGGCGGCCGACGGCGGGGGCGTCGTGGGAAATCGGGCGCGTTCTAGCCCAGAACGGCTTGCCTTGTCGATGGCCGTGATCGGGCAATTTGTCGGCGCCGCAGGCGCGGCACCGGTGAGCCTGCCCATGAGCGTGGCCGTTGGCAGACGGAAACCATGCGAATAGAGTTGGACCCAGCCGTTCGGCCACGTGGTCTAGAAGCGGTCTTGGGTTCCAGGGAGGCACCAATGCGTAAGATCCTTGTCGTTTCAGGTTTTTGTGGCGCCGCCGCGCTCGCGGCCAGCGCCATCATGGAGGCTCGCGCCCAGCAAGCGCCGGCCGCGCCGGCCGCGACACCGCAGCCCCTCCCGCCGGGTTCACCCCTGCTCGGTCGGCCCGACACGGAGGCCGCCAAGAAGTTGGCCCCGGTCGCCCCCCCGCCCGTGCCGACCGCCGCCGACAAGCTACCGCTCGACAAGCTCAAGGTTAAGAACGGTTTCAAGATCGAGCTTTATGCGGCCGGCGTCCCCAATGCCCGCTCGCTGCGGCGGGGCGCCAAGGGCACCGTGTTCGTCAGCAGCCGGCTGCAGGACAAGATCCACGCCATTGTCGAAAAGGATGGCAAGCGCGAGGTAAAAGTTATCGCCTCGGGTCTGCACCGGCCCAACGGCATCGTCGTGCACAAGGGCACGCTTTACATCGCCGAACTGTCGCAGATCTCCAAAATCGACAATATCGAAGACAATCTCGACAACCCGCCCAAACCGACTGTCATTTTGAGCGACCTGCCGAAAGACGAGGCCCACGGCTGGAAGTATCTGACCGTCGGGCCCGACGAGAAGCTCTATTTCCACATCGGCGCGCCGTGTAACATCTGCATGCCCCCCGAGCGACACGCCAAGATTTATCGGGTAGGGCTCGACGGCAAGGATCTTGAAGTCTACGCCACGGGCATCCGCCACATCGTGGGTATGGACTGGCATCCGACCTTGCGCCAACTCTACTTTTCGGAAAACGCGCGCGACTGGCTGTCGGAGGACATGCCGGAAGACAAGCTGAACCGCGTGACCAAGCCCGGTAAGGACAACTTCGGCTATCCCTATTGCCACCAGGGCAACTTGCCCGATCCCGAGTTCGGCTGGGGACGCGCCTGCAGCGAGTTCACCAAGCCGCTGACCCTGTTAGGCGCCCACGCCGCGGCTTTGGGTCTGAAGTTCTATGCCGGCAAGGGCTTCGGCTCGGAGTACCAGAACGCCATCTTCCTCGCCCGGCATGGCTCGTGGAACAAGAGCGTGAAGATCGGTGGCGACGTCTTGGCGATCAAGCTCAACAGCAACGGCACGGTAAAGTCCATTGAGCCGTTCATCACCGGCTTTATCCAGAACAACGCCTATGTCGGCCGTCCCGTGGACGTGCTGCCAATGCCGGATGGATCGATGCTGGTGTCCGACGACTTCAACGGCGCGGTCTACCGTGTGAGCCGAGGAAGCGCTCGCGTTGCCGGCAAATAACTTGCCCGCAACGCTGGGTCGGGGGCGGTCAGCCTCCGACCTTTGCTCGCGCCACGGCAATTTCCACGCCCGCTGCCTGCGCATCGCGCTGGCCGCGCTGGCGACCTTTGGCGCCATGACCTTGGCTGCGCGCGCCGAAACCTTTGCGCAGCGCCTTGCACCCTGCCTCGCCTGCCACGGCGAGCAGGGCCAATCGAGCTTGCCGACCGTGCCATCGCTCGGAGCCCAGCCCGCACCCTACCTCCTGATCCAACTTTACCTGTTCCGCGGTCGCCAGCGCCTTGTCGAGGTGATGAACGAGGCCAGCAAGGACTTTTCTGATGACGATCTGCGCACTTTTTCCGACTCCATCGCCAAGCTCCCCGCGCCTCGCCCCGCAGACGGCGAACCCGCTGATCCGGCGCGGATCGATCGGGGCCAGGCGCTGGTGCGCCAGTACCGCTGCGACTTCTGTCACAGCCCGGACCTGGCCGGGCGCGACAACATTCCGCGTTTGGCCGGACAACGCGAGGACTACCTGATCAAAGCCATGCGCGAGTACAAATCCAACGCACGGCCGGGCTATGACGCATCGATGGCCGATGTGCTGGCGCGGATCAGCGATGCAGAGATTCTCGACCTTGCCTATTTCGCTGCCCGTCAGCCCTAAGCGAGAGGACGAGATTGAACCCAGAGGGCATTACGTGCGACGTCCTGGTGGCCGGATCCGGGGCGGCCGGATTTGCCACGGCGCTGACGGCCTCACCGACTAGCGCCAAACTGCGCTCGACTATTTGGCACACCACGTCGGTAATCGGCTGGACCGGGCGAAGGCCGAAGCCTTCCTCGACAATGCGCCGACCATGCTCGACTGCTTCGCGCGCGAGGGCTTCGCCGTCTTTTCGCTGGAGCCGAGCTGGACGACTATCACCCCCGACGAGCCGGGTGCCTTGCGGGGCGGCCGATCGCTCGGGCCGGAGACCTACGACGGGCGCCGGCTCGGGAACTTGTTTCCCAAACTGCGCGCACCGAGCAAGACCATGATGGCGTTTGGCGGCATGATGGTCGGCCGCAACGACCTGCCGCACATCTTTCAGATATCGCAACCGCTGAAGGCCGCCGCCAATGTCGGCCGTATGGTGATGCGCTAGGCGCGTGACCGGCTGACGCACTGGCGCGGCACGCGGCTCGTGAACGGCAACGCCTTGTTTGCGCGCATGGCCGCTGCGGCGATCGCCCGCGGCATCCGCTTTGGCTGTCGTCGCCGATTGTCGAACTGCGCCAAGCGGGGGGCGCAGTGTCGGCGCCGTGGTCGACAAGGAGGGCAAACCCGTTGAGGTGACGGCCCGATTGGGCGTCGTGCCGGCCTGCGGCGGCTTTCCCGGCAACGACGATTTAACGCGGCGCCTTTATGCCCACCGGCGCGGCGGCAAGAACCACGCGACCTTGCGCCCGAGCGACAATGCCGGTGATGGCCTGCGGCTCGCCCAATCCGTCGGCGCCGCCTCCATGCTGCCGTGCACCAGACGGCGGCCTGGGCGCCCGTGTCGTTGGTACCGCAAGCCGACGGGAGCCCTCTACCGTTTCCGCATTTCTACCAGCGCGGTAAGCCCGGCTACATCAGCCTCGGTCGGCGTGGCCGCCGCTTCGCCAACGAGTCCAAGTCAATATCACGTCTATGTCCCCGAGCTGATCGAGGCGTGCCGCGATGATTGCCACTATCGAGGCATGGATCATGTGTGACCAGCGTGCCATTCGACGCTTCGGCTTTGGCGCACTCGGCCCGGCGCCGATGCCGATGCGGGCGTTCCTGACCTCGGGCTACATCAAGCGCGGCGACAGCCCACGCGCACGGGTGCTTGCCTGCGGCATCGGCGCGAGGGGCTCGATCAGCGCTGCGCGTTCCTCGGCGCGCCACGGCGAAGATCGGCAGTTCCAACGCGGCGCCGACGCCTACCAGCGCTTCAACGGCGCCGCCGACCAGTTTCCCAATCCGTGCGTGGCGCCGCTCGAGCAGCCGCCGTTCTATCCGGTTCGCGTCGTTGCCGGCGAACTTGGCACTTTTGCCGGCATTGCAACGCCCATGCACAAGTGATCGAAGGCGACGGCGTTGCGCTCGAAGGCCTCTATGCCGTTGGCAACGATGCGGCGAGCGTGATGGGTGGCATCTACCCCGGCGCCGGTATCACCATCGGTCCAGCGATGACGTTTGGCTATGTCGCCGCCCGGCATCTGGCAGCCGAAAACGGTGCCGTCCGCGCCAACAACGGCGCTTGCGTGGGGTCAGCCCGCGAGCAGCGCGTCGAGTTCGCCGGTCGCGTCGAGCTGATAAAGCTCGCTACAGCCGCCAACATGGGTCTCCCCGATCCAAATCTGCGGCACGCTGCGGCGACCTTTGGCCCTGCTCGTCATCTCCTGGCGCAAGGCCAAGTTGCCGCTAACGTCGATCTCTGCAAAGGCCACGCCCTTTTCTCCCAACAGCCGCTTGGCCATGGTGCAGTAAGGGCAAAAGCGGGTGGTGTAGAGCGTAACCCTTGCCATCGTGACCCCGTCTGTGCCTCGCCAGCGCCCCCTTGCCTACCCCGCCCTGCGACGGCTTGCAAAGGGGCCGGCTCCGGCTCGAGCGCGGGGGCGCGCCTGCGACGGCGGCTGGCGCCTGGCTGCTTGTGCGGCGCGCGGCTTGCGCCGCTTACGGGGCAATGGCAGCCTGCCCCGGCAACCGTCATGGCAGCGGGGAGCGCGTGAAGCCGGCAAAATTCAGCTATGTGCGCGCCGGCGGTCTGGCGCAGGTCCTGGAGCTGCTCGCGGAACACGGCGAAGAGGCGCAAATCCTGGCCGGCGGACAAAGCCTGATGCCGGTCCTCAACATGCGGCTGTCTCAGCCCAAATTGCTCATCGATATCAACCGGGTCGATGTGCTCAAGGGCATAGGCTTCGAGGCGGGACACGTGCGGATTGGCGCCCTCGCACGCCACGTGGAGGTCGCCAATTCGCCGATCGTGCGCCAATACCTGCCGTTGATCGCTGAGGCCATGCCGCAGGTGGCCCACGTCGCAGTGCGCAATCGCGGTACCTTTGGTGGCAGCATCGCCCTGGCCGATCCCGCCGCTGAGCTGCCCGCCTGCGCCTTGGCGCTCGAGGCGCGCTTCGTCGTTGCCAGCAGCCAAGGCCGCCGCGAGATCGCCGCGGCAGATTTTTTCAAGGGCATGCAGGCAACGGCTCGTCGCCCCAACGAGCTGCTGATCGAAACGCTGATCCCAGCGCGGCAACACCGCATCCCGGTGTTCCTTGAGCTGGCGCGCCGCCACGGCGATTTCGCCATCGCCGGGCTGGCCTTTCAGCTGCTGCTCGAGGACGGCTTGGTCGCCGATGGGCGCCTTGCCTACTTCGCCAGCGAGGATCGGCCGACCTTGGCGCTGCGCGCCTTGGCGGCCATCAGGGGTCAGCGCCTGGGGCCAGCGACGGCGGAGGCCGCGGTCGCCGCGCTCGCGGGGGATCTTGCCCCGATCGATAACGCGCAGGCGAGCGCCAAGATGCGGCTCCATCTACAGTGCGTCCTGACGCGCCGCGCACTCGCTGAGGCGCGCGCCAGGTCAAGCGGCCAAACGAGAACAGCATGAGCGAAGAGACCATGCCGATCAGCCTCACCGTCAATGGCGAGAAGGTGTCGCGCAGCGTGCCCGTGCGCCAACATCTCGTCGACTTCTTGCGTACCGAATTGGGCCTGACGGGTACGCACCTTGGCTGCGAGCACGGCAGCTGCGGGGCTTGCTCGGTAAGGGTTGACGGCGTGTTGGTGCGCGGTTGCCTGATGTTGGCGGTACAAGCCGACGGCAGCGAAGTTATCACCATCGAAGGCCTTGATGCGAGGGGTGAGATTGCTGATCTGCAGGCGGCCTTCGTCGAGCGCAACGCGCTGCAATGCGGCTTCTGCACCCCCGGCATGCTGCTAACAGCGGCGGAGTTGCTGCGCGAGGCAAAGCCCATGAGCCGCGAGGACATCCGCACATTCCTATCGGGCAACTACTGCCGCTGCTCGGGCTATCACGCCATCGTCGACGCCGTGGAGGCGACCTTGAAGGGGCGGCTTGGGAGTGATTGACATGACCGCGCGTACGGCATCGACGGGAATCGCCACTCGTTTGCGGGA
>DATMZT010000093.1:0-35400 GCA_035573335.1 Hyphomicrobiaceae bacterium | reverse complement strand
AAGCTGTGATTGGCCGCCGGCATGCGCGTTGAGTCCTGATTCCAGAACAGAAGATCGAACGGGAACGGCTTCTTGCCCAACATGTAGTTGTTGATGATGTAGGGCCAGATCAGGTCCTTCGGACGCAGCAGGTTGAAGACGGTGGCCATGCGCGAACCGTCGAGATATCCCCGCTCGGCCATCATCTCCTCCAGCGCCTTGAGCTGGGCATCGTCGATGAACAGCATCAGGTCGCCGGCCTTGGTGAAGTCGACCTGGGCGGCAAAGAAGGTGGCGGATGCAAATGGCTCCTCCCCGCGCGCGGCCAGATAGGCCAGCGTCGTGCCGAGCAGGGTACCACCGACGCAGTAGCCGATGACGTTGACCTTGTCGCTGCCGATCTCGCGTTTGACCGCGTCGGTGGCGCTCAGGATGCCCTCGGTCATGTAGTCTTCGAAAGTCTTGTGCGCCAAGCGACCGTCGGGGTTCACCCAGGAGACGACGAACACCGTGAAGCCCTTGCTGACGGCAAAGCGGATGAACGACTTCTGCGGACCGAGGTCGAGGATGTAGAACTTGTTGATCCAGGGCGGAACGATCAGGAGCGGACGCTGATAGACGCTGTCGGTGGAGGGGGCGTACTGGATCAGCTGCAGGATGTCGTTCTGGAAGATCACCTTGCCCGGCGAGGTGGCGATGTTGCGCCCGACCTCGAAGGCCTCCGTATCGGTTTGACTGATGCTCAGGATATCGCCCGACTTCTCCAGGTCGTGCACGAGATTGGTCATGCCCTGCACGAGATTGTTGCCGCTCGAGGCGAAGGTCTCGCGTAGCACCTCCGGATTGGTCAGCGGAAAGTTCGAGGGCGAGAGCGCGCTTGCCACCTGTTTGAGGTAGAATTCGGCGCGCTGGCGCGTGCGTTCGTCGAGACCTTCGGTCCTCTCCAGCAGGTCTTCGAGCCAACGCGTGGTGATGAGGTAGGACTGCTTCCAGAAATCGAAGTAGGGATTGGCGCTCCAGTCGGGGTCCTTGAAGCGATTGTCTCCGGGCTCTGGCTCGACCACGGGGAGCGCCTCGCCGCCCATCAGACGCTGGACGGAGGCGGAGCCCAGTTGCAGGAAATCGCGAACGAGCTCGCTCTGGGCCTCCACCAGTTTGCCGGGATCGGCAACCCAATGTTGGGCGATCTCGCTAAACAGCTTGGTGGCCTCGGCCAGGTCGCTGGCGGCGCTCATCGGGCTCAGCTTGCCGTTGGCACGCTCGAGCAGGCCGCTCATGACTTTGCCGCCTTCCTCCATCAGCCGCAGCATGTTGCGGCCGAACTCCTCGGCATTGCCAATGCGATAGGCGCCAAGATCGACGTGCATGGGGACGGGACGTGGGGATTCCGGTGCTTTTTTCAGCATTTCTCACTCGAATGGTTGCAGGGATGGACGTCGACACGCACTCCCATCATGTCAACGCCCTCGCCACCGCATTGGCAGCGGGATCTGATTGCAACTTAGGCCAAAAATCTCAACTCTGGTGACTATTTACAGGAGAATCTGGTAGGCGTTGTCAACAATCTGCCAAGACTTGCCGGCAGGGAACTGTTAACAATTGCGTCCAAAAAAAGATGGGTGTGGGAGTATCCCGCATGAAGCGGTTGCAGGGATGCAGGCTCGCGCTGGCCGGAATGGCTGCCATGCTGATACTGCTGGGCGGGTGTTCGGAGACACTGCCCTTTTCCCAGTTGCCCGATCTCAGCAAGTTGCCGCAAAAGGTCATGGGCAAAGACGAACAACAGCAAAAAATCAACGAGATGATCGAGCGGGGTCACACGCACCAGATCGAGGCGGCAAAGCAGATCGAGCAGGGCAAGTAGGCCCGCTCCGCTGGCAGCCTTGGGCGGCGCATTGGCCCTGGCGCGGGATCGGTTTGCGGGTCTGGGCGCGATCTTGGCAGAAAGTATGAGCGGTTAGGCACGTGATCGAAGATTTCCATCGCATAAAGCGGCTTCCACCTTACGTTTTTGCCGAGGTCAACCGGCTTAAGGCGGCGGCACGGGCAGGCGGCGCCGACATCATCGATCTGGGCATGGGCAACCCCGACATGCCCACGCCGCAGCATATCATCGACAAGCTGATCGAGACCGTCGGCAAGCCGCGCACCAACCGCTATTCGGCTTCCAAGGGCATTGTTGGGTTGCGGCGGGCACAGGCCGCCTACTACGCACGCCGCTTCGGCGTCAAACTCAATCCCGAGACGCAAGTGGTGGCCACCTTGGGATCCAAGGAAGGCTTCGCCAATATGGCGCAGGCGATCAGCGCGCCCGGCGACGTCATCTTGTGCCCCAGCCCGACCTACCCGATCCATGAGTTCGGGTTCATTATTTCCGGCGCCGCCATCCGCCACATCCCCAGCAGCGGCGGCAACGCGGCGGCAGACGACCCGCACGCAGAATTCTTGCGCGGCGTCGAGCGCGCGGTGAAGCATTCAATTCCACGGCCGCTCGCGGTGGTGTTGAGCTATCCGTCCAACCCCACGGCTTCGACGGCCGATCTCGCCTTCTATACGGAGGCGGTGCAACTCGCCAAGAAACTCGAGCTGATCATTCTCTCCGACCTCGCGTATGCGGAGATCTACTACGACGACAATCCGCCACCGTCCGTGCTGCAGGTGCCGGGCGCGATGGACGTGACGGTGGAGTTCACCTCCCTGTCAAAAACCTATGCCATGCCGGGGTGGCGCATGGGTTTTGCGGTCGGCAACGAGCGCCTGATCGCCGCGCTTGCCCGCGTCAAATCCTATCTCGACTACGGCGCCTTTACCCCGGTCCAGGTGGCGGCGGCGGCCGCGCTCAACGGCCCGCAGGATTGCGTGGACGAGATCCGCAAGACCTACAAGGCGCGCCGCGACTGCCTGGTGGAAAGCTTTGCCCGCGCCGGCTGGCCCATTCCCGCCCCGGCCGCCTCGATGTTCGCCTGGGCGCCCATTCCGGCAGCCTACCGCCAGATCGGCTCGGTGGAGTTCGCCAAGATGCTGATCGACAAGGCCGACGTGGCCGTGTCGCCGGGGCTCGGTTTTGGCGAGTACGGCGAGGGCCATGTGCGGATTGCCCTGGTCGAGAACGAGCACCGAATCCGCCAGGCGGCGCGCAATATCAAAAAGTTTCTCGCGCGCGCGCCCGAAACCATGCATAACGTGATCCCTATTCCGCAAAAGGCATCGCGTTAGTATTGGTTCGCATGAGCCAACCGTTGAAGCTTGGCCTCGCCGGCCTTGGCACCGTGGGCGGTGGCTTGGTGCAGCTCTTCGAAGAGCACGGCGCCCGCCTGGCGCTGGCGCTGGGTCGCGAGATCAAGATCGCCGGGGTCAGCGCCCGTTCGCGCCACAAGCAGCGCGGCATCAAGCTCGAAGGCATTCCCTGGTTCGACGCGGCCGAACGGTTGGCAACCGATCCTGCCATCGACGTCTTCGTCGAACTGATTGGCGGCGAGGAGGGCGTGGCGCGCGCCGCCGTCGAGGCCGCCCTGAAGGCGGGGAAACATGTGGTGACGGCCAACAAGGCGCTGTTGGCCAAGCATGGCACCGAGCTGGCGCAGCTGGCGGAAGCGCACGCGGTGGCCCTCAATTTCGAGGCCGCGGTGGCGGGCGGGATCCCGATTATCAAAACGCTGCGTGAGGCCCTGGCGGGCAATCAGATCCGCCGCGTCTACGGCATTCTGAACGGCACCTGTAACTACATCTTGACCCAGATGCAGGAGGAGCACCGCGCCTTCGCCGAGGTGCTGAAGGAGGCCCAGGACAAAGGTTATGCCGAGGCCGATCCCACCTTTGACATTGGCGGCTTCGATACCGCCCATAAGCTCGCGCTTTTGACCAGCCTGGCATTCGGCACCAAGGTCGCGCTCGATCAGATCCACGTCGAGGGGATCCAGGGCATCAGCCAGGCGGATATCGAAGCCGCCGATGATCTGGGCTACCGCATCAAGCTGCTCGGTGTCGCACTTCTCACCGACAGTGGCATCGAGCAGCGCGTGCATCCGGCGATGGTGCCCAAGCATTCGGCCATCGCCGAGGTCTCCAGTGTCACCAACTGCATCGCTATCGATGGCGATTTCGTCGGCAACGTTCTCTTGGCTGGACCTGGCGCCGGTGCCAAGGCGACGGCGAGCGCGGTTGCTGGCGACATCCTCGACATTGCGCGCGGCGCCGTTGCTGCGCCTTTCGGCCTGCCGGCGGCGCGGCTCAGGCCCTATCGACGCGCCAAGCTCGGCCAACACCAAGGCGCCTACTATGTGCGCTTGTCCGTGTTCGACCGCCCGGGAGCCATGGCCTCCATCGCCGGCCGCATGGGCGAGCGCGGCGTCTCGCTCGAAAGCATCGTGCAGCGGCGTCCCCGCTGGGCCCTGCCTGGGATCGACGCCAGGCCCAAACCCGGCGCGCCGACCACCGTGATTTTGATCACGCATGAAACCACGGAAGAGGCCATTCGCGCCGCCCTGAGCGCCATCCACGCGGACGGTAACGTGTCCGAACCGCCGCAGATGATCCGGATCGAGCCGCTGTAGGGCTTATTTTGCGCTGGTTGCGAAGGTTGGGAGAGCACGATGATAAACAGCATCCAAGGCCATGACGTCGTGGGTGGGCTCGATCGCGTCTTGGTGCTTGAGGTCGCGCGTGTGACGGAGGCCGCCGCCATCGCCGCGGCGCGACTGCGTGGGCGCGGCGACGAGAAGGCTGCCGACAAGGCTGCCGTCGACGCCATGCGCCATGAGCTGGGCAAGGTTCACATCAAGGGCCGGGTCGTCATTGGCGAGGGCGAGATGGATGAGAGCCCGATGCTCTACATCGGCGAGGAGGTGGGCCTTGGCGACGGCCCAGAGGTCGACATTGCCGTCGATCCGCTCGAGGGCACCACGATTTGCGCCAAAGCCATGCCGAACGCGCTGGCCGTGCTGGCGATCTCCGAGCGCGGTGGGCTGCTGAACGCGCCGGACATGTATATGAACAAGATTGCCATCGGTCCGGGCTATCCCGAAGGCATCATCGATCTTGACGCGCCCCCGGCGGACACCTTGCGCGCCATGGCCAAGGCGCGCGGCGTGCCGGTTTCCGAAATCACGGCCTGTATTCTCGACCGTCCGCGCCATGCCGAGCTAATCGCCGGCGTGCGCAAGGCCGGCGCCGGCGTGCAGCTCATTCCCGACGGCGACATTGCCGGTGTGATCTGGACCACGGATCCGAACGAAACGGGCATCGACATTTACTTCGGCATCGGCGGTGCGCCGGAGGGCGTGCTGGCCGCGGCGGCGCTGCGCTGCATCGGCGGCCAAATGCAGGGCCGCCTGCATCCCCTGAAAAAGGAGGAGGAGATCCGCGCCGCCGCCATGGGCGTCAGCGATATCCGGCGCAAGTACGACATGCACGAAATGGCCTCCGGCGACGTGATCTTCTCCGCCACCGGCGTTACCGACGGCTCGCTGCTGGATGGGGTGCATTTCCGCGGCGATTTCGCCGAAACCGAAACGGTCGTGCTGCGGTCTAAAACCGGCACCGTGCGCCGCATCAAGACCACGTTTCGCATGCTCGGCACCAAGGCCTCGCCGGGAATTTAGACGGGGGACGCGGGGGCAGCTTTGTTGTGGGCATGGGGTTGCTGTTTGGTCTAAGAAGGGTCGAGGCTGCATTGGTGAAGCCCTGATCAGCACCGAGGACTTGCAATGATCGATCTTTATACTTGGTCGACCCCGAACGGCCGCAAGGTTTCCATCATGTTGGAGGAATGCGGCCTCGAGTACCGCGCCCATGCCGTCAACATCACCAAGGACGAACAGTTCAAGCCGGATTTCCTGAAGATCAGTCCGAACAACCGCATTCCAGCAATTATTGATCGCGACAACGGCCGCTCGCTGTTCGAATCGGGTGCAATCTTGCTCTACCTGGCGGAAAAGACGGGTAAGTTTTGGCCCCAGGATCCCGACCGGCGCTGGCAGACGGTGGAGTGGTTGATGTGGCAGATGGGGGGCATCGGCCCGATGATCGGGCAGGTGCATCACTTCGTGCGCAACAACAAGGGCAAGTCGCCCTACGCGGAGGAGCGCTACGTCAAAGAGACGCATCGCCTCTATGGCGTGCTCGACAAGCGGTTGGCGGAGCACGAGTACGTTGCCGGCGTCTACAGCATCGCCGACATGGCGATTTGGCCGTGGATTTCACGGTTCGAGTGGCACACGGTCGACCTCAATCAGTACGCTAACGTGGCCCGCTGGTATAAGGCGATCGCGGCGAGGCCGGCGGTGGCGCGGGGCTATGACGTTCCCGTCAAGCAGGCCGGCATCCCGATGCCGGCCTGATCGGCAGTCTTGCAAAAAAGGGTTCTCCCATGCAGCAGCAAAGGCATTTTTCGGGCGTCATCGCCCCGGTCTTGACGCCGTTCGGCGAGGACGGCGGCCCGGACGCGGAGCGGTTCGTTGCGCATTGTCAATGGCTGATGCAGGAGGGCTGCACGGCGCTTGCCCCCTTTGGCACCACCAGCGAAGGTAACTCGCTGGGTGTGGACGAGCGCATGGAGCTGTTGGAGGAGCTGGCCGATAGCGACTTTGATGCGGGCAAACTGATGCCCGGTACCGGCTCGTGTTCGCTGGCCGATGCCATCGTGCTGACGCGCCATGCCGTCGATCTCGGCTGTGGTGGCGTACTGATGCTGCCGCCCTTCTATTACAAGGCGCCCAATGAGGACGGCTTGTTCCGCTTCTTTGCGGAGGTGATCGAGAACGTGGGCGATGATCGCCTCAAGGTCTACCTTTATCATATTCCGCCCGTGGCGCAGGTCGGCTTCTCGCTGTCGTTGATCGGGCGCCTTATCAAAGCCTTTCCCGATACGGTGGTCGGCCTCAAGGATTCCTCCGGCGACTGGAGCAACACGGCGGCCATTCTCGACGCCTATCCCCAATTCGAGGTCTTTCCCGGCTCCGAGATCTTTCTGTTGGATGGTCTGCGCAAGGGTGCGGTGGGCTGCATCTCCGCCACCTGCAACGTCAGCGCCGCGGCGATCCGCAATGTCTACGACAACTGGCGCTCCGCCGATGCGGACCGCCTGCAGGGCGACATCACCGCCCTGCGCAAGGCGATCCAGGCCTACCCGATGATCCCGGCTCTCAAGGCGATCATCGCCCACTACCGCCAGGATCCCGCCTGGGCCCGGCTGCGGCCACCCTTCACCGACCTGTCGGCGGCCGACGCCGCCAAGGCCATCCAAACGCTGGCGGAGGCGCACGGCTTCAAACTCGATTTTGCCAGGGCGGCCTAGGGGCACCCACCCGCGCGCACCCGTGCGCCGACGGCATGGCCCATCCCCGGTGGTGCCGGTCACCGCGCCGCCGGCCGAAGCGGTGTCCGGGTGCAGCGGCGACGTCGAGGCGACGGTACTGCCGTGCGGTCAAGCGGTTAGCGAATGGAGCTCGTCGTGGCGCCGACCCTGGTGGCGTTGCCGGTCGGTTCGCTGCCGGGTGAAAGCAGCGAGGCGAGCAGCAGCAGGCTGGCAACAAAAAAGCAGAACAACGCCCCGACTTTGGCGTGCTGCCAAAGTTTGCCGTTGAGTTGCTCTGCCGTTGGCAGATCCATCGAATCCCCCGCAAATCCGATCTTGCAAAACCATAATCCCTAATCGGCAGTTAGGCTATTGGTGACTGCGGGCGTTATTAACTGGCACAGCTTTCGGCAAATGCCGGGGGTTTTGCTAAGGTTTTGGCAACTTCCCTAAACGCGGTTGCGCCAAGCTCTGCGCCCTTCTTAGTTGCGATCGCGAATGGCGGTCAGCGTCTGGCGTGGACTGATCGCCTCGGGGTCGAGTTTGAGCTCGATCACGGTGGGCCGGTGGCTTTGCAAGGCACGCTTTAGCGCCGGGGCGAAGTCGGCAGTCGCCTCGACGGTGTAGCCTTCCGCCCCGAAACTGCGCGCGTAGGCCGCGAAGTCGGGATTGATCAGGGTGGTCCCCACCACGCGGCGCGGGTATTCACGTTCCTGATGCATGCGGATCGTGCCGTACATGCCGTTGTTGGCAATGATAGTGACAATCGCCAAGCCATACTGCACCGCAGTCGCCAGCTCCTGGCCTGTCATCAGGAAGCAGCCGTCGCCCTGAAAATTCACGACGGCGCGTCCGGGGTGGGCGATCTTTGCCGCGATCGCCGCCGGTAAGCCGTACCCCATCGAGCCGGAGGTGGGTGCCAACTGGGTACGGTAGGCCTTGTATTCGAAGTGGCGGTGCAGGAAGGCGGCATAGTTGCCGGCACCGTTGGTGACGATGGCATCCTCAGGCAGGATCTCGGAGGTTGAGCGCACCACATCGGCCAGTTTGACCGATCCCGGCAGGCTGACCGGCTCGAGGAAGCTGCGATAGGCGGCGCGCAGCTCCTCGGTGTGTGACGACCAGGTGACGCCAACGGCGGGCTCGAGCCGGCCCAGCGCCTCGGCAAAGCGATGCGTGCTGGACACGATCGGCAGCTCGGCACGGTAGACCGAGCCCAGTTCGTCGGCCGATGGATGCACGTGCACCAGTTGTTGGGCGGGATTAGGGACCTGCAACAGGGCGTAGCCCGCGGTGGTTATTTCGCCGAGGCGAGCCCCGACCACAATCAAGAGGTCCGCGGTTTTGATCGCCTTGCCGAGCATTGGTTCGATGCCTATCCCGGCGCAGCCGACATAGCAGCGATGGCGGTTGTCGATATAGTCCTGGTAGCGAAAGGCGCACGCGACCGGCAGATGGAAGCGATCGGCGAAGGCCTCAACCGCCGTCTTGGCCGCCGTGCTCCAACCCGGGCCGCCGACGATCAACACCGGCCGGGACGCTTTGGCCAATCGCCGCTGGAGCTCGGCCAAAGCCTCGGCGGACGGCCGGCAATCGGCGATTTGGGCGCCGAGCGCATCGTTGGCGGCGCAGTCCGCCGCCAGCATGTCCTCGGGCAGGCCCAGCACGACCGGACCCGGGCGCCCGGAGCGCGCCAAGTGGTAGGCGTGGCTCACATACTCGGGGATGCGCTCGGTTTGGCGGATGACCGCGGCCCATTTCACGAAGCTGCCGAGCAGGCCCTTGGTATCGATTTCTTGAAAGGCCTCGCGGTCCTCGAATTGGGAATTGGGCAGACCGACAAAGAGGAGCATTGGCGTTGAGTCCTGCTGGGCCACGTGCAGGCCGCCCATGGCATTGGCAAGCCCCGGACCGCGTGTGACGAAGCAGACCCCAGGTTCGCCGGTGACCTTGCCCCACGCCTCGGCCATCATGGCGGCGCCACCCTCCTGCCGGCAGATGACGGTCTTGATGCGATTGCTATCGTGCAGCCCATCAAGGGCGGCAAGAAAGCTCTCGCCGGGCACGGTGAAAGCACAGCTGGCGCCCTGCGCCTCGAGCTGGTCGATCAGGATCTTACCGCCGTGCCGCATGCCGCTTCTCCAGCCAACAAGCAAATTGCCCTAGCCCGATGACCGACCCCATCGTCGGTCACGGCAAGCGCCATTGCGCCTCGCGGGCGACATTCTTGAAGGGCTTTGTCCCTGTCAATGTTGACCGGATGCCGGCGAAAAAAAGCCGCGTCAGGGCAGGAGGTCGAGCGTGGCGGCGAGCAGCGTCTTTGCCAGCGCATAGATTCCCGGGGCTTCGCTTTCGCGCGGACCGCCAACGCCGAGCGTCAACTCGCCACCAAAGCGCTGCTTGAGCTGCCGCAGCCAGGCTGCCGCGCGCGCCGGCGCGCCCGCATCGCTGGCATCGACGATCAGGAAGGGTTTGCCGTGCTGGCGGGCCCACTGCAGCGCCCGCGCCGTGCCAATCGAGGGGGCCAAGCCTTTGCTATCGGTGATGATGAGGCTGGCGTTGCTGTCGCGTACATTCCATTCCGTGCGCTGCAAGGGATGCGACTGCTCGGTCTCCTTGAGGTGTGGATAGTGGGCAAGCAGGCCGGGCGGCTCGGGGAAATCCTCGGCCCAGCCCCCCTTCGGGCACCAACCGCCCCAGTCCAGACCGCGCTCGATGGCCACATCCAGCGCGGCGCGGTCGACGCCGCTCTGGCCGCCGCTGATGATCTTCATGGGTGCATCATGACCGAACCGGGCCGAAAGACAATCCCGCCAAAACCAGCCGGCCCGCCCAAAACCAGCCGCGCCCGCGCAAACCAGCCGGGCGGTCGGCGGCCGGATGCCGCGGCGGACGCCGGGCTTGCGCGGCGGGGCGCGCGCCCGACCGGGGGATGGCCAAGCGCGCTGGCCGATGACGAGGCCGCCGCGCGGCCGATCCCGGGCTTGCCGCCCCTTAGTGCTAGGCCACTTGAAGATTGCTTCTGGCGAGCGGAGGGTTCGAGCCAAGCTACCTTTTCTGGGCGCCGAGCATCACCGTGGCCAATTGCTCGATGCCGTTGGCGCGCGCAGTTTGCCGACGATACCGGCCGGAAAGAAATACACGCTGAGCACGAACAGGATGCCGAGCCACAGCAGCCAGCGATCCGGATGCAGCAAGTGCGCAATGACCGGCACCGCCGCCGTAGCCTGGGCCGCCGCGCCCATAAGTTTTTGCAAATAGTTTTGGGCCAGCACGAACAAGCTCGCGCCGATCACCGCGCCATACATCGTGCCCATGCCGCCGATCACGACCATCAACAAAATGTCGACCATGATGGCGAAGGAGAGTGTGGTATCGGGTCCGGTGTAGCGCAGCCACAGCGCATTGAGGCCACCCGCCAATACGGCCATGGCGGCGGCCAGGCAGTTGGCGGCGATCCGATAGTCGACGGTGCGGTAGCCCAGCGCCTCGGCGCGGAAGTCGTTCTCCCGGATCGCCTGCAGGACCCGGCCGAACGGCGAATTGACGATGCGTAGCGCAGCCAGAAATAGCAGCAAGGCCGCCACGAACACGAGATAGTAGGTCAAGGTGCGCCCCGTCACCGGGCCAACGAGCGGCAACTCCGCCAAGGTGTAGCCGGGGCGCAGCAGCTCGGGCACCCGAAATGAACGGCCGTCTTCTCCTCCCGTAAATTCGGAAAACTGCGCCGCCAGGATGGCAAAGGCGGACGCCACCGCCAGGGTGATCATGGCATAGAAGATCGCCCGCACGCGCAGCGAGAACAAGCCGATCAGGAACGCCAAGGCGATGCCGGTGATAAAGGCGATGGCGAGCCCGGCGCCGGCGGCGGTCCACGTCGCGCCCCAGCCGTAGAGCGCCAACCCTACGCCATAGCCGCCCAGCCCGTAAAACATGGTGTGGGCAAAGGAGACAATGCCCGTATAGCCGAGCAACAGATCGTAGCTCGCCACCAGCACGATAAAGACGCAGATCTTGGCGGCGGTATTGATGGCCTGGGCACCGCCAAACAGCAGCGGCGCTAGCGCCAACAGCAGGACGATAGCGACCAGGATTGCCGACAAAAACCGGCTGCGCGGCAGGTCATCGGATAGGAGCGCACGCAGCATGGGCGGTTCACCGTTTTGCCACGGGATAGAGGCCTTGCGGCCGCCACATCAGAATCCCCACCATCAATAAGATGTTGGAGGCAACCGCCACCTTGGGGGCGAGATAGCCGGTGTAGTTGGCCATTTGCGCCACCAGGAGGGCACCCAGAAAGCAACCGCCCACCGATCCCAAGCCACCAATGATGATGACGATGAACACCAGCACGATCACCTCGCTGCCGATGCTGGCCGTCAGGGTTTCGCGGTAGAGCGCCCAAAGCGTACCGCCGAGGCCGGCGAGCGCCGAGCCTGCGACAAAGACCAAGGCGAACAGGCGGCGGATGCGATAGCCAAGCGCCTCCACCATCTCGCTGTTTTCGACGCCGGCGCGGATCAGCAACCCGAGTTTGCTGCGGTTCAGTAGCACCAGCATGGCGAGAAAGACGATGAGCCCAATGGCGACGGCCAGCAGGCGAAACTTTTCCAAGGCGATATTGCCGAAGATGACGGCGCCGCGAAGCGCCGTCGGCAGCGTCATCGGCTTCTGGTCGCCGCCCCAAACCACGTGGATGAGCTGCTCGGCCACGATCAGGCCACCCGTGGTAATCAAGATCTGCTTTAGGTGCTGGCCGTAGACCGGCATGATGATGAGGCGTTCGAACGCCAGTCCGATCGCGCCGGTGCCGAGCATGGCCACCAGCATGGCGAGGCCCAAGGCCGACAGATTGAGCAGCAGCGAGTTGGCCTCGACCCAACCGGCCAGCGGGATCAGCGTCGTCATGGCGAGGTACGCACCCACGGCAATAAAGGCGCCGTGCCCGAAATTGAGGACATCCATGAGGCCGAACACCAGCGTCAGGCCGCTGGCGATCACGAAGATCATCATGCCCATGGCGAGTGCAGCGATCGTGAGCGTGACCCAGGTACTGAAGGGCACGCCTTGCCACGTCATGATGGCAAGCGCGCCGGCGGCAAGCCCCGGTAGCAGCAGCAGGGGCAGATAATCGCCATGCGCGCGCTGGATCGGCTCTGCCCCGTCCAGGTGCTCGTCGCCTCGAGAGGCGCCGGGGCCCGGGTTACCGGCGTTCAGCATTGCCTGCTCCTTGCCTCGTGCCAGCAAGCCGCCAGTGCTTGCACCGCCGGGCGGGCCAAGGTTGCGGTCGGCCCTGCCAGCCGCGGGCTTGGCGAAGCGGCCGTCATGCCTGGGCCTCCAACGACAATCCCAACAAACGCCGCTGCGTTGCGCTATCGCCGGCAAGCTCGGCCATGCTCGCGCGATGCACGATGCGGCCATCGTCCATCACCACCGCCCAATCGCCCAGGGCCTCGGCGAAGCGGAAATTCTGTTCCACCAGCAGGATGGTAGTGCGCTCGCGCTTCAACTCGCGAAAGGCTCGGATCATGTTTTCGATGATCGCCGGCGCGATGCCCTTGGTGGGCTCGTCAATCAGGATCAGCCGGCGCGGTTCGATGACGGCGCGGGCGATCGAAAGCATTTGTTTTTGCCCGCCCGAAAGCGTGCCGGCCGGTTGCGTCCAGAAGCGTTTGAGCGCCGGAAAGAAGGAAAACACCCAATCCAGCCGGGCGGCTTGCAGCGGACCGTCGCGGGCGGCAAGGACCATGTTCTCGGCGACCGTGAGGTCCGAGAACACCGCCATCGTCTCCGGCACGTAGGCGATGCCGGCGCGCGCAATTGCGTGCGCGGCCAATCCCCCGATCGGCTTGCCGGCGAACGTCACCTGCCCGCGGCTCGGCTTCCACAGACCCATGATGGTGCGCAGCGTCGTGGTCTTGCCCGCCCCGTTGCGCCCAAGCAGGACGGTCATGGCACCCGCCGGAACCGCAAAATCGACGCCCTGCAATATGTGGTACTGACCGACGTGCGTGTGCACACCCGCGAGCATCAGCAGCGGCTCAGACATGGCTGCCGCTCCCGGCCGCTATTCCGAGATAGGCCTCCTGTACGATCGCCGAACCAATTACCTCGCTCGGCGCGCCATCCGCGACCAGCCGCCCGTTGTTGAGCACGATGATGCGGTCGGCGAGGCTGCGCACCACGTCCATTTTGTGTTCGACCAAGAGAATGGTCTTGTTGCCATCGGCTTTCAGCGTCTTGATCAGGTCGAGGATCACCGGCACGTCGCCAACCGACATGCCCGCCGTCGGTTCATCGAACATGAACACCTCCGGCTCGAGCGCCATCATGATCGCCACCTCGAGCTTGCGTTTGTCGCCATGCGGCAAGGCCACGGCGAGGACATCGCGCTTGTCCGTGAGGTCGGTCGCCGCCAGATAGCGATCGGCCTTGTCGATCCAGTCGCTACGAGCGCTCCAACGCGAGGTGATGTTGCCGCCGCCGCCGTCCTTTGCCTGCACGGCGAGGCGCACGTTCTCGTGCACGCTGAGGCGCGGAAACAGGTTGGTGAGCTGGAAGGCGCGGCCAAGGCCCAGGCGGGCGCGCGCGGGGGCCTTGAGCGGCGTGATGTCCTTGCCGGCAAGCAGCACGCGGCCGGCGCTGGCCGGCAGCTGCCCCGAAATCAAGTTGAAGTAGGTGGTCTTGCCGGCGCCGTTCGGCCCGACGATGGCCGTGAGTGTGCCTGCTTGGAACGTCGCGCTCACCCGATCGACGGCGAGGTGGCCGCCAAAGCGGATGGAAAGATCGCGCGTCTCCAACACAGGTGTGGCCATCGTTGCCAGCCGCCGTTGCCGTGCCGAAGCCCGAGGCGGTGGCCCGCAAGACCCTCGCGCGTCAGGGGTGCTGCCCGCACCCCTGATGCCCCGAGGCCGCCCCATCGATCTGCGTCAGCGTTTCGTGCGCACGGGAAGCGGCATCTCTTTGGCCGCGATGGTGCCCACGAGCTCCAAGACGTCGTTGTCCTTGGCGTCCTTCTTGATGCGGAAGTGATACATGTCCTGCAGGGCCTGATGGTCCTCCTTGCGGAAGGTCATGGGTCCCTTGGGCGTTGCGAAGGTGAGGTCCTCCATGGCGGCGATCAGCTTCTCGCTGTCGCTCGAGCCAGCTTGCTTGAGTGCGGCCACGACCGCCGCGGCCGCCGCAAAGCCTCCGGCGACAAAGAAATCCGGCGGTGCGCCATAGCGCTTCTGGTACTCGGCCTTGAGCCAGTCGTTCTCCGCATTCTTCGGGAAGTCGTAGTAGTAGTAGATGCCGCCCTCAGTGCCGGCGAACTGCTTCCACGAATTCATGACGGGCAGGATGTTGCCGCCGGGGGCCAGCTCGATGCCGAAGCGCTCCGGTTTCATGTCGACGAATTTGGCCATGGGGTGCGGTCCGGCCCAGATAAAGTCGATCACTTTCTTTCCGGGCTTGTCCTTGAGGGCATTGAACAGCCGCTCGGCGAACGGCGCAAAGTCCGCCGTTGCACCGGCGGCGTATTCCTCGGCCACGACCTTGACGTTCGGCCGGATGCTGGCAAGGGCTGCCTTGAAGGCGGCGACGCCGTCACGGCCAAAGGCGGTGTCGAGGCCCAGCATGCCGACCGCGACCTCGCCGGTCTTCGGGAATGCGGCGGCACCGGCCAAGGCGTCCTGATAGGAGCTGCGGCCGGTGCGAAAGATGTAGCGGTTCCACTTGTCGCCGGTGATGCTGTCGGCCACCGCCGGTTCGATGATCAGCACCTTTTTGTGTTCTTCGGCCACCGGCAGCATGGCGAGCGCAACGGGCGAGCCGGTCGTGCCGACGGCGAGATCGGCCTTATCGTCGCCGTAGCACTCCTCCAGCAGGGTCTTGCCGCGGTCGGGCTTGAGCTGGTCGTCCTTGACGATGACCTCGAGCTTGTCGTTGCCAACCTTGTTGGTGCCCTGGGTCAGATACTCAAGACCCATCATGAAGCCGTTCTCGGTCTGCTTGGCGTAGGCTTCCAGTGCGCCGGTCTTGCCGGCGATCAGGCAGATCTTGACGTCCTTAGCCAACGCCGGCTGGCCGGCAAGCGTCAGTAGGCCGAGCACCACGACCGCCGCCCTTCCCACCGGTCTATGCCCTATTCTTGGCCCTATCCTTGGCCCCATTCTTGGCCCCATTTTTGGCATGCCGACCTCCCTGAATGCCAACAGGACCGAGGTCCAGCCTCAGTCCCGAAACCTGAGTATTGAGTCATGTTTCATATTAGGCTATCGTCGCCCCTATTGGCCGTCAAGCGCAAAGACCTATGGGCTCTGCGGCACGTGGTGTCCTAGCAATCTGACAATTGGCTCATGTCTGATGCGAATTCTTCGCCGCCCCTGCCGGCGCCCAAGACGCGCCGCGGTGAGCGCACGCGGCAAAAGATCCTCAACGCCGCGCAACGCGAAATCGGCAGCAAGGGCTTCGCGGAAGCCTCCATCAGCACCATCACCGCGGAGGCCGCCGTCGGCCAGGGTACCTTTTATCTTTACTTCCGCAGCAAGGAGGACGTCCTGCGCGAACTCGTCTTGCGCATGGGCCGGCGGCTGCGCCGGCACCTGACCTTGGCGATCGCGGACGCCCCCAACCGGCTCGAGGCAGAGCGCCGGGGCTTGCGCGCGTTCCTGGAATTCGTGCGGGCCAATACGGATCTCTACCGGGTGGTCGCGGAGGCGCAGTTTGTCGATCCGACGGTGTTTAAGCGCTATTACCAGGACTTCGCCGCGAGCTATCGGGCCGGTCTGCTCGCCGCCGAGGCCCGCGGCGAGATCGCCCCGGGCGATGCCGAGGTGCGGGCGTGGGCGCTGATGGGTATTTCGGACATGGTCGGCCGACGCTTCGCGCTGTGGGATTCGGAAGTGTCGCTGCGCAAGATTGCCGAGGCCGCCCACGCCCTGATCCTGGAGGGACTGGCACCGCGCGGCCGGTGACGGCAAGGTTCTGCATCGCCTCCGTTCCGAGCAGCGGACGTGGGCGGGCAGTTGCGGCCGTAACCTGCCGTCGATTTTCGATCGCTTGGCGCCCGGCTTCGGGCTACCAAGCGTTTTGACCTCCGCAGCCGGTGCTGCCCTCGATCCTCTGCCGCCTAATTTCCCGCAAACCGCCGAGCGACCCCCCGCGTGATCCTTCCGCCCCATGCGCTGGCCAGCCTCGCAATGCTCGCCGCCGTCTGCCTGTGGTCCTCGGCGACGCCCGCGACCAAGTTGGCGGTCGCCGAGATCGCGGTCGCCGAATTTGTGGCACTGCGCCTGGCTCTGGCCGCCGTCGCGTTGTGGCTGATCGTGGCCGTGACGGGCGCCAATGCCCGCCTGCGCGGCGTCGGCTGGCGGCCCTTGCTGATGGGCGCCCTGGAGCCGGGCCTGGTCACGCTGGTGGTGTCGCTCGGACTGACCATGACCTCGCCGGTCAATGGCTCGGTGTTCTGGAGCCTGACGCCGCTGCTGATGCCCGTGCTCGGCTACCTCGTGTTGGGAGAGCGCCTGGAGCTCGCCGTGGTGGCCGCCGCCACGCTGGCATTCGCGGCAACGATGCTGTTGGTGTGGGGACAGAACCAGCACGGTGGCGGGAGCTGGATCGGCGATCTGTGCGTGGCGGGAGGCGTGCTTGCCTCCGCGGCCAACGCGCTGCTCGCCCGCCGCACCGCGCAGGCCGGGGCCAATCCGCTCGTCACCTCGTGCTGGCAATTGACCTCCGCCTGCCTGGTGGCGGCGCTGCTGCTGTTCCTGCTGCCGGCGACGGGCGTGCACGTGGTGGAGGCGAGCCCGCCGGCGCTGCTGGCGCTCCTCTACCTCGGCCTGGTGGTCTCCGGCGGCGTCTATATTCTGTCAAACTACGCTTTGCGACATATGCCGGTGGGAAGAATGGGGCTTTTCAGTTGCCTGGTGGCCCCCGTCGGCACCGCCATGGCGGCGCTGCTGCTCGGTACCAAGGTCAGCGCCCTCGACCTGGTGGCGCTCGCCATCGTGCTGGGCGCCGTGCTGGCGCCATCCCTCATCGCCTGGCGCGCACGCTGAGCCCCGTGCCAGGCCGGGGCGGCGGCCAGGCGCCGGCAATCCGAGCTTGCGGGGAGATCGGCCGCTCCCGATACTGAGGTTGGCGGCGCACGGTAGGAGGACAGAGCTTGGGCACGGGCGTGGGTTTACGGCAGGTGGGGTATTGGGATTGTGCCGGCGGCGGCCAGGTCGTGGTGGTCGATGGCATCGCCTATATCGGCCATATGCGCAGCCCGCACGGCACCTCGATCGTCGATGTGCGCGATCCCAGCAACGTGAAACTGCTCGCCAGCATCGAGATGCCGCCGGGAACACACTCCCACAAGGTGCGCGTCGCCAACGGCATCATGCTGGTCAATCACGAGATCAACGGCGCCGACCCGCGCCCGTTGCCAGCCGATTTCAAGAGCGGGATGGGCATCTACGATGTCGCCGACCCAGCCAAGCCACGCGCTCTTCGGCCCTGGACCACCGTCGGCAAGGGCGTGCACCGCTTCGATTTCGATGGCCGCTACGCCTACCTGTCACCGACGCTGGACGGCTACCTCGGCACCATTGTGCTGATCATGGACCTCAAGGATCCGGCGCGGCCGCAGGACGTTGGCCGCTGGTGGATGCCGGGGCAATGGACGGCGGGAGGTGAAACCCCGAACTGGCAGAAGGACGCCCATCGCTGCCACCATCCCCTGCGGCTCGGCAACCGGCTCTACACCAGCTACTGGAAGGGCGGTTTCGTCATTCTCGACATCGACGATCTGACGAGCCCCAAGCTAGTGGGCAGCCTCAACTGGCGCCCGCCCTATGTCTGTCCGACGCACACGGCGTTGCCGCTGCCCTTCGAGATCCGCGGCCGCCGCTACCTGGTCGTCGCCGACGAGGACGTGCAGCGCGGCGAGCACGATCCGCCGGCCTTCGTCTGGATGGTCGATATCACGGACGAGCAGCGGCCGGTGCCGGTCGGCAGCTTCCAGGTCGAGGGCATCGAAGGCAAACCCCACCCCGTGATGACGGCCTGCCATCAACCTTGCGAGAAGGTGATGGGTAGCGAGATCCCGTTCGCCTGGTTCGCGCACGGCCTGCGCATCATCGATGTCGGCAATCCGCACGCGCTGCGCGAGGTTGCCTCCTTCGTTCCCGATGTGCCGCCGGGCGCCGACGCGGTGTCGAGCAACGATCTCACCGTCGACGAGCGGGGGCTCATCTATCTGATCGACCGTCGGCGCGGTCTGACCATCGTGGAGCGGACCTGAACAAGCGCAGGCACCGGCGACGGCCCGCGGCTTGGCGGGCGAGCAAAGGCTTTGGGGGAGATGGTGGCAATGGCCGCAAGCGTTGATCCGATCACGCTCGAGCTTTTCAAGAACGCGATTTTTTCGATCGCCGACGAAATGGCCTTGACCGTGTTTAGGACCACCTATTCCGGCGTGCTGAAGGACAACATGGACTATTCCACCGGCTTTGCCGATGCCGAAGGCCGGCTTGCCGCGCAAGGCCTGACGCTGCCGGGGCACCTGGGTTCGGTGCCGACGGCGATGGCCGCCATCATGCGCCGCTTCGGCGACGATATCGCCGACGGCGATGTTTTCATCATGAACGACCCCTTCGAGGGCGGCATGCACCTGCCCGACATCTTTGTCATGAAGCCCCTGTTCCATGCCGGCGAGCGGCTGGCCTTCGCCTGCACGGTTTGTCATCACTGCGACGTCGGCGGGCGCGTGGCCGGCTCGAATGCCTCCGATTCAACGGAAATCTACGCCGAGGGGCTGCGCATCGCGCCCATGAAGCTCTATGAGGCGGGCAAGCCCAATGCCACCATCCTCACGTTCATCGAAAAAAACGTGCGCCTGCCGGTGCAGCTGTTCGGCGATTTGCGGGCGCAGCTTGCCGCCTGCCACATCGCCGAGAAGCAGTTCACCGAGCTGGTGGCGCGCTACGGCGCCCGGACCACGGTCCTCCTGATGCAGGCAACGATTGACCATGCCGAGCGTTTGACGCGGGCCGCGCTCGCCGAGCTGCCCGATGGGGAGTGGAGTTTTGAGGATTGGATCGATGACGATGGCATCGACTACGGCAAGCCGATCCGCCTCTTCGTCACCATCCGCAAGCGCGCCGGCCACATGGTCGTGGACTGGACCGGCAGCAACCCCCAAGTGAAGGGCGCCATCAACAATACCCTGTCGTTCACCAAGGCGGCCTCCTATACGGCCGTGCGCTCGGTGCTGCCGGGCAACATTCCCAACAATGAGGGGGTGTTTCGTGCCATCGAGGTAATTTGCCCGCCAGGCACGGTGGGCAACGCCGTGTTGCCTGCCGCCTGCGCGGCGCGCGGGCTCACGGGCTTCCGCATGACCGATTGCATGTTCGGTGCCTTGGCGATGATGCTGCCCGACAAGGTCAAGGCGGCGGGCGACGGCGGCAATACTGGCATCTCGATCGGCGGCTACGACGGGCAGCGGCGACCCTTCGTCTACGTCGATTTTACCTGCGGCGCCTGGGGGGCGCGGCCGTGGGCGGACGGGCTCGACGGCAACTCGCACATGTTCGCCAATATGGCATCGCATTCCGTCGAGGTGACGGAGGCCGAGCAGCCAATCTCGCTGCTCGCCTATGAGTTCGTGGCGGACAAGGCCGGCGCCGGAAAATATCGCGGCGGCGTGCCGTTTCGGCGCGACTATCGCTTCAATGAGACCGAAGGGGTCTTGCAAGTGCGCTCCGACCGGCGCGATCACCGACCGTTCGGCCTTTACGGCGGCAGCCCCGGCGCGCCCTCCGAGAACTATCTCAATCCGGAAAGCGAAAACCGCGTCCTGCCCGGCAAGTTCACGATGACCGTCAGGAACGGCGATGTCTTCCGCCACGTGCTCGCCGGGGCCGGTGGTTGGGGCGATCCGCTCGAACGCGATCCGCAGGCGGTCTTGTGGGACGTGCGCAACGAACTCTTGAGCGTGGGCAAGGCGGCCGCCGACTACGGTGTGGTGATCGATCAGGCGCCCTTGCGCGTCGATCTGGCCGCAACCGCGGCGCGGCGGGCCGAGATCGCCGCCCGGCGCCGCTGGCCGGCCCCGCCCGTGATCCAGCGCCACGATCCGCTGCCGGCGGCCGACGCGGCGGAGTAAGACCATGGTCCTCTATCGCATTGGCGTGGACATCGGCGGCACCTTTACCGACATCGTGCTGTTTGGCTCCGATGGCAAAATCCACACTCTCAAGATCCCATCGAGTGCCGACGACTACGCCCGCGCCATCGTCGAGGGGCTCGGCCAGGTGTTCGGCGAAGTCGATGCGGCGCCCGCCGCCATCGAGGAGATCCGGCACGGCACCACGGTGGCATCCAACGCCATCCTGGAACGCAAGGGTGCGCGCGTCGGCCTGATCACCACCGCGGGCTTCAGGGACGTTCTGGAAATCCGCACCTTGCGGATGCCGCGCCTCTACGACCTCGCCTGGAACAAGCCGGAGCCGTTGGTGCCGCGCTACCTGCGCCAGACCGTGCGCGAGCGCATTGATCACAAGGGCCGCGTCGAAGTGGCCCTTGGCAGCGCCGACGCCGAGCGCGCGGTTGCTCATCTGTTGGCCGAGAAAGTGGAAGCGATCGCGGTGTGTCTGTTGAACTCGTTCGCCAACCCGACCCACGAACTGATGCTCGGCGACATCATCAAGCGCATGGCGCCGCAACTGCCGCTGTCGATTTCCTACCAGGTCTTGCCGGAAATCAAGGAATACGAGCGCACCTCGACGACGGTGATCAATGCCTATGTGATGCCGATCGTCACCACCTACCTGTACGCCCTGCGCCGGCAGCTGGATGCGGCCGATATTCCCGCCCGCCTTCTGATCATGCAGTCGAACGGTGGCCTGATGACGGACGCGGCAGCGCGCGAACGGCCCATGCACATCATCGAGTCGGGTCCCGCCGGCGGCGTGGTGGGTGCCCAGGCCCTGGCCCGCTCGATGGCGGTGGCAAAGATCATCACCTTCGACATGGGTGGCACCACCGCCAAGGCCTCGATCGTCGAGGACGGTCAACTGATGCGCGCGCACGAATACGCCGTCGGCGCTGGCATCATGATCGGCTCGCGGCTGCTGACGGGTGCGGGCTACAGCCTCAAGGTGCCGGCGATCGATCTGGCCGAAGTCGGAGCCGGTGGTGGGTCGCACGTTTGGATCGACGCCGGCGGCAGTCTGCAGGTGGGGCCGGAAAGTGCCGGGGCCTCGCCCGGGCCCGTCTGCTACGGCCAAGGCGGTGACGTGCCAACCATCACGGATGCCAACGTGATCCTCGGGTTCATCAACCCCAAACATCTGATCGGTGGTGCCCTGCCGCTCGACGCCGAGCAGGCGCAACGGGTGTTCGAGGCGCGCATTGCCAAGCCGCTGGGCCTTGGCCTCGCCGCGGCGGCCTTCGGTGCCCACGAGATTGCCGCTTCCAACATGATCCGCGCCATCAAGGCGGTCTCGACCGAGCGTGGCCGCGATCCCCGGCAATGTGCGCTGTTTGCCTTTGGCGGCAATGGACCGCTGTTTGCCTGCGGCATGGCCCGCGCGCTCGGCATCGAGGAGGTGATCGTGCCCCCCGCGCCCGGCCTCTTTTCCGCCTTCGGCCTGCTCTGGGCCGAGGTGGAGCATCACTATTCGCGCACCTTCCGGCGCCGCCTGCGCGGCGCCGATCTCGCCGAGATCGAGGCCGCCTGGGGCGCGCTCGCCGGCAAGGCGCTGGCGCAACTCGAAAGCGAGGGATTCGCGGGCGCACGGGCGCGCTTGCGCCGCTCGGCGGCGCTGCACTACCACGGGCAGAGCTTCGATCTCACCGTCGCGGTTCCCGAGCGGCCCTTCGATGCCGAGATGGTCGACTATTTGGAGGACGCTTTCGGGCGTGAGCACGAGCGCACCTATGGCCACCGCGCCGGCGCCGAGGAGCCCGTCGAACTGGTATCGATCCAGGTCGTGGCTCAGGGTGTGCGCGCCCCGACGGCGGCGCCCAGCCAGGGCGTCGTGAGCCGTCGCGAGCCGCCCCCGAGCCCGCCGCGCCCGGCCTATTTCGGATCAGCGCACGGCTGGCTCGACACCCCCATCCTGCCGCGGTCGGCCTTGGCACGAGCCCAAGCCGGCCCGCTCATCCTCGAGGAGTACGATGCCACCTGCGTCGTGCCCCCCGGGGCAACGGCCAGGCTTGATGAGGGTGGCAACATCAGAATAGTGCTGTAAGCGGCAAGGGCTCCCGGCGCGCCGGGCCGGGCGGTCCGGCCCGACAAGTAACCCCGATAGGTAACCCAACGGGCGGTCCGGCAGGCAAAGGGTTGGTGGCGCAGACAATGACGAACTCGCGCATCGAATCGGAATACCGCGCGCGCACGCGCGGCTCGCTTGCGCTCTATGGCAGGGCGCGCCAAGCCATTCCGGCAGGGCTCACGCACGATAGCCGCACGCTGCTGCCCTACCCGATCTACGCGGCCAGGGCCGCCGGCAGTCGCAAGTGGGACGTCGACGGCAACGAGTATGTCGACTACTTCGGCGGGCACGGCGCCCTCATCATGGGTCACGCGCATCCGCTGGTGATGGCCGCCGTCGAACGCCAGCTCGGGCTCGGCACGCACTGGGGCGCCTGCCATGAGTTGGAGGTCGTCTGGGCCGAGCGCGTCGCCCGCTTGATCGGGTGTGCGCAACGTGTGCGCTTTACCGCCTCCGGCACCGAGGCGTCGCATCTGGCGCTGCGCCTTGCTCGCGCCTTCACCGGCAAAAGCAAGGTGATCCGCTTTGTCGGGCATTTCCACGGCTGGCATGACGGGGTTGCCGCCGGCGCCATGTCGCATTTCAGTGGCGGCGTGCCGGCCGGCATTCCCGCTGGCCTCGTCGCCCAAACCCTCCTGTTGCCGGCCGACGATCTTGAGCGCGTGGCCCAAACGCTCGCCGACGCCAACGACATTGCCGCCATCGTGCTCGAGCCGTCGGGGGCCTCCTGGGGGCAGGTGCCGTTGCCGTCGGGCTTTCTGGCTGGGCTCAGCCAGCTTGCGCGCCAGCACGGCGTCTTGCTGATTTTCGATGAAGTGGTAACGGGCTTTCGCTGGTCGCGCGGCGGCGCCCAGGGACGTTACGCCGTCACGCCGGATATGTGTATTTTGGCCAAGATCCTGGCCGGCGGGCTGCCCGGCGGCGCCGTCGCCGGCCGCGCGGAGATTCTCGACCAGCTTGACGCTGGCGCCGCGCAGGCAGCCAAGCGGGAGAAGATCGCTCACCAGGGCACCTTCAACGCCAATCCCTTGTGCGCGGCCGCCGGCGTGGCCACCCTGAAAATCGTCGAGGAGGAGGAGGTGTGTGCCCAAGCCGAGCGCACCGCCGCCCAGATCCGCGCGGGCCTGCGGGCGATTTTGGTCGACGAACAGATCCCCTGGGGGATCTATGGCGAAGCCTCCGCGTTCCTGATCTTCCCCAATCCCAAGCGGCTGGCGATCGATCCTGAGCGCTTCGACCCGCTGCAACTGGGCTTCGAGGGCCTCAAAGGGGCGCGCAATCCCGAACTCTGTCACCGCCTGCGTCTGGGCATGCTCGCCAACGGCGTCGACATCATGGGCGCGCCGGGCGGCCTGGTGTCCGCCGTGCACGGGCCGAGCGACGTGGACCGCACGCTGACGGCCTTTCGCACCGCGGTACGCTGGCTCAAGGCCGAAGGCGATGTTTAGGCAAGCTTAGGCTGCAAGACAAAAAAGGAGTCCGCGATGGGTACCAGGATCGGATTTGGCCGGGCCGATGGCCAGGCGGCGGAAGGCTACCTTGCCAAGGCTGGACGCGCCCGCGCCCCGGGGGTGGTGGTGATCCAGGAGTGGTGGGGGCTGCAGGATCAGATCAAGGGCATTTGTGATCGCCTGGCGCTCGCGGGCTACGATGCCCTGGCGCCCGATCTTTATGCCGGCACGGTCGTGCCCTATCACGATACCGAGGCGGCCGGGCGGGAGATGAACTCGCTAAATTTCCTCGAGGCCACCGATCAGGTGGTGCGCGGTGCCGCCCAGTTTCTCAAGCGCACGGGGGCGAAGGTGGGACTGACCGGGTTCTGCCTCGGGGGCGCGGTCACCATTCTCGGCGCCTGCCGCATTTCCGAGCTGACGGCGGCCGTCGCCTTCTATGGGTTGCCACCGGAGACCGTCGCCTCGGCCAAAGACGTAAGGGTGCCCCTCCAGGGCCACTTCGCCAATCGCGACGACTGGTGCACGCCGGCCGCGGTCGACACGTTCGAGGCCGGGCTCAAGGCCGCCGGCAAGACGGCGGAAATTTTTCGCTACGAGGCTGACCACGCCTTCGTCAACGAGCAGCGCGACGTGCACGACCGCGCCGCCGCCGAACTGGCCTGGGAGCGAATGTTGGCGTTCTGGTCGCAGCATTTGGGCAAGTGAGCGCCGAGCCAAGCGACCCGCTCGGCCGGCGCCGCGGGCCAGGCAAGCAAGCGAGGCAAACAAACGAGGCAAACAAGCCCCGATTTTAAGGTGAGGACAGGAAGGTTGGCCGAGATAATCCCCGTTGCCGCCATCGTGCTGGCCGCCGGACGTTCGACGCGCATGGGCAATCACAACAAGCTCCTGTGCGAGGTCGCCGGCAAGCCGATGCTGCGCCATGCGGTCGAGACCGTACTCGCCAGCGCCGCTCGGCCCGTGCTGGTGGTGACCGGCCACCAGCAGCCTCAGGTCGAGGCGGCGCTCGCCGGTCTCGATGTCACCATCGTTGCCAATCCCGCCTACGCCAGCGGCCTTAGCAGCTCGCTGAAGGCCGGCATTGGCGCCTTGCCACGCCAAATCGCAGGTGTGGTGGTGGCGCTCGGCGACATGCCGCTGGTCCGGCCGGCACACCTTGATTGCCTGATCGCGGCGTTCTTGGGCGCGCAGGGGCAAGCCATCATCGTGCCCACCCATCGGGGGCAGCGCGGCAACCCGGTGCTGTGGCCGGCGGCGTGTTTTGCCGAGATGCTGGCGCTGGAGGGCGATGCCGGCGCCCGGCAGTTGTTTGCCGCTCACGCCGGGCTGGTCCGGGAACTGCCCCTCGATGCCACCGCCGTTCTTGAGGACATCGACACGCCCGAAGCCCTGGCCCAGCTGCGCCAAGACCTTGGTCGCTGAGCGGTCGGACGCAATGGCGCTTCAGGCCGGCCGCTGGCGGGCGTTGATGAAGACGGCCGCGGTGATCAAGAGGAAGCCTAGGCCGTCGGCGAGGCTTGGTCGTTCGCCGATGATGGCCATGGCGGCCGTCACCCCGACCACGGGGACCAAGAGGACGCCGATCGCCGCCGTCGCGGCGGGCAGGCGCGCGACCATGCCAAACCACAAAAAATAGCTGAGCGCGATGCCGATCACGCTGTTGTAGACGAGGCCCCCCCAACCGGCCCAAGTCTTGGGCCAGAAGCTCATGGTGGCGAGTTCGGTCGCCTCGAAGGCAAAAACCCCGACCCAGACGGTGATGGCACCGATGGCAAGTTGCCAGGCCGTGTTGACGAGGGGATCGGTGGCAAACCCGGCGCGCTTCATGACGATGGTGCCGGCGGCCCAGGCGATCGCCGCACCCAGGATTGCCGCGATGGCGGCCTCGACCCCCGGCTCGCCCAGTCTCGATCGTAATGGCGCAAGCACAGCGGCGAGGCCGGCGGCGCCGAGCATCAGGGCCGTGCGCTGCCGCGGCGTCAGAACCTCGCCCAGCAAGATGCGCGCCAACAGCGCGGTCCACAGCGGCATCGTGTAGGCGAGGATCACCGCGCGCGAGGTGGGCATCAGGGTCTGGGCCACAGCGGTTAAGACATTAAAGGCCGTCACGTTGAGAAGGCCGGCCAGGATCAGCGCCGGCCATTGTCGTGTCGCCACCTCAAGGGAGCGCCCGGAGGCTTTGGCCAACCCCAACAGCAGCAGGCTGCCGGTGGTCAAGCCCACCGCGCGCATGCTCCAGATCGGCATCTCGTTGAGGGCAAGCTTGACGGCGGGCCAGTTGAACCCCCATGACAGCGCAATCAAGATGAGGCCGGCCCGGAGGCTGGCGGAGCCGAGGCGTCGGTTGCGCGGATCAACGGGGGGAATGCTCATCTCCCTTGCGAGGGCGGCAGAATTCGGGAAGGCTGGGCGCCCTGGCTGGCGGGGAAGGCGAAGGCTTGCTTCTGCCGGCTCCCATCGCGCTTGGCAAGCAACACCAGGGCAGGCAAGAGCGCATGCCTCAAGGCAAAGGATCGCTCGGGGCCGCCGCCGCCGCCTTGCTGCTCTTGGCCGCGGGTGGGGCCGCGGGTGGGGCCGCGGCTGGGACCGCGGCTGCGGCCGGGGGTGGAGAAGCGGCAGGGCCGCAGCCGCCCTTGCGCGTCGAGGCGGCCTGGCGGCTCCTCTTCCGGCGGCCGGCCCAAGCGCCCGCCCCACCCGACAATCCCCTGACGGTGGCCAAGGTAGCGCTCGGCGCCCGGCTTTTTAGCGATCCCCGATTGTCGGGGGGTGGGGAACGCTCATGCGCCAGTTGTCACCGGCCGGAGCGCTCCTTCACCGATGGCCGCCGGCGGGCCCGCGGGCTCACGGGCGCCAGCCTCGCCCGCAACACCCCGTCGCTTTGGAACTTGGCGTGGGGCGAGGCCTATTTCTGGGACGGGCGCGCGCCCTCGCTCGAAGCCCAGGTCCGCATGCCGATCGTTGCCGCCGACGAGATGGCGGGGAATTGGCCCAGCATCCTGGGGCAGCTCAACGCCGATTTGGGTCTCCTGGCGGCGTTCCAGGCGGCCTTTTCTGAGCCTGCGCCGATTTCGGAAGAAAGCGTGGCCAAGGCCCTTGCCAGCTACGTGCGCTCGCTCGTCTCTCCCCGCACCCGCTTTGATGCCTGGATCGAGGGAGACGGCGATGCGCTCGAGGCCAACGAGGTGCGCGGGTTTCGGCTTTTCACCGGCAAGGCCGGGTGCGTGCTCTGCCATGTCGGCTGGCGCTTCACCGACGATCGCTTCCACGACATCGGCCTGCCGGGCAAGGATGCCGGACGGGGTGCCGTGGCAGGCGGCACACCGGGGCTAGCGGCCTTCAAGACGCCGAGCCTGCGCGAGCTGGCATATTCCGCGCCCTACATGCACGACGGCTCGCGCCCGTCGCTGGCGGCGGTCGTGGCGCACTACGCCGATACCTTTGTTAAGCGACCGTCGCTGGCGCCCAGCATCCGGCGCCTCGACCTCACGGGCGCCGAGCGCGCCGATCTCATCGCCTTCCTTGGCACGCTGTCCAGCGCGGAGAGCCCCGCTGAGCCCGAGGCGGCGGGGCCTCCCTGAGGGCCGGCTCAGCCGGCCTTTTCGTACTTGGCGATCTCATCGGCGAGGAGTTGGTAGTCCTCGCAGGCGGCGCCGCAGCGCTTGGCAATCTCGGCCAGCTGCTCCTTGGCCCGCTCCGGCGCGCCGATTTGGAGGAAGGCTTCGCCCAGATATTGGCGCGTGGTCGTGCGCTCGGGATGCTTGGCGAGAACCCGGTTGTAGTAGGCCATGGCCTCGTCGACTTGCCCGAGCTTGCGCAAGCTAAAGCCGATCATGGTCTCCACCCGCGGGTCGGCCGCATTTGGCGCCGAGCGCAAGGTCGCCAGCGCCGCCGCGTACTCGCCCCGCTTGGCCTGCCAGTAGCCCAGGCTGTAGATTTCGTCCTGATTGAGCCGGCTGTCCTTGTCCTTGGATTTGGGCTTCGGCTTTGATTTCGATTTCGGTTTGGGCTGGTTCGAGGACGGTTTGGGGGGGTCGTCGCCGGCGGCAAGGACCGTGGCTGGCGTGAACGCTAGGACTGTTAGAGCGGTCGCGGCGACCGACAGCCATTTGGGAACGGCAAGCAGCATATGTCCCTCCTAGGCGACAATGTCCTCTGAGAATGTGCGCTGGTGCTTTCTGCACCCGGAAAAAGTTTATACCAGGGCGGGCGAAAGTGGCAGTCACGGCCGCGTGAAACGGCCGGCCCCCCCTTGCGTCCTGCTGGCGGCGCGCCGCGGCACTTGCTAGGTTTTGTCACGATTGGCGCAGACGAAGGATCGGATCGATGTCCTACACCCTTAGCCAGCTCGCAGCCGACATCCGTGAAACGCTAAAGGCCGATAATGGCCTGCAGGGCAAGGCGAAAGTCGCCACCTTCGTGTCACGGGCGCTGACCGATAAGGCCTTTATTGCGGCCGAGCTCAAGGAACGCGCGCCGGGAGCCAATCCGCGCCAGGTCCTCTACGAGGACCCCGAGCTCGGCTTTTGCATTTGTGGTCATGTCTATGACGGGCCGGCCAACGGCAGCCCGCACGACCACGGCTCCAGCTGGGCCATCTACGGACAGGCGACCGGCGTCACCGAAATGACGGACTGGCGCATTGTCGAGCCGGGCAACGGTGAGGCTCCAACGCTGGTCGAACCCGTTCGCACCTACAACATGCGCCCCGGCGATGCACACCTTTACGATGTTGGGGCCGTGCATTCTCCCAACCGCGCTGCGCCCGTGAAGCTGATCCGCATCGAGGGCAAGAACCTCGATCATGTCAAGCGCAGCAACATCAAGGCGCGCTAGCCTCAGGTGAGCTCACCGCTCAAGCAATGCGGAAAGCGCCGCGTTCCTGGGCGTCGAGCTGATCGATCAAGCCGACCTCCCAGGCAAGATACTGGCGCGCCGCTTCGGCAGCCTCGGCGGTGCCCTCGTGGCGCTTGGCGGTGAAGAAAAGGAAATCGATGCGCGCTGCATCCGCTGGCACGGCGGGGCTCGTGGCGATGGGAAGTCCCGCCGCCGCCCATGCCTCGGGCGGCTCCGCCAGGAGCCGCACATCCTGGCAGCCGGCTTCGCCAAGATCGACGGCGGCCAGACGCGCGATGGCGGGCTCCTCGGCCACCAGCAGGACCGTCTTGGCCGCGTCGGTGGCGGCCGCGCCGAGGCGTGGCCGGATCGACCAGGTGGCGCCGGCGATATGGCCTTGGCGATAGGCGAGGCTCGGCCGCAAATCGATGATGTTGAGGCTGCCGCGCGCCAGCGCTTGCGCTGCCTCGCCGGCTGATAGGACGCTGGGCTCGGTGCCGGCAGGAGGCACGGCGCGGGCGCGCTGCCAATTAAAGGTGCGGGCGGCCGCCGCGCCGCCCTCGAGCACCGAGGCCTCGTGTCCGCTCTGGCGCAACCAGCCGGCGACGAGGGGTGCGCGCACGCCCTCATCGTCGATCAACAGGAGCCGCGCGCCTTTGACGCCGACCCACTGGTCCGTCGCCTGGATCAGCTGGCCGCCCGGCGCACTGGCGAAGCCCGCCACCGCGGTAGCGGCAAACTCTTCGGGACTGCGCACGTCGAGACAGAAGGTGGTGCGGCTGTCCTCGCCGAGCCAGGCCTGCGCGGCCGCCGCGGCCACGATTTCTACCCCGAGCCGTTGCGCCTGCGCGCGTGCGCGGGCGCTGAGTTGGGCGAGGTCCTTTTCGCGCACGGCTGCATCGCCACGACGATTGGCACCGTATTCGAGCGGCAACCCGGCCAGAAACCAGCCTTGCGTGCCGTTCTCAAGCGCGTAGACGGGATTGGGAACGCCGAAATCAATCAGCATTTGCGCGCCGATGATGGAGCGGGTGCGGCCGGCACAATTGACGATGATTGTCGTGCTTGGATCGGGAACGATATCGTAGATGCGCAAAGGCAGCTCGCCGTTGGGGCAGCAAATGCCCCCCGGGATGTTCATTTTACTGTATTCGGCGAAGGGCCGGCCATCGACGATGACGACGTTTGCCTTGGCCTCGCGCATGGCCGCGACTTGCGCTGCGCTTAGGCGGGGAGTATGGCGCGCCACTTCCACGAGTTCGCCAAAGGTCTTGCTCGGCACATTGACGCCGGCATAGAGCGTGTAGCCGGCGGCCTGCCAGGCAGCGATGCCGCCCGCCAGCACCGCCACGTTGTTGTAGCCGAGCGCCTCGGCACGTAGTGCTGCGCGTTCCGCCACGCCGTCGCCGGCGTCGCATAGCACCAGGCGGACGCTGGCGTTTGGTACCAGCGCCGGCAGGCCGAGCTCGAAGCGGCTGTAGGCGAGAGGCACGGCAAAAAACAGGTGCCCTTCACCGAATTGCCCATGCTCGCGCACGTCGATGAGGGCAATTTCACGGCCATCCGAGAGCGCTTCCTTGAGCGTCGGTGCGTCAATTTTAGCCGCCATCTGTGCGATTCCTTCAGGCAAACGCCGCGAACAACTCGGTAAAGGCGCGCATCTGGTTGCCGGCGACCGAGGTGGGCACCACGATCGGCATGGTAATGCCCGCGGCGCGCCAGCCTTCCAGTCCCTCGCGCACGCGCGCCGGCGGCCCGAACAGGGTGCAGTCGGCAAGCCAGGCATCGCTCAGATATTTGGGAACATCCTCGAGCCGCCGTTCGGCGATCGCCCTGTCGATGGCCTGCATTTCCTCGACGTATCCGGCCTCCGTCCAATAATTACGGTAGTTGGCAAGCAAGGCATAGCGGCTGAGCGTCTTACGGTTGGTTGCCTTGGCCGCTTCGAGATCCTCGCTGATGCAGGTGGGGATCATGTTGGCGATCAGAAAGCCGGGATCGCTCAGCTTGGCGGCGGCAATGACCGCCAGGGAGGCGGGCATGTGCGAACGGGCGCCATTGGCAAATACCACGCCGTCGCCGATCTCGCCGGCGAGCGCGACCATGCCTTTGCGCAAGGCAGCGAGAATGATCGGCGGCAGATCGCCGATGCCGGCATGCGCCTTGAGCTCGGCGACGAAGCGGGCGACATCGCCAATGGGCTTGCCGGCCGCTGCGCCCATGCGCGCCTGCGTCGGTGCGTGACTGACGCCGATGCCGAGGCGGAAGCGCCCTCCCGAGATCTCGTGCATGAAGGCGGCGCTTTGCGCGAAGTCGCCCACCGTGCGGGCATAGATGGGCGCGATCGAGCTGGCGAACAGGATCTGCTTGCTGACGTGGCAGAGCGCCTCGCACAGCGACATGTTGGCAAACAGGCTCGGCGCGAAAATCGCCGGGAAGCCTCGCCGTTCGATCTCGCTTGCGAGCTCGAGTGTTGCCCGCCGCCGGCCGGGCACGGCAACCAGGCTCACCGCCGGCAGCCCTTGCCGCATCGCCTTCTCCTTTTGCTCTTGGTCAGCCTCGAGCGCGCGCTTCAGGGCACGCGCGCAAGCTTCTGCAGTGAACGGATCGTCTTGGGTTGCGGGGTGTCCGGGAAGCTGGTTTTCCAGTTCGTATAAGAGACCTCGCCAACGTAGATGTCGCCCCTGGAGTCGAGGGCCAGTCCGTGTGGCGCCAGGAACTTGCCGGGCTCGAGGCCGGGGCCGTCCTTGCCGCCCAGGCGCGCCAGCAGCTTGCCCTCGGCGTCGACGATCGACAACCGCGGTCCCAGGTTGGGCGCCTTCAAGTTGACGGGCATGCCGGGGCCCAATTCGCCGATCACGAAGGTCGGCGACGTGCCGCGGCAGCAGTAAAGGCCGCAGGGCCGATGCAGGTTGTTCCACTGCGTTTCGTATTTGCCATTGCCGTCGAACACCTGCACGCGATGGTTCTCGCGGTCGGCGACGTAGACCCAGCCTGCATCGTCGGTGGCGATATTGTGGGCGATATTGAATTGCCCAGGTTCGCTGCCGGATTCGCCCCACGACATGATGAGCTTGCCCGCTGGCGAGAATTTGTGCACGCGCGCGTTGCCGTAGCCGTCGGAAACGTAGATTTCGTCCTGCGGCGACAGCGCCGTGTGCGTGCAACGGTGAAACGGTTCCCCGCTCATGAACGGGGCGGGTTTGCCGGGGACGCCGATCGTCAACTCGACCTTGCCCGCGCTGGTGCAGCGCCGCACCGTATGGTCCCCGTCATCGGTCAGGTAGAGCACATCGTTCTTGTCGATGTCGAGACCGTGCGCGCGCTGGAATACGCCCTCACCCCAGGAGCGCAGGAAGTTGCCGTCGCGATCGAACACGATGACCGGGTGCTCGCCGCGATTGAAGACGTAGACCTGATCCTTGCTGTCAACGCCGACGGCGGCAACGTCCTTGAAGCTCCAGCCGTCGGGCAGTTTGGCCCAGTTCTCCACCACGCGATAGCGATGCTCGCCGCTGCCCAAGATCACCGACATCGAGCGCCTCCCTGCTTTTATTCTGTGTGCCCGGCGAGTGTACCGTCACCGCGCCGCCGGTGCATCATGGGATTTCGCACCTCAGCACTGCCGGCGGCTAGAGGCTTGACGCCGCTGCCGGCAAAACGCAAAGCTCATGGGCTAAAGCGACAGCTGTCGGCGCAAGCGCCTCGGCGAGGGAGAAGCGACATGGCGTCAGCCACGGCGGATCGAGCCCCGCGCAACACCGCTCAGATCGTGATCGAACGGTTGATCGCGCATGGCATCGACACGCTGTACTGCCTGCCCGGCGTCCAGAACGATCCCTTCTTCGATGCCCTGTTCGCCGAGACGAACCGCCTGCGTCCGATCCATACGCGCCACGAGCAAGGCGCCGCCTATATGGCGCTCGGGGCGGCGATGGCCACCGGCAAACCGGCGGCTTATTGCGTGGTGCCGGGCCCGGGCTTTCTCAACACGGCGGCGGCGTTGTCGCAGGCCTATGGCAACAACGCTCCGGTGCTCGCCGTCTGCGGCCAGATCCCGCTCGCCTATGTCAACCGCGACACCGGCTTCTTGCACGACATTCCCGATCAGCTCGGCATTATGCAGCGGCTGACCAAGTGGTCGGCCCGGATCTGCGCTCCGCACGAGGCCGCGGCGCTGACCGATGAGGCCTTCCGCCAGATGCTGGCCGGGCGCCCGCGGCCGGCGGCGCTCGAATGCCCACTCGATGTCTGGGGCAAGGCCGCGACGCTGGCGCTGCCGGGCCTGCCGGCGCCGCTGCCCGCGCCGCAGCCTGACGACGATGCCATCGCCGCCGCCGCCAAGGCCCTGGGCCAGTCCGTGCGTCCCCTGATCGTCGTCGGCGGCGGTGCCTTGGGCGCCAGCCGGGAAGTGACCCTGCTGGCGGAAATGCTGGAGGCGCCGGTTGTCGCCTATCGCATGGGGCACGGCGTCATCGACGCCCGCCACGAGCTGAGCCTGCCGTTTCCCGCCGGACACAAGCTGTGGCCCGAAGTCGACGTCGTGATCGGTATCGGTACGCGGCTGCATGCGCAATACACCGGCTGGGGTGTCGACGACACCCTCAAGTTGATCCGGGTCGAGATCGATCCGCAGGAGATGGTGCGGCACGGCCGCCCCACGCTGCCGCTGCTCGGCGATGCTCAAGCGGTGGTGCGACGTTTGCTCGACGCCATCCCGAAACACAACCGCAAGCGCGGCGATTTCAAGGATACCATCGCCGCCTTGAAGGCGCAGACGCGGGTGGCGTTTTCGAAGCTGCAGCCGCAGATGGCGTACCTGGAGGCGATTCGCGCCGAATTGCCGGAGGACGGCATCTTCGTCGATGAGTTCACGCAGGTGGGCTACGTGAGCCGGCTTGCCTATCCGGTGTACGCCCCGCGCACCTACTTGACGCTCGGCTATCAGGGCGCCCTCGGCATGGGTTTCCCGACGGCGCTCGGGGCCAAGATCGCCCGGCCCGATGTGCCCGTGGTCTCGGTGAACGGTGATGGCGGCTTCATGTTCAACGTGCAAGAGCTCGCGACGGCCGTGCAGTTCCGCATCCCCCTGGTCAGCATCGTCTTCAACGACAATGCCTACGGTAACGTGCGACGCATGCAGCAGGACCTATACGGCGGGCGGCTGATCGCCAGCGATCTCACCAACCCCGATTTTGTCCGCCTGGCGGAAAGCTTTGGTGCCGTGGCGTTGCGCGCCACGTCGCCGGCGGAGTTGCGCCTTCAGCTGCGCCGCGGCATGCAGGAGGCCGGGCCGGTGTTGATCGAGGTGCCGATCGGCGAGACGCCGGCACCGTGGGAGTTCATTCAGCTGCCGCGCGTGCGGCCGCCGCGCCGCTCGCGGCAAACATGAGGCAGATGCAAATGACGAGCCGACCGCCGCCCCGTCGCCTTCAGGCAAGCTGCCATTGCGGCAACATTCGTGTCGACTTCGACTGGCCAGGTGCCTGGCCAGCCATCCCGGTGCGCGCCTGCGGTTGTGGCTTGTGCACGCGGCACGGCGCCCGTTGGACCTCGCATCCGGACGGCGCCTTCCGGCTCGAGATTGCCGATCCTGCGTTGACCACGTGCTATCGCTTCGGCAGCGAAAGCGCGGATTTTCACGTGTGCAGACGCTGCGGCGCCATACCGATCGTGACCTCGCTGATCGAGGGCAGGCGCTATGCCGTCCTCAACGCCAATACCTTTGAGGTCGAGCGCTCGCAGTTCGTCGAGACCGCGACCAACTTCGAGGGCGAGACGCTGCCCGAGCGCCTGGCGCGGCGGCGCGGCAACTGGATGCCGGAGGCGGGCCAGGAGTGGCCCCGCTAGCTCGCGTGCCGCGAGCGCGGCGGCGCTGTCCCGGCGGCGAGGGAGGAACGGGCGCCGTTGCTGCCGGCGAAGTTTTCGCGGTACTCACCGGGCGTCATACCGGTGGCGCGCTTGAACAGCCCGCGAAAGAAGGCGGCATCCTGGTAGCCGACGGCGGCGCTGACGACTTGCACCGAGCGGGCCCCGCCTTCAAGCATTTCCTTGGCGATGGCGACGCGCATGGCCTGCAGGTAGTTGCCGGGCAGCCGCCCGGTGGCGCGCTTGAAGCGGCGGCTGAAATTGCGCGGGCTCATGCCGAGATCTTGCGCCAGCAACTCTAAGCAGACATCGGTGGCGTAGTTCTGCTCCAGAAAGCTTTCGGCGGCACGCACCTTTTCATCATTGTGCGGACGCGACAGCGGCAGCGTGGCATAGCCCGACTGGGACGGTCGCGGCATGTTGATGAGCAGCGCCTTGGCGCATTGCAACGCCACCTCGTGGCCGCAGAATTTCTCGACCAGGTAGAGGCTGAGGTCCATCGACGCGTAGACGCCGCCGCTGCAGAGCATGCGCCGATCCTCGGTGATGAACTTTTCCGGTTGCCAGTCGACCTTGCGATAGCGCTGGCGGAATTGATCGGCGACCGCCCAATGCGTGGTCGCCTGCCGACGGTCGAGCAGGCCGGCTTCGGCAAGATAGACGACCCCGGTGCAGATGCCGGCGATATGCGCGCCCTGCGCCGCCTGCTTCCTGAGCCAGGGCA
>DATMZT010000092.1:0-28876 GCA_035573335.1 Hyphomicrobiaceae bacterium | reverse complement strand
CTTGGGTACCTCTCGAGCACCAACGGATCGTGGCCGGGGATTACGCGCTTGGGCGAAGCCGCCAGCTCGACGAGCCGCGCATAACCTTTGAGCGTATCCTCAACGTCGACCACGATCGGGAAGACTTTGCCGGTTTCGAAGTTCTCGTAGAAATGCGAGCTGTCGGAGGCCAGCACGACCGGTCCCGAATCCGTCATGACACGAACGCACTGCAGGCCGCGGCTGTGCCCGCCGATCTTGTGCACGCTGATCCCCGGGGCGACCTCGGCGTCGCCGTCGTGGAATTGCACGCGACCGGAATAGACCTGGCGCACCATTTCACAAACGTGATCGGCTGTGAACGGATAGCGCAGATGCGCGTGGCACATGCACGGGCCGGTGGCGTAAGCCATCTCCGCCGCCTGCACGTGGAAGCGGGCGGCCGGAAAGGCGCCGAGCGTACCGGCGTGATCGTAGTGCAGGTGGCTGACAATGAGTTGTTCGATCCGGTTGGCCGATAGGCCGATCAGCTCCAGCGCCGCGGCCGGCACCCGGTCGACCTGGCGTCCGCGCTTGGCGCCCTCGGTCGGATCGAAGCCACTGTCGACGAGAAGGCATCGGTTGGCGTTGCGGATGACCCATACGAAGTAGGCGATGGGATGGGGCCCATCGTGGTCGTCGGCGGAGATAAAGCTCTCGTAGCGTTTGCGCTTGCTGAACTCGCCGTACTTGATGGCGAGGATTTCGTAGGTCTCGGTGGTCACGGGCTATGCTCCTGCCAATTGCTGTCGGGCGGTGTAGAATGCCGCCCCAGTGCGCCAGTGTCACGCAGGCCTCGCAAACATCGATGTGCCCCTGGCGGGGGCGAGGTTGGATGGCCGCAGCGCAATCGCCACATGATCGTTGGGCCGGCCAGCACGAAAGACCGACACCTTGAACGTTTCCTTCCTGCAAGAGCTCTTGAACACCATCGCCGATCAAGGCCGCCAACTGCTGCCTCGGTCCTTGGCTTGGCTCGATCGCACCGAGGACATCGGGGCCCTGGCCCAGGGCCTGGTCTCCGGTCGCGGCGAGGCCTCCGGCGTCGCCATCGCCAGCGAGATTTTGGCGCGCTACCGCGGTCTCGACGCCGACGATCGCCGCGCGTTTTTAATGTTCCTTGCGCGCACGATGGAGCCGGACGCGGAGGCGGTCGAACGGGCGGCCAATGACTATCTTCGATCGCCAGGTGCCGCCACCGTTGGGGCGCTGCAGCGTGCCCTAGAAAGCCCGCGCCTGGAATTCTTTCGCCGCCTAAATCTGGCGCCCGGCGCAACCGCCGCGATCGTGGCGATGCGCCGCGATTTGATCGAGGCCCGCGAGCCGGCCCTGGCTGCCGTTAATCGCGATCTGATGCACCTGCTCTCCTCCTGGTTCAACCGGGGGTTCTTGGTGCTGCGGCGCATCGACTGGCAGACGCCGGCGGCGATCCTCGACAAGATCATCGCCTACGAGGCGGTGCACGAAATTCAGGGCTGGGACGATTTGCGGCGTCGGCTCGATCCCGTCGATCGGCGTTGCTTTGCGTTCTTTCATCCCTCCCTGATCGACGAGCCGCTGATCTTCGTGGAGGTGGCCTTGAGCGAGGCCATCCCCGACAACATCCAATCACTGCTGCAGGAACAGTCGAAGCCGGTCTCCACGCAGGAGCCCATCACGGCGGTATTTTACTCCATTTCCAACTGTCAGGAGGGCCTGCGCGGCATCTCTTTCGGGAACTTTTTGATCAAACAAGTCGTTGAAGACCTCGTGAAAGAGCGCCCTAGCCTCAAGACCTTCGTAACGTTATCCCCCGTGCCCGATTTCGCCGATTGGCTGGCCGAAGTATCGAACGCGGACGCTTCCGGGCTTCTTGGCGATGCCGAGCGGGCCCAGCTTGTCGCCCTCAGCGATCGCAATTGGATCTTGGGTCCCGAGACCGATGCTTTGCGGCCTTTGTTACTGCGGCTCGCGGCGCATTACTTCTTGCGCGCCAAGCTGGATAATGGCCGCCCGGCCGACCCGGTCGCCCGTTTCCATCTCGGCAACGGCGCCCGTCTCGAGCGCATCAATTGGCTGGGCGATACCTCGCCCAAGGGCCTGCGCGAGGCGCACGGGCTTATGTGCAACTATCGCTACGAACTGCGCGACATCGAGAAAAATCACGAGGCCTATGAGAACGAGGGGGCGGTGGCGGCCTCGCGCCAGGTGGTAGCCCTGTTGAAGTCGGACCGCAGCAAGGCGGACGCGAGCAAGCTCATGGCCATCCCGCGGCTGCGCACGGGGAGGCAGGCGGCGCCGGGCGAGGATGGCCAATGACGCCGCGGGGCGCCTTGTTAGTCATGTGGGCGGCCGTCTTCCGGCTTCGGGGCCGGCTGGGATATCCTGCGGCTTGGGCGGCCTTGCGTCATGCCGCCGGGAGGCGGAACGGAGTTTGGCACCTTCAGGCCAACGGTCGAGGACGAGAGCATGCGCTACGACGAGCAAGATCGGCAGAGTGACAGCTTCGAGGATCGCCGTGGCGAGCGCGGCGGCATGTTCCCGGGCCGGGGAATGGGCATCCCGATCCCGATCGGCGGCGGCGGTATGAGCATTACGACGCTGCTGATCATCGGGGCCATCTGCTTGATGTTTGGTATCAATCCGCTCACACTCTTGACGGGTAATGGCATCGAGATCCCGGACATGCCACGCCCGGGTCCCAGTCAACGCGACATTCCCGGGCTGCCGCGGAGCCAAAATCCCGTGGGCCAGGCCAATGATGAGAAGACCCGCTTCGTGCGCCAGGTGCTGGCCGACACGGAGGATGTCTGGGAGAGCGTCTTCAAGGCGTCGGGTCGCACCTATCACAAACCGAAGCTGGCGGTGTTTGAGGGGGCGACGCGGACCGCATGCGGGGTTGGCCAGACCGCGATGGGCCCCTTCTACTGCCCACTCGACCGCACCGTGTATATCGACCTGGCCTTCTATGAGCAGATGAAGCGGCGCTTCCATGCGCCAGGGGATTTCGCGCAGGCCTATGTGATCGCCCACGAGGTTGGCCATCACGTGCAGACCGAACTCGGCATCGCCGACAAGGTGCAGGCCATGAAGGAGCGCAGCGGCGATGAGGTGCGCGTCAACGCCCTGCAGGTGCGCATGGAGCTGCAGGCAGACTGTCTGGCCGGCGTCTGGGCCAGTCTCAACAACAAGGTGAAGTCGCGCCTGGAGCCCGGCGACATCGAAGAAGGATTGGCGGCTGCTTCGGCCATCGGGGATGATACGCTGCAGCGTCAAACGCAGGGCAGGGTGGTGCCGGAATCTTTCACCCACGGCACCTCGGCCCAGCGCGTGCGCTGGTTCCGTAAGGGTTTCGAGACCGGCCAAACGCAGGCCTGCGACACCTTCAACGCCAGCAATCTCTAGCCAGGCGCGCAAACCGTGAGGGCGCCGCGGGCACCGGGCCTCACAGTCGGTCGATGACGCCGAGCAGCGTCGTCATCTCTTCCCGGGTCAGTCCGCCGTGGTGACCGTGGAAGTGGTTTTCCAGCCGACCCGGCTCACGCCACCAAATGAAGCGCCCGAGGTAGGGCAGGACCAAGATGTCGCCGAGGCGCCGGCGCAACTCTTCACTGATCGCACCGCTCCCGAACAGGCCGTGCTGCAGGGCGGCTTCCATCGACAGGACCAGGGCCTTCCCTGCCAGCGCGTCCTCAAGTAGCCCCAGCACCTGCGCCCTGAGCGGCGGCCTCACGTGCAAGAAGATGTCGCGCGGGGAGCCGTTGGGATAGATCGGCTTGCCGGTCGGACTGAACGGCAGACAGTCCGCGAGCGCGGGCAGGGCCTCGTTGAGGTAAAGGGTGTCGCGGGCGTCGGCGCGCACATGACCGTGGTCGGCGGTGAAAAGGTAGAGTGTGTCGGGTGCCGCCACGTCATCGAAGACCGCATCGACGGTGTGCCAGAAGTTGGCAATTTCGGCGGCGTGATAGCTGCTGCCGGGCCCGTGCGTGTGGGCGATGGCGTCGATGGCGGCCCAGTAGAAGCTGAGCAGCGCTTTGCCCGGCGTCGCCAGCAGGCATTCCTTGAGCTGCACCAAGGCTTCGGCCAGCGTGCTGTGGCGCACGATTTCGGCGCCGGCACTGGCGACGCTGTTGTAGGCGGAGGTCGCATAACTGCGGTGCGCGAACTGGATAGAGCGCACGCCCTTGCGGCCGAGGCGCTGATGCAGGGTCTCGTGGACCTCGAGCAACTTGGTCGGATCGTAGCCCATCCGCGCGCAGGCATCGGGCGGATGTCGGCCGAGCGGCGTAAAGGCCAGCGACTGGATCACCTCGCCGTAGGCCGGAATATAGACGTTCCACTCGTAAAGGGCGTGCTGCGCCGGCAGCACGCCGAGGTTCAGGGTCGAGACCGATGCCGCCGTGGTCGAGGGAAACAGCGCCGAGAGGGGAGTGAGGGTACCTTCCTCGCTGACGCGACGCAGGGTACGGAACTGGTGTCGATACTGGCACCAAAACTGCCAGGCAAAGGAATCGACGAACAACAAGACGACCTTCTGCGGGCGTGGATAGGTGCCCGCAAAGCAAGCCGCGGGCAGCAGCGGACCGCGCTCGGCGCCCGTCAACAGGAATTCGATCGTGTTGGGGATGTTGCCGAAGCTATAGTCGGCGTAGATCGGCCGCACCAGGCCGCCGCCGAGCGACTGGAATTGCGATAGCGGCGCTTCGTTGATCATTGTCGCTTGCGTGTCAAATGCTTCTCGAAAGCGCTTCGGTCGCGGCGACCGTGCAAGGTCGCGCGCCTGCCCGCAGGGGCTTCAAGCATGCGCTCAAGGGGGGCGGTGCGCAATGGTCGCCTCGCCTCGTGTGGGAGGCCAAGGCGAGCGAGCAGCGAACTAGCCCTGATGTTGCCGGCGGGCGATAAACGCCAGCCGCTCGAACAGGTGCACGTCCTGTTCGTTCTTGAGCAGTGCACCGTGCAGCGGTGGGATCAGCTTGCGCGGGTCGCTCTCGCGCAGCGTCTCCGGACTGATGTCCTCATTGAGCAGCAACTTGATCCAGTCGAGCAATTCGGAGGTGGACGGCTTCTTCTTGATCCCCGGCACTTCGCGTACGTCATAGAAAACCTTCAAGGCTTCCGAGACCAGGCGTCCCTTGATGTCGGGGAAATGCACGTCGACGATGGCGCGCATGGTGTCCGCATCCGGAAACTTGATGTAGTGGAAAAAGCAGCGCCGCAGGAAGGCATCGGGCAGCTCTTTCTCGTTGTTGGACGTAATAATAACGATGGGGCGGTGCCTGGCCTTGATGGTCTCGTGCGTTTCGTAAACATAAAACTCCATGCGATCGAGTTCCTGCAGCAGGTCATTGGGGAACTCGATGTCGGCCTTGTCGATCTCATCGATCAGCAGCACCGGCCGCTCGCCCATGGTGAAGGCCTCCCACAACTTGCCCTTGCGGATATAGTTGCCGATGTCGGCGACGCGGGGGTCGCCGAGCTGGCTATCGCGCAGGCGGCTAACCGCGTCATACTCGTAGAGGCCCTGCAACGCCTTGGTCGTCGATTTGATGTGCCACTCAAGGAGCGGGGCCTTGATCGCCTTGGCGACTTCGATGGCGAGAACCGTCTTGCCGGTGCCGGGCTCGCCCTTGATGAGCAGCGGTCGCTGCAAGGTGATGGCGGCGTTGACCGCGACCTTGAGATCCTCAGTGGCGATGTAGGTTTTAGTGCCCTGGAACTGCATTGGTGGTGGACCGCTCCCCGGCTGGCAAAAAGACGCGCGAGCTTAGGGGGTGAGGGGGTGGCCAGCAAGCGCGCCCGCTGCGGCAAAGGGAACGTCCGCTTGGCCCCAGCGGCCGCGGGCCGGCAACGGCCTCTGCTGCCGCCCGAAAGCAAAGATTGGCTGAGCCTGGAATCGGGGTTGCGGTGCCGGCACGGCGCGGCCGACGTTGGGCGCCGGCGACATCTGAACCTTGCTGGGCCTCTGCGCCTTAACCTTGCTGGCAGGTCCGAAAAACGAGGTCTGAAAGCTATAAGCCTCGCCTCGAAGGTGGCACGCGCGCCGTCGCCCACGCGGCCTTGCCGGCATGGCTCACTCTGTCGTGATTTGGAATGCGGCAAGGCAGGGGGAAAAATGGCGCTGCGGGGGTTCGTAGTCGCGTGAGGGCAACATGAAGCGCGAACGACCGGCCGACGATGCGCGGCGCACCGCCATTATCGAGCGCCTGCGGGGGACACCGACGCTTGAAATTGCGCGCTGCCTCGACCGCAAACATGAAACGATCAAAGGCTATCTCAGCAGTTGCGGCACCACGATCGGCGGCGCCTACCATTTGAATTCGCTGATCGCCAAGGCGCTTTTCACGGAGCAGGAATTGTTGGACGTCGGTGCCGTTTGGGACGGGCGCAGCTGGGTTGGGCACGGTCGCAATCGGTCGACGACCTAGCCGCCAACACCGGCTGGACGTGCCCGCTCCGGCTGCGGCCTATCTAGGGCAGGCCGGCCGGGCCAGGCGCCGACCCTCGTAGCCAGTGCCGCAAAACGCAGCGCTCGGATCGTCGCTCGCGTCACGGCCAGTGCCAGTGCCAGTACCAGTACCAGTACCAGTACCAGTACCAGTGCCGGCGCCCGCGACGGCGAGGCCGTTGCGATCTCGAAAAAGCGCGCGCCAACTCAAAGGGGAGACGCCGGGGCCAAGCCTCGTCTGCGTCGTCCCAGGATCGGCGTGGCCGAGGCGCCCGAAATGCCCCGACCGCCGGTCCTTAGAGGCGCGCATGCAACCATTCCCGCTTTGGGCGCCATGGCGTTGCCCGTGGGAAGCGCATTTCTACGCCTATTTACCCCCTGGGGGATGCCTAGGGGATGGTGACTAGTTCCCGCCCCCGGGGAGGCCGCCCACGGGCAAAAAGTTTGCGGCCGCCGGTCGGGGCCACCTCGTCCGAAGGGGTGCCGACGAGGAGGGGAGGTGCACGATTAGCGTGCATATTTGCGGCAATGCACCACAGAATAGTGGGAGGGAGCATCGGCGCCAGGCCCTGCGGGGGCCGGCCAAAGCGCTCGCTATGGGGGTGCGTCAAGCATTTGTGTTGCGCTGCACGGCAACTCCTTGACTTGAAAAAACAGCAAGTTAAATACGGGCCGCGAAGAGCGCCGGGTCGGCTTCCGGCGCCCCAAAGATAAATAAGCGAGCCGTCGGGAAGCGTGGATGGGCAAGAAAGACCGTATCGTATCGGCCAAAATGGCCGACCCTAAGTCGCACGCCAAGGCTAAGATGAACGGCCGCTTAAATGGTGCGCTCAACGGCCGTGGCAAGGCGGTCGAGGGGAAAGCTGCTGCAAAAAAGCAATCGGCCCACAAGCCGCTGCCAAAGCGGCCCAAGCTGCAGGTAAGCAGCATGATTGTTCTCCCAGAAGGCTATCGCCCTTCTGAGAACGAGCCCTTTATGAACGATCGGCACAAGGCCTATTTCCGCAACAAGCTGGTGGCCTGGAAGGAAGAGATCGTCCGCCAGAACCGGGAAACCCTGCAGGTACTGCACGAGGATTCCGCCCAGCACGCCGACCTCGCGGACCGCGCCACGTCGGAGACCGACCGCGCGCTCGAGCTGCGTGCGCGGGATCGCCAACGCAAGCTGATCGCCAAGATCGATGCTGCGCTTTCCCGCATCGAAGAAGGCACCTATGGGTATTGCGAGGAGACCGGCGAGCCGATCGGGCTGAGACGCCTGGATGCCCGACCCATTGCCACCCTATCCCTGGAAGCGCAGGAGCGCCACGAGCGCCGCGAGAAGGTTTTTCGCGAAGACTGAGCGCGGAAGGCTGCCGCCCGCCTTGGCGGCGCCCACGGGACGTCGCCCTCCGGTCGCTTTGACTGTCCGATTTGCTCTTGTGCCTGGCGGACCGGCGTCTAGCCGGTGGGGCTTCAGTCGCCCGTGCGGGTGACGCGCTTGCCGTTGTTGTGCGCGCCTGCCGTTGGCTCGGCCGCCTCAGCCGCGTCCTTGCCGGTCTGCTGCGCCCGGGCAAGCTGCGCCAGCTCCCGCCGCACACCCTCGAGATCGCGCAGGTTGACGTCGATCTGATTGAAGGGGATCTCGATATTGGCGGCGCGCAGGGCCTTGAAGATGGCGGTGCGGAGCGCCGACTGCACCGCCACGGCCTTGCTGATCTCCGGGAGGGAAACGCGCAAATCGAACATCAGCGCGCTGTCGCCGAAATTCTCAAATACCGCGCTCGGCTCCGGAAAGCGCAGCACATCGGGGTGATCGAGCGCGCACGTGCGCAAAATGGTGATCACCTGTTCGGGATCGGCGGCATAAGACACGCCGACCTTGACGCTCACCGCCACCAGCGAGTCGCGATGCGTCCAGTTCAGCACGCGTCCCGTGATCAGCTCCGAATTGGGAACGATCAGGCTGGCGCGATCGAAGGTCTCGATTTCGGTGGCACGCACCGAGATGCGGCGCACCAATCCCTGCTGGTCGCCGACGACGATCCTGTCACCGACCTTGATTGGTCGCTCGATCAGCAAAATCAGGCCCGAGACAAAATTGTTAACGATCGACTGCAGGCCGAAACCGATGCCGACCGAGAGGGCGCCAGCGACGATGGCGAGATTGGTGATATCGAAGCCGGCATAGGACAGGGCAAGCAGGGCGGCAAAGGCGATGCAGGCATAGCCGACCACGGTGTCGATGGAATTGACGATGCCCGGATCCATGCGCGTCTGCTGCAAGGCCTTTTCGCGCAGCCAGCGCTGAAACAGCCGGGTGGCAAACAGCAGGGCAATGAACAGGATGATTCCGAGCAGGATGCGAGCCAACGAAATACGGAACTGGCCGACCTCCATGCCGAAGAGGATCGAGGTGAACCAGTCGCGGATGTCGGCACCGGAGAAGCCCCATTGCAGCATCAGCAGGGGAATGGCGGCGATGACGACCGCGAGCGTCAGCGCCAGCTCGGTCAGGCGGGCGAGCTGATTGCGGCGCGGACCATCGAGGCCGAAACGGCTCTCGAGCATCTCACCCACCGGGAAACTGCGGTGCGGCGGCTCGCGCGTCACCGCCCGTATCGCAAGATAGGCAAGCCAACCCACCACGAAAACGATGCCGGTGAGGACGAGCTGCTGGGTGAGGAAACGGGCGAGTGCGACGTAGCCGGCGAGCGCCGTGGCAATGATGCCGATGGCGATGGCCCATAGCGGGAGTTTCAACAGCCGCGGGTAGTGCCGCGAGACCGTCGCCGCCCCGTCTTGGGGGGCAAACGGCGTCAACAGCACGCCGATCAGCAGGGCGGCGAACGCCGTGCTTGATGCGAAGGATTGCACCACGCTGAGCGTCAGCGGCACGAAGAAGGCCCGGCTGATCTCGGTGAGGGCTACGTCGATGGCATAGACCGCCGCCATGCCGATCAGCAGGCGTGCAATTCGCCTTGCCGAAGTGTTGCAGAGCGCCACCAGGCGCCAATCGGGCTCGCTCGGCGCCAACACCCCGGTGATCAGCGCCGAGACGGCTGAGAAGGTGACGATGGCCTTGAGAATGGCGGCCCCCGCACGCACCCAAGGCGGATAGAGAAGCCCAAGCGCGTCGAGCCCACCATAAAGCAGTATCGCCGCGGCGACCGCGGCGAGCGCCTGCAGAGGAGCGACCCAGGCGACCGCCTTGGCCCGCTCGAAAAATGACGGTGCCGGGCTCTCCGGGCCGATCACCCGGCGGCCGGTGAGCCGGGTGGTAAGGCGCCACAGCACGATGAACAGTAACAGCACGGCAACGAACAACAGCGAGAGCTGCAGCCGCTTTTGTTCCGCCCAGTGCAGCCAATCTTCCGCCAGGTAGTTGAAGCGGTGGATCACCCCGGGGGCTTCATTGAACAGGTCGCGCCACAGCCCGGGCAACAACGGGCTCGGCAGGCGCTCCATCAGGTTTTTGGTGAAAATGGCATGGCGCATCACCGTGATACGTTCGATCAACTGACGCGCCCTGACCCAAGTGAGCTCGGTCGACTTGACGGCGCCGTCCAGTAGAGAGGCAAGCGCGGTGAGGCGCGCCCGCTCGGCGGCGATCGCGGGAGATTCGGCGGGTCCGTCCTTGGCCGGCGGCGGACCTAGCTTCTCGATCTGCGTGCGCACCAAGGCCAATTCGGGTCGCAACGACTCGGCCGTCTGGGAGGCATCCGCCAGGATGTCCTCAACGTTGATGCGCAGTGTGCTGAGATCCTCCTCGACGTTGTTCAGGTGCTGCAGCGCCTTTTCCGCCCCGTCCAGCGAACTCGTGATGCGCGCCAGCGCGTCGGCCAGGTTCTTGGGCAGCGCCGCCGGCTCGCCGACCGGGCTCTGCGCCGGTGCGGCCGCTTCGCCCGGGCGCGGTGTGGCCGAAGGCTGTGCCGCAGGCGACGACGGCGGCGCCGGTTGCGGGACGGCTGGGGTACACAACCCCCAGCACGTCGCTAACACCAGCCCGGCAAGCAGGCACCACTCTTGGAGCCGACGGTACTGCACGCTCACTCGTTGACGGCCTGTCCGAAGCTGCGCGGTTGGCGGGTGAAGACGGGCGCGGAGGCGGCCTGTGCCGGCGCCTCGCCAACCGCCGGTTCGGGTTTGGCGACGGTGATCCCGGTCTCGATCACGACGTCCACGGGGCCGCCGGTCATGATCAAATGCTCAACGTCATCGCGGCGCACCAGCACGAGCTTGCGGCGGCTGTCGAGGGTGGCCTGTTCGGAAATGGCAAGCCGCGGCTCGGGTCGCGGCGCAAACCAAGTGCCAAGATTGAGGCCGATGCTGGCATCTCCCGTGACATAGGCACGATAACCCCACAGGCCGGCCGCCACCGCGGCCGCAACGAGTAACAACAGAAAGAACCACGTCATCATTGCTTAAAGCCTCATGCAAGCGCCGCATCATCAGTGGGACCACCCCAGGGAGTGGCAAAATTGACAACCTCGATGCTAGAAGTGCTCCCACTCGCCCCTTATCAAGTTTCCCTGCGCCAAGTCTCAGCCGGCGCCAAGTCTCCCTCTGCGCCCTGCCTCTGGGCCCTGCCTCTGCGCCCTGCCTCTGGGCCCTGCCTCTGCGCCAAGTCTCCTTGCGCCCGTGAGCAGCGCCCGCACGCGGCAGGCGCGAATGCGCGCGTCGTTCATGGCATCTTAACCTGAATGATTGCTTTCTTGAAGGCGGGAGCCTGGGGACTACACGCGAACGGTGTGGGCCTGCTCGAGGGATCAACAACCGTCTGGTTTGGTGAATGCGTCCAGAACTGAGCCCGGGTCCGGCCATGTCCATGGCCGTGGTGGAGAGCTTGCGGGCGTTTCGCCTGCTGCTCCCGCAGAATCAGCTAAAAGACGGCAGCATGGCAGAGATCGAGGTAGGCCAGACCTCTCCGGCCGATACAACCATTGCGCGCGTGCACGGATTGGGCGGTGCATTATCCGTGCTGGGGATGATGCTGGCCGGAGCCCTCGTGCTCGTGCTGCTGACCAACAGCATGGCCGAGCCCATGGTGGTCGGCTTGCTGGCGCTGCTGGCGGTGGCCGGCGTGTTCTTGGTGTTCGGGCTGCTTTCGGGGTTCCTGCGCCTGGGCGATCGGGCCGTCGAGGCCGACATGATCAGGGCGGTCGCCGAGGGCTTGGACAGCGCGCTGCAGATCGTCAACGCGCAGGGCAGCGTGCTTTATCGCAATCGTGCTCTTGAGCGTCTTACCGGCCGCCGCTCCGGCCGCCATGCCAGCCTGGAAGAATTGTTTGCCGGTGCACCCGATACGGCACAGGCCTACTTCCGGCTCAGCCGCGCGGCCGAGCGCTTGGAGGGGCGCCAAGAGGAGATCTACGTGCATCCGGGTCCGCTTGGCGGGCGCACCGGCCGTTGGCTCAATGTCTCCGTGCGCCCCTTTCCGGATACCGCAGCCGGCAAATTGCGCGGCCGGCTCACGCTTTGGCAGATCGACGATGTGACGCGCGAGCGTATGCGCGAAAGTGAGACGGTCAGCGGGCTCGAATCGACGCTTGCCTTCTATGACGGGCTGCCGCAGGGCCTGCTGGCGGTACTGCCGGATGGGCGGCTGGCGCATCTCAATGCCACGCTGGCGCAGTGGCTGAACCTGAGCCCCGATCCCGGGCGTCCGCTGACCCTGCGCGACATCGTCTCGCCCGACGGCGCGGCACTCATCCGAGCTTCGGGGCGCACCGGCAACGGCCGCACGAGCCGGTTCGATCTCGATCTCTTGCGCGAGGACGGGCGCCGGTTCCCGGCGCACCTGATCTGCCGCGCCCATGGCTCCAAGGGCGCCGTGGCGGTGCTGGTGCTCGACCGCAGTGCGGAGCCGGCTGGCGTGGCCGACAGCGAACGGCAACTGGTGCGCTTCCTGCACTCGGCCCCGTTTGGCATGGCCACGGTCGACGCTGAAGGCGCCATCCTCAATGCCAATCCCGCTTTCATGCGCATGTTCAGCCTGGATGATCGCGGTCTGCCCACCGGCATTGCCGATCTCGGCGGCAACGGCGGCGAAGACGTCAGGCGCGAGCTGCGCAAGGCTGTGCGGCGCGCGGTCTCCGGACGTGCCGCCGCCGGGCCGATCGAGATCAGTTTCGGCGCCGAGCGGGAGCTAGTGCGGCGCGTCTACGTCGGCGCGCTGAGCTCCGATGCGCGCGAGCGCGACGGCGCCATTCTCTATGCCGTCGATGCCACCGAGCAAAAGGCGCTGGAACTCAAGTTCGCGCAAAGTCACAAGATGGAGGCGGTGGGTCAGCTCGCCGGCGGGGTGGCGCACGATTTCAACAACGTGCTAACCGCCATCATAGGCTTCTCCGATCTGTTGCTGCAGACGCACCGGCCAACCGATCCGGCCTATCGCGATATCATGAATATCAAGAGCAGCGCGCATCGGGCCGCGGGCCTGGTGCAGCAGCTGCTCGCCTTTTCGCGTCGGCAGACGCTGCAGGCGGAGGTGTTGGAGCTCGGCGAAACCCTCACCGATCTTGCGCCGCTGCTCAACCGTGCCTTGGGCGAGAAGATCGAGCTCAAAATCCTGCCTGGGCGTGACCTCTGGTACATCAAGGCCGACAAGACGCAATTTGTGCAGGTCATCATCAACCTTGCGGTCAATGCCAAGGACGCCATGCCGGGCGGTGGCTCGCTGGTGATCCGTACGCGCAATATGTCGGAGCGCGAGAGTCTCAAACTGGCAGAACTCGGCGTGGCGGCCGGCGAGTACGTTGCTATCGAAGTGGAGGACACCGGGGTCGGCATCGAGCCCGAGATCTTGGGCAAGATCTTCGAACCGTTCTTCACCACCAAGGATGTCGGCAAGGGCACCGGCCTTGGCCTCTCCACCGTCTACGGCATCGTCAAGCAGACCGGCGGCTACGTTTTCGCCGAGAGTGAGCTGAGACGGGGCACCATCTTTAGGGTTTACCTGCCTCGCTACATCGTCGAAAGCGACGAGGAGCTCCCCAACCAGCGCGCCGACAAGAAGCGGGAGAGCACCAGGGACCTGACCGGCACCGGGCGCGTACTGTTGGTGGAGGACGAGGATGTCGTGCGCAGCTTTGCCGCCCGCGCCCTGGCGCGCCAGGGCTACGAGGTGCTTGAGGCCGCGACCGGCGTCGAGGCGCTCGAGGTAATGGAGCGCGAGGGTGGCCGCGTCGACATCGTCGTCAGCGATGTGATCATGCCCGAGATGGACGGACCCAGCATGCTGAAGGAGCTGCGCAAGACGCGCCCCGACCTCAAGATCATCTTCGTGTCCGGCTATCCCGACGACGCCTTCAAGAAAAGCCTGGACGAGAATGAGGAGTATGCCTTCCTGCCCAAGCCCTTCACGCTGCCGCAACTCGCCGCCAAGGTGAAAGAGCAGTTGGGGCGCTAGCCCCATTTTGCGGGAGCCGCCCGGCAGCCTCGGGCCGGCGCGGCTCATGGCGCTCGGGCAGGCGGGGGTCCATTGGCTCCACCACGCGCCGGAAACCTTGCGCCTGCGCCTCGCGATCGCGTCAGGGCATGATCGCTGTGCGGTTCGCCTGCTTCAGCTGACAACCGTCACGTCGACGGCCACGGACATCTCCTGTTTGCTGCCGCCGAGCAGCACGCCGCTGATCGGGCTCACATCATCATAGTCGCGGCCATGGGCTACCGTGATGTGCTCGTTGGCCGGCATTATGCCGTTGGTGGGGTCGAAATCGACCCAACCAAGTTCCGGCGCCCAGACCGAGATCCATGCATGCGACGCGTCGGCCCCTTTAAGTTTCTCCAGGCCGGGCGGTGGGTAGGTCAGCAGATAACCGCTGACGTAGCGGGCCGGCAGACCCAGACTTCGTAAGCAGGTGATCGCCACGTGCGCAAAATCCTGGCAGACGCCGCGCCGCTCGTGCAGGACGTGCGACACCGGCGTGGATATGTCGGTCGCGGTGTCATCGAAGGTAAAGTCATTGTAGATGCGTTGCGTCAGGTCGAGCGCAGCTTCGAGGACCGGTCGTTGCGGTGGGAATGAAGGGCGGGCATAGTCGATTGCCTCGCGAACGATCTTGGTGTGACGGGAGGCGCTGACGAACTCGAGCACGGTGATGTCGAGCTCGCCGTTCTCTCCTCGGGCCTTGCTGGCAACCTGCTCCCAGACCGTCGAGAGCGCCACCATCGGTGGGCCGGGCGGATGCACCTCGACGGTGCTACGGGCGTGGATGATAAGCTCGGTGTGCTCATCGTCGATTGACAGTATCGCGCTGCTGTTACCGAAGTAGTCTGTTAGCGCAACATTCCCAGATGGGGCTGGCTCGATCAGCAGGCTGTGACGGAGCACGGTTTGCCGCAGACCCGAGCGCGGTGTCATGTAGACGAGGTGCTCGGATTGGAGCACCGGCTTGCGGTAAGTATAGGTGGTGCGGTGGCTGACCTCGAAGGTCATGGCTCGTCCCGCGAGCGTGCGCGTACCCACTTGACACCCTTGTCGAGCAGATTGAAGTAGCGACGCCCGATGACGTCGGAAAGGCCGGCCAAGGTCGAGACTTCCTCGTAGAGCAAATGCTGCAGGGTCGTGCGTGCCCCATCCTGGCCGGGCTTTGCCAGCGATACGACATCTGCCAGGCGCACGCTGCTCAGCAGCGACAGCGCCATGCGCTGCTCCTCGATGCGCCCACCGCCATCGCCGGACTGCGGCAGCGCATCGATATGCCGTGCAAGCTCCGCCAGCTGGAAGGCGATACTGCGGGGATTGCTTTCATCGATCAGCAGCAGGTCCAACACCAGGGGCAGCATCGGCTCCAGCCGGTATCGCGATCGATAGGTGATAAAGCTGTCGGCGAGTTCGAGCGTGAACAATAGGCTTCCCGATTCGTCCTCGCCGCTTGCGGCCTTGCCGAAGACGCCGAGCAGGAGTTCAGCCAAATTCTTCGCGCGCGACAGCCGCCGCCCCATGTCTAGGAACGACCAGCCGAAGTTGCGGGTCATGTTTTCGTGCGTCAGGCCATGGAATGCTGCCAGCACGCGTAGCCCGTCATCGAGCAGGCGCAGCGAGTCGCCGATCGTGGTCGGCATGGCGTCGGCGCGCCAGCGCCGGCTCGCGTAAAAGTCGTTGAGTGTCCGCCACGCCTCGAGCGACAGCCGGTCTCGCGTGATGCTGGCGAGGCGATGAATATTGTCGAGGGTGCGCGGCAGGCCGTAGTGCAACTCCGAAGAGGTCAGCAGATTGTGCGCCAGCTGTTCGATCAGTCGAGCATTGATCGGTTCCCATTCGCCGGGAATCTTGCCGTCTTCCTTCGAGAGTAAGATCTCCAGCACGGTCCGGCACGCCCGCAGGTCCTGGCGTGGGGCGCTGTCCTCCTGCAGGCGGCTCAGGCAGATGCGCAACACGCGCAAGGTCCAGTCGGCGCGTTCGATATAGCGACCAAGCCAGAACAGGTTGTCGGCCGCGCGGCTTGGCAGGTCCTGGGGCGTGCGCTCGATGCGGGCGGCCTCAATCGTCGGCCGCCAGAGGCTGGTGAAGGGTGGCGCCTGCACGTCGCTGACGACCCACACGTCGCGCGACTCGCCATCCGGGGCGCTAAGCGCCACGGTCTGGTCGGGGTCGACGGTCATCGCCAGCCCGCCCGGCAGCACGGCAAACCCCTCGCTGGTCGAGGTCACGAATACGCGCAGCGCGTAGGGTTTCGGAACTAGGCCGGCGGCGGTGAGCGACGGCGTGGTGCCGAATCCGACCTTCGCCTCCGCCACCAGTGACGCGCCTCTGATCTCGATCTCCTGCCGCAGAGCCTCGAGTTTGTCCGGGTGCAGCCGCGCAGGATCAATGCCCGGGATGGCTCGGCCCGGTCGAGCGGTCCCCTCATGCGCGGGCCGGATGACCATGCGCTCGATATTTGCCAAGGCGTGGTCGCGGTTGGCCGCATCGCCGAGCCACCATCTCGGCCCGTCGGCGATTAGTAGCTCCTCGCCCAGGACCTTCCTGGCTAGCTCGGGTAGGTAGGCGCTCAAGCCGCGGTTCTCGACCAGCGCCGATCCCAGTGCATTGACCACCAGGTCAGGATGCCGGCGCACGACCTGCAGCAGACCCACGGGCCCGGCAAAATCCGACGCATCGAGCTCAAGTGGGTCGGCCAAAGCACCCGCCACGCAGCGCACGATGAGGTCGACGGGCATCAGGCCGCGTAGCGTTTTGAGCGAAACGCGGTCGTCGGCGACGCGTAGGTCCGCGCCTTCCACCAGCAGCAGCCCGAGGTAGCGGGCAAGGTAGGCATGGCTGAAAAAATCGTTGTGGCGGGGTCCCGGGGTCAGCAGAGCGATGGTCGGGTCGACGCGATCGGCGCGGCGCGCCAGCGCCGCCCGCAGTTGCAGAAAGAATGGCGCAAGTCGCAACGCCCGGCAGGCGGCAAAGATGTCGCCGGCGACGTTGGTATGAACCATGCGGTTGGCCAACGCATAGCCAATGCCGGCGGGCGTCTCGGTGTGCGTGTCGATCACGCGCCAGCGCCCATCCGGCCCGCGGGCGAGGTCGGTTGCAAAGAATTGAATATATCCGCCCGTGGGCCGCAGGTTCTGGCACGGCCGCAAGAAGGATGGATCACTGAACACAAGTTGGTGCGGGATGGCGCCAGATGCCAGCAGTCGCTGCGGGCCGTAGAGATCCGCCAGCACACCTTCAAATAGCCGTGCGCGCTGGATCAGCGCCCGCTCGAGTCCCTGCCACTCGTTGGCGGGGATGACCAGTGGGACGAGGTCGACGCGCCAAGGCTGCGTCGTACTTGTCGGATCCGAGAACAGGTCATAGGCGATGCCCGTCTCCCGCACCCGGGCATTTAGCTGCTCCATGCGTCGCGCACGGTTCGCTGGGTCGAGCGCCTCAAGCGACTGCAGGAGTGGGTCCCAGTGCGGCCTGAACGCGCCGGAGCCCTCGGTGAGTTCATCGAAACCACCGCCAGCCACCCGATAGTCTTTTGCGAGGTCGCCACCGCGAAGCTCGGCTGCACGAGCATCCCTGCTCATTGCTTGTTATTGTTCCTCCGTCTCGTCACCATGCCGCGCGGCCATTTCCCAACCGGACCCGCAGCCAAGCTCCGCCAATCCCTGGGACGCTACCCGTTGCGCCTATGACGCGCCACCCCTTCCGGCGCCGCCAAGTCAATGTGGATCCCGTGTTAGCCGGCGCAGATCCAGGGTGAGCGGGAAATCGGATTGCACGGCTGCGGCCGCAAGTGGACTACCGCCGGGAGAATGACCAATGGGCTCGAACAAGGCGAGGCGGCGCCCCGTGGCTTCCAAGGCATTTACGGGCAACGCGTCGAAATTCCGGCCACCCGGGTGCGTGACATGGTAGCGGCAGCCTCCGACCGATCTGCCATTCCATGTATCGATCACGTCGAAGGTCAGCGGCACGTGCGGCGCAATGTTTGGATGCAAGCCGTCGCTGGTCGGCCAAGCGCGAAAGCGCACACCGGCGACCGCTTCGCCGACGGTTGCCGTAGCGGTGAGCGGCAGGGGATAGCCATTGCACGCGACCGTGTAGCGATCGCCGCTGATGCCCCGCACCAGAACCTGCAGGCGCTCAAGCGACGAGTCAACGAGGCGAGTGGTGCCGGGCGTGCTCTGCTCGCCGAGTACCGACCAGGGCTCAAGCGCCCGCCGCAGCTCGAGCGCAATACCGGCGCGTTCGATCGTGCCCAGCACGGGAAAACGGAACTCAAAGTGAGGCACGAACCACTGCGCAGCTAGTGGCAAACCGGCGTTCGCAAGGTCGCTGATAATGTGCTCAAAGTCGGCCCAGAGGAAATGCGGAAGCATGAACCGGTCGTGCAACATGGTGCCCCATCGCACCAGGTCCTTGCGGTAGGGCCGCTCCCAGAACCACGCCACCAGCGCGCGGATCAGGAGCTGCTGGGCAAGGCTCATGCGCGCGTGCGGCGGCATTTCGAAGGCTCGGAATTCGACAAGGCCCAGACGGCCCATCGGGCCCTCCGGCGCGTACAGCTTGTCGATGCAGATTTCCGCCCGATGCGTATTGCCCGTGACATCGACCAGCAGGTTGCGGAAGAGGCGGTCGACCAGCCAAGGCGCAATGGCGCCACCCGGCGCGGGCACTTGGGCGAGGGCAATCTCGAGTTCATAAAGCGATTCGTGGCGGGCCTCGTCGATACGCGGTGCCTGGCTGGTCGGCCCGATGAACTGGCCTGCGAACATGTAGGAGAGCGAGGGATGGTTCTGCCAATAGGCGATGACGCTCGCCAGCAGGTCCGGCCGGAGCAGGAAGGGACTGTCCGCCGGCGTCGGCCCGCCGACCACGATGTGGTTGCCGCCGCCGGTGCCCGCCTGGCGGCCGTCGAACCTGAACTTTTCGGCCGCGAGTCCTATCTGCGCGGCTTGCTCGTACACGGTGGTGGTGATCGCGACGGCTTGCTCCCATGTGGCAGCCGGGTGGATGTTGACCTCGATGACGCCGGGGTCGGGGGTCACCTTGATCACACTGATGCGCGGGTCGAACGGGGGTGCATATCCCTCGATACGAACGGGCTGGCCTGTCCGGGCGGCCGTTGCCTCGATCGCCGTGATCAGGGTGGCATAGTCTTGCCCGTCGACCAGCGGCGGCAGAAACACACACACATGTCCGTCGCGCACCTCCACGGCAAGGGCCGTCCGCACCGGCTCCGAGGTCGCCGTCGCGGCCGGTTGCAGGCTCTGCTGCCCGACCGAGAGTTGAACCTTGTCGGCAAAGGGATCGGCCGGCAAGACATGCGGGTAGTCGACAAAACTGATTTCCGGCAGGCTGGCAAGCGGCAGCCGCAGACCGATCGGCTGGTCGCCGGGGATCAGGAAGAGCTGCTCGCGCCGGAATGCCCAACGTTCGGTGATGAACCCTCGCCTGCCGTCGTGCCCCTGCGTTATGAGCAGCGGCAGCACGAAACCCGTAGGCCTGTCCAGTTGCTGGCCGAACACGCGGATCAGGCGCGCGCGCTCGGCGGGTTCGGCGAGCCCGTTGTCACTAGGTGTGGCACCCAGGGGTAACTTCTGCTCGATGAGCATGAAATGCGCCGCGTCCTCGTAAGCGGGAATGAGGCACTCGGCCGGCAGCCCGAGCGTCGAGCAAAGCCCGCACGCAAACCTCTCAGTGTCGGCAAACGTCGCCGGGCGTGAGGGGTTCTCGTCGGCGATCAGCCCGGGGTTCTCCCATAAGGGCAGGCCGTCAGCGCGCCAGTAGATGCCGAAGGCCCAGCGCGCGGCCGACTCACCTGGGTACCATTTGCCTTGACCGTAGTGCAGCAGGCCACCCTTGGCGAAGCGCTGGCGCAGGCGGCGCGCCAGTTTGTCGGCATAGACGCGTTTGCTGGGACCGAGCGCGGCCGTATTCCATTCCGCCGCCTGCCCGTCGTCGAGCGCCACGAAGGTCGGCTCCCCGCCCATGCTCAGGCGCACGCCGCCCGCCTGCAGCCGAACCTCGACGACGGCGCCCGTCGCCAGGATATCTTGCCACTGCGCCTCGCTGTAAGGTTTGGTGACGCGCGGCGTCTCGCGCATGCGCTCGAGGCGCATGCTGACCGAAAAATCGACCTCCGCCTCGCCGTGCGTACCTACGATGGGAGCGGCGCTGATCGGCGACGGCGTCGCCGCCAGTGGAATATGCCCCTCGCTGGCGAGCAGGCCCGAGGTGGGATCGAGGCCAATCCAGCCGGCACCAGGAATGAAGACTTCGGCCCAGGCATGCAGGTCGGCGAAATCCTCCGACGCGCCCGCCGGTCCGTCGGCGGATCGAAGGTCCGGCCGGAGCTGGATCAGATAGCCGGAGACGAAGCGCGCTGCCAGACCGACCCGCCGCAGGAGCTGCACGAGCAGCCAGCCGCTGTCCCGGCATGAGCCCGAACCGCTTGCCAGCGTTTCCTCGGGCGTCTGCACACCCGTTTCCTTGCGTACGCGGTAGGCGATGTCCTGGCTGAGCCTGCGATTGAGGCCAATGACAAAATCGATGGTGGTCACGTGCATCGCTGGTGTGGCAATAGCTGCGAGATAGCCGTCAAACGAGGCGCTGCCTGGTAGCGGCTCGAGATAGGGTTTGAGCTCATTGGCGAGCCCCGGCTGATAGCTAAAGGGCCAGTGTACCGCTTGCTCGTCCACGAAGAAGTCGAACGGGTTGAGGGTGGCCATGTCGGCCACCAGATCGACCGTGGCAGTGAATTCTTGGGTCTTGTCTGGCACCACGACGCGGGCCAAGAAATTGCCGTGCGGATCCTGCTGCCAGTTGAGAAAATGCGGCCTCGGCGTGATCTGCAGCGCGTACGCCAGGATCGGTGTCCGGCAATGCGGGGCGGGGCGCAGCCGTACGACGTGAGGCCCGAGCTCCAGCGAGCAACTGTAGCGATATTGCGTCCGGTGCGTTAAGGCGACGTGAAGGGCCATGGATCCACCAGCGGGCCGAACGGGTGCCTCTGGGCTGCCGAGCGGCAAGTGATTTCCACGCAGTAACCCAGAAGCTCTTGAGCTCGAAGCCTATAGTTTAGGCAATCCCGTTGCCTTGCCCGGCTATCGGCATGAACACGAGCGTTGGCTCCTGCAAAAGACCGACAAGCCGACCCATTCGCCCGAGCGCGGCGCAGGCGCCGTCGGCCATGCTGCAAATCTACTGGTTCACCGCCTCAGGGGCCGGCAACCTCGTCGGTCCAAACCCGAAACTCGCGCAGCGTGTTCGGGCCAAAGGTTGTCGTGATCGCAACATCGGCAGCGTCGCGGCCGCGCGCAAGCAACACTCTGCCGATCCGCGGCACGTTGTTCCTTGGGTCGAACGTACGCCATTCGCCGCCGAGATAGGCTTCGAACCAAGCCGCAAAATCGCCTGGCGGATAGGGTGGCAGCGTGCCGACATCACCGAGATACCCTGTGCAGTAGCGCGCCGGGATGTTCAAGGCGCGGCAGAAGGCGATGGCCAAGTGGGCGAAGTCGCGGCACACGCCGCGTTTCTCGTCGTAGGCTTCTGACGCCGTCCGCGTTACCCGCGCGTGCTCGTAACCGAATTGGATGTGCGCATGCACGAAATCGCAGATTGCCTGCACGCGCGCCCAGCCGGGCTTGGTCTGACCGAAGAGGGTCCAGGCGAGATCGAGCAGCCGATCCCCATCGCAGTATCGGCTAGGAATAAGAAAGACGAGCGTCTCCTCGGGAAGCTGGTGCACCGGAACCTGCGCGGCGGCTGCGACGATTGGATCGGTTTGCCCGGTGTCATTCACGACGGTGTCGGTCGAGATTTTCATCGTCCCCGCGGGGGCCAAGATTCGACTGCACCAATTTCCGAAACCGTCCCGATAACCGGAGATCGGCACAGAAGGATTTATCAGGATATGGTCCGCTCTCTCGAGGTCGGAAACGCGGCTGTAATGGATGGTCAACATCATGATCATCGGCGTAGCTTGCGGAAAATCGTACTGCAGCTCGTAGCCGACCCTGAGTCTCATCGCCTGCTCCACGCCCGTCGGTGGTCCACCGGTGCCGATTGCGCTCGACGTCGGCTCGCTGGCCGATGCCGAGCGTCGACCTTTTCTTCTACGCCTCCGGCCCTCCGATTGCGACCAGTACGTAACCAAGTCTGTGGCCCCGCCAGCCGTTCCGTGTCCGCTCCTGCCGATTGTGCGACCTGACACGGGCCAAAAGCGCGCAGAACTTGCTTTGCCGCGTCGGCTCGATGAGCACGCCAACAGCGGCTGCGGCTGGCGGCGCGGTGCGCGGTACCTTGCCTGAAAAGGCGTTGCGGCGGCTTCGCGATCAAAATTCCATGTCCAGCTCATCCAGCTCGACGGGCTCGGCCTTGGCGTCCATCACCCATTGCGCCACCGCCGGCCATTGCATGATAGCGCGGCAGTAGGCTGTGCATTGGTGGTTGAGGCGAACGTCGTAGGTGAGAAAGCGCGTGACTACCGGCGCGTACATGGCATCCGCCATGGTGAGCGCCCGACCGAACAGGTAGGGTCCACCATAGCTGGCGAAGCACTCGCTCCAGATCGCCGCGATGCGGTCGATATCGGCCTGCGCGCCGGCCCACACCTTGAAGGCCGGATAGTGAGCCTTGAGGTTCATCGGCAGGGCCGAGCGCAGATTGGCGAAACCCGAATGCATCTCGCCGCAGACCGCCCGGCAATGGGCGCGTGCGGCCCGATCGGCCGGCAGTAAACCGGCTTCAGGCTTCGCCTCCGCCACGTATTCGCCAATCGCCAGCGTGTCCCACACCTTGGCGCCGTCATGGGTCAGGCAGGGAACGAGAAACGACGGCGACAACAGGAGGAGCTCCGCGCGCGCGTCTTTGTCGTCGAGCGACACCATCGTTTCCTCGAAATCCAAGCCGCCGAGCTTGCACATCAGCCAGCCCCGCATAGACCAAGAGGAGTAGTTTTTGCTGGAGACTGTGAGCGTGGCTTTGGGCATGCGCTTTTTGCTTGTGGTGCGAAAGTTGCATCGATGTTGGCATCACACGGCCACAACATCACCGCCGTGCAACTTTCGTTCCAGCACGGACCCGCATGCTCTACGCAACCTATCAGACCCACTCCGACATCATGGTACCGGTGCGCTGTTGGGCCCTTGCCGGGCTGTCCGCACTGACGCCCTGGGCCAATCGCGCAGGACTGGGCCAGTTGCGCAACCTGACCGCGGCCTATGAGCTGATTGCGCGCGCCGGTCTGACGCATGCGCGACCCACCTACGCCATGACCAGCGTGCGCGTGGGTCAGCGCGATGTGGCGGTCCGCGAGCAAGTCGTGGCGTCGACCCCCTTCGGCACCCTCTTGCACTTTGCCAAGGACCTGGCGGTGGCCCAGCCGCGTGTCCTGGTGGTCGCCCCGCTCTCGGGCCACTTTGCCACCTTGTTGCGCAACCTCGTGCGGACGCTACTGCCCGAACACGATGTTTGCATAACCGATTGGCATAATGCGCGCGACGCGGGCATTGCGCACGGCCGGTTCGGCTTTGACGACTACGTCGAGCACCTCGTTCAATGGCTGGAAAAAATGGGCCCCGGCACGCACGTAGTGGCCGTCTGCCAGCCGTGCGTACAGGTTCTGGCCGCCGCTGCCATAATGGCCGAGGGCGGTCACCCGGCCCAACCGCGCAGCATGACCCTGATGGCCGGCCCGATAGATACGCGCGTCAATCCCACCAAGGTCAACACGTTGGCCACGTCCAGGCCGATCGAGTGGTTCGAGCGGACCCTCATCGCCGAGGTGCCAGCCCGTTATGGGGGTGCGGGGCGCAAGGTGTACCCGGGTTTTGTCCAGCTTGCGGCCTTTATGTCGATGAACATCGACCGCCACCGCAAGGCGCACATGGAGCTGTATGAGAACCTGGCCAAGGGCGAGTTGGAGAAGGCGAGGGTCATCAAGGATTTCTACGATGAATATTTTGCCGTGTTGGACCTCTCGGCCGAATTCTATCTGGAAACGGTGCGCTGGGTGTTTCAGGAGGCTCGCCTAGCGAAGGGCAAACTCACCCATCGCGGACGCCCGGTCGATCCCAAGGCGGTTCGGCGCACCGCGTTGCTGACGGTGGAGGGTGAGCGGGACGACATTTGCTCCCTGGGGCAGACCTCGGCGGCGCACGACCTGTGCAAGGGCCTCAAACCCTACCGCAGGCGCCACCACATGCAGGCCGGCGCCGGGCACTACGGTGTGTTCAGCGGCAAGCGCTGGGAGACCCAGGTCTACCCCATCGTGCGTAACATGATATTGGCGAACGAGTAAGCAAGCCGGGCATGCAACCGGAACCGGCGATCGTGGTGCCATCAGGCGTGAAGCGTTGCTGGTCCGTTTCCGCCCGTCACTGTTGCGAGCTTTGCCGCTGCACCTCGACAGACACCTCGAGCACCTCGGTCTCCCCGCCCCGGCGCGAGCCGATGACGGGGGCGGCATAACCCGCATCGAGGCCGGCGGCAAGCCGCACGTAGCGCTCGGTGGGGCAGATGCGGTTGGTGACATCGAAGCCGACCCAGCCGAGTGCCTCCACCCAGGCCTCGGCCCAGGCATGGTGTGCTTGCGAGGCGTTGTCTGCCTCTATCACCAGATAGCCCGTCACATAGCGCGCCGGCACGCCGAGGCTGCGCGCGGCGGCGATGAAAATATGCGCATGGTCTTGGCACACGCCCCTGCCGTCGGCCAGCGCCGCGGCGGCTTCGGTATGGGCGTCAGTGGCGCCTGGCACGTAGTCGACCCGGGTGCGCACGGCCCCAGCCAGCGCGTGCAGCTGGTCCAGCCGGTCCTTGCGGTCGACCGATCTGGCAAGCTCGCAAATTCCCGCGTCGGGGCGCGTCTGCGCCGTCACTCTCAAGTACACACGCGGCGGGATCGCATCGGCGAGCCCGGCGACAATGCCGCTGCAGTCCTCCGTCTCGACCGTGCCGCCGGCCTCGATCACCAGCGCCTGGTGCGGGGTATTGATGACGGCAAGGTGGACGGTGTTGCCGAAGGCGTCCGTGAACTGCAGCGGCCGCTCGCAGGCCGACACGCTAACGCGCCAGTCCGTCACGCGCTGGCCGGCGAAGGCCGCCGGCGTCAAGCGCACGCTTTGGATCGCATAGCTCACCGGCGCGTCGTAGCTGTAGCGTGTGAGATGTCTCACGCTGATCAGCATGACGCTAGCTTCTCGGTGAAGTGGTAGGTCGATGAGATCTCGCGCCCCAGGCGATTGTTGCGGGCGATGAAAGCAGTGAGGAACTCGTGCAGCCCCGACTGGAAGATGGCCTTCATGTCGCCATCGGCAAGCTCGCGCAGAATCTCGCCGGCGAGCTCCTGCGGGCCGTCCAAGGTGGCGTAGTAGCGGCCGAGTTCGACCAGCGCCTGCACGATCTCCTCGTAACAGGAGCGCAGCGAACGCGGCATCTGTCGGTTGAGGATGAGATAGTCTGCAATGCGCCAGGGCTTGTAGCCCTTGTAGACCCAGCGGTAACTGCGGTGCGCGGAGACCGAGCGCAGGATCGCCGCCCATTGTACGCTGTCGATCTCGCCGCCGACCGGCTCGTTGTGCGGGAGCAGTACGTAGTACTTGACATCGAGGATGCGCGCCGTGTTGTCGGCGCGTTCGAGGAAGGTGCCGAGCTGATTGAAGTAGAAGGTGTCGTTGCGCAGGATGGTATTAAGGAGCGTGCCCCGGAACAGCGCCGAACGCTCCTTGATCCAGTCGAACAGTGGGGGAAGCTTGTCTGGAGTGAGTGTTGCCGGGTCGATCGCCGACAGCGTGATCCAGGCGGCGTTGAGGCTCTCCCACATCTCGCGCGTCAGAGCGATGCGCTGGGCGCGGGCGTTGCGGCGGGCGGCGGCGAGGCAAGAATACACGCTCGAAGGGTTGTCTGCATCAAACAGCATGAAAGCAACTACTCTGCTGGTCTCGTAGGCGCCGTGCTTGGCGAGGTAACCCCGCTCGCAGCCGGCGCTGCGCAGGGTGGAGCGCCATTCCCCGTCTTGACCGTGACCTTCGCGCGGTAGAAGCGCGATGCGGTAGCCAACCTCCAACAGCCGCGCCATGTTCTCGGCACGCTCGACGTAGCGCGACATCCAGAATAGATCGTTTGCGGTCCGACCGAGCATAGCGCTAGTCCTGCAAGACCCAGGTGTCCTTAGTGCCGCCGCCCTGACTGGAGTTGACCACCAGCGAGCCCTCGCGCAGGGCGACGCGCGTGAGCCCGCCCGGATTGAGCCGCACACGGTCGCCGACCAGCACGAACGGCCGTAAATCGAGATGGCGTTGGCGAATGCCGGCTTCGACCAGCGTTGGGGCGGTGGAGAGCGCCAGCGTCGGTTGGGCGATGTAGCGGTCGGGGCGCGCTTTCACGAGCATGCGGAACATCTCGATCTCATCGGCGCTGGCGGCGGGGCCGACCAGCATGCCGTAGCCGCCCGAACCGTGCACTTGCTTAACGACCAGCTCGCTTAGATGCTCCAGCACATAAGCGAGATCCTCCGGCTTGCGGCAGGCCCAGGTGGGCACATTCTCCAGAATCGGCGGCCGGCCAGTGTAGAACTCGACGATATCGGGCATGTGGCAGTAGATCGATTTGTCGTCGGCGATGCCGGCGCCGGGTGCGTTGACAATGGTGAGGCGGCCTGCGCGGTAGACATCGAAGATGCCGGGCACACCCAGGACCGAGTCGCGGCGGAACACCAAGGGGTCGAGATAGGCATCGTCAATGCGCCGGTAAACGACGTCGACCTCCTTCAAACCCCGGGTGGTCTTCATCTGCAGAACGCCGTCGACGACCACCAGGTCCTGACCCTCGACCAGCTCAGCGCCCATTTGATCGGCGAGAAAGGAGTGCTCGAAGTAGGCGCTGTTGTGGATGCCTGGGGTAAGCACCACTACGGTCGGCTCGCGGTCGAGGCCGCGTGGGGCAACGCTTTCGAGGGTCAGGCGCAGATTGTCCGGATAGTCCTCGACCGCCGCGACGCGATTGCGCGCGAACAGGTCGGGGAACATGTGCATCATGGCTTCGCGGTTCTCAAGCATGTAAGAAACGCCGGACGGCGTGCGGGTGTTGTCCTCGAGCACAAAGAACTCGTTGGCGCTGGTGCGCACGATGTCGATGCCGATGACGTGCGCGTAGACGCCGCGCGCGGGCTCGACGCCCATCATTTCGGGCAAGAAAGCCGCGTTCTGGATGATCAGATCGGCGGGGACGCGGCCGGCCCGAATGATCTCCTGGCGGTGATAGACATCATGCATGAAGGCGTTGAGCGCCCGCGCCCGCTGCTCGATACCGGCGGCGATGCGGCGCCATTCTGCGGCACTCAGGATCCGCGGTATGATGTCGAATGGGATCAGCCGCTCGGTCACGGGCTCGTCGCCGTAGACGGCAAAGGTGATCCCCGTGCGGCGGAACAGCGCTTCCGCCTCGCCGCGCTTGCGCTTCAAGTCTTCGATGTCCTGGCTCTGCAGCCACTGATGCACGGAGAGGTAAGGCTCCCGGATCCCACCTCCGCTACCGTTCATCTCGTCGAACGCGGCCGGCAACACCACCCCCAAGGCTTCCGCTGGCGCCTTGCAAATCCTGGGCAACTGCAGTTCTGGCAAGCCTAGCCCGAGCAAACTCAATTAGCTATGCCGAGCCGGTGCCTACCTGCATGGCAGCCTGCCCAACCCCTGGGCACAAGCAGGCGCCGGACACCCGCGACCTGGCGCGCCACGCGGGCCGGCCGAACTCGGCGCTGCGCGCCGTGGCCCGAAGGCTTCCGTCCGGGGCAAGGACAGGGACGCCGCGGTAAGTTTGGAGCGATCGGATCGAGCGCAGGTCTGGCCAAGGAGGCTTGATCGGTCGGCGTCGGGCACGACAGGGCGAGCCCATGGAGCGCGGTCGGGGGCGGGGGCCGTTGCCCATTGTTGTGCCCTGCGGGGGCGCCCTTCCTGGTACGCGCTCCTCCTCCTGGCACACCCTCCTGGCACACCCTCCTGGCACAGTGGCCCAGTGCTAGCGTTGGCCGGCCCCGGTGTTCGGGCTGGCGGCCGGCCCTGGCACAGGCGACCACCGCCGCAGCGAAGCTGCGAGCGCTAGGTCCATTTCTTTAGCACTCAATGTCGGCTCTGGAGGTGAGTGGTCTCTCAACGTTGTCTAGCAAGAACAAACCATGTACATTGTGGTTTAAAGAGCGAGTCGCATAGCCTCGATCTGCAACTCATGAAATAACGGGTGCTGCCATGGAAAAGCCGGTGCTGCGGGTGGTTGTAGGGGGGAGCATGGACAAGCAGAAGGCGCTCGAAGCGGCCCTCGCCCAAATCGACAAGAACTTCGGCAAAGGCTCGATCATGCGCCTCGGGGCCAACGAGCGCACCATCGACGTGGAGGCCATTTCCACCGGTTCGCTCGGTCTTGATATCGCCCTTGGCATCGGCGGCCTGCCGCGGGGCCGGGTGGTGGAGATCTACGGCCCGGAGTCCTCCGGCAAGACCACCTTGGCTTTGCAGGTGGTATCGGAGTCGCAGAAAAAGGGCGGCATCTGCGCCTTCGTCGATGCCGAGCACGCCCTCGACCCCGTCTACGCCCGCAAGCTGGGCGTCAAGGTCGAGGACCTGCTGATTTCCCAGCCGGACGCCGGCGAGCAGGCCCTCGAAATCGCCGACACGCTGGTGCGCTCCGGCGCCATCGACGTGCTGGTCGTCGATTCGGTCGCGGCGCTCACGCCCCGAGCCGAGCTCGAGGGCGAAATGGGCGACCTGCAACCCGGCATGCAGGCGCGGCTGATGAGCAAGGCGCTGCGCAAGCTCACGGCCTCGATCTCCAAATCGAAGTGCATGGTGATCTTCATCAATCAGATCCGCATGAAGATCGGCATCATGTTTGGCAACCCCGAGACGACCACGGGTGGCAATGCGCTCAAGTTCTATGCCTCCGTTCGCCTCGACATCCGCCGCATTGGCCAGATCAAGGATCGCGAGGAGATCGTCGGCAACGAGACACGTGTCAAAGTCGTCAAGAACAAG
>DATMZT010000091.1:0-22049 GCA_035573335.1 Hyphomicrobiaceae bacterium | reverse complement strand
GCCGATATTGTCGAAGCCGAGCTCAAGGGCGGGGTCGCGCAATTGACGGTGAAATTCGTGAGCGAGTTGATTTCCGCCACCCGCGACCGGGTTGGAGAGGTGATTGGCGGTGATCCCAAGCGGATCAAAGAGGTGACCGATATCTGGACGTTTGCCCGCGAGGTGGCCTCGCGTAACCCGAACTGGAAGTTGATCGCAACGCAAGCCGCAAATTAGCCGCAACCGCCGGGCAAGCAGGTAGAGTTTGGCTTTTGGGGGGAACTGCCGCTTGCCGACGCGTGCGAGCTCTCGGGCCTTTAATCTCCTGCTCGCCTCGTTTGTGGTCGGCGTTACGGCGCAGGCGGAGGCGACGTCCGCCCAAAAGCAGTCTGCCAGCATGAAGCCACCGGCATTATCCTACCAACCGCTCGCGTTTTCGCAGGTCCCCGGCTGGGATCGGGACGATCATGCGGCGGCGTTCAAGGCCTTCCTGAAATCGTGCGATCGCGTGCTGGCGGCTGGGCGCGAGCGTGCCGCCAGCGACAAGCTTACCGGCCCACCAAGGGGACTGATCGAGGCTTGCACGGCGGCCGGTAAGCTGACGGCCCACATCGGCAAGGAACAGGCAAAGGCGTTCTTCGAACGGCATTTCATCGCCAATGCGCTGCAGCATTCGGGGCCGCAAGGTCTGCTCACGGGCTACTACGAGCCCGTGCTGGAAGGCGCACGCAGCCCGCAAGGCCCGTTTCAGACGCCGGTCTACCGGCGCCCGCCGGATTTGGTGAATTTGGTCGACGAAACGCAGCGCGCCCAGAGCGGACAAACGCTAACCCACGCGCGCAAGACCGCAACCGGCACCGAGCCCTACGCCACGCGGGCCGAGATCGAATCCGGTGCCCTCAAAGGCAAAGGCTTGGAGCTCATCTATCTGGCCGATCCCGTCGACCTGTTCTTCATGCAAATTCAGGGTTCAGGCCGTGTGAAGCTCACCGACGGATCAAACATTCGGCTGCACTACGACGGCAAGAATGGGCATCCCTACAGCTCCATCGGGCGCTACCTGATCGAGAAGGGTTTGCTCGCCGCCGATAAAGTCTCCTTGGGCGCACTGTCGAGCTGGCTCAAGGCTGACCGCGAGCGCGGCAAACAAGTCATGTGGCAGAATGCCTCCTACGTATTCTTCCGTGAACTGCAGGGCGCCGAAGCCAGTGCGGCGCGCGGGGCGATGAATTCACCGCTGACCCCTGGTCGAAGCCTTGCCGTCGATACCGCTTATCATGTGTTGGGCGCTCCGATCTTTGTCACGGGCACCGACATGACCCATGTCGACAAAGCCGGTGCCTTCAACCGCCTGATGATCGCTCAGGACGTGGGCTCCGCCATCAAAGGCCCCGAGCGCGGCGATATCTATTTTGGCTCCGGTACGGCGGCCGGGCGGCTTGCTGGCGTTACCAAGCACGTCGGCAAGTTCATCGTGCTGTTGCCGAAGGCAGTACCCGTCGAGGCGGACGCCGGCGGCTTCGGACTGACGACCGTCGTCAAAACACCGCGATGAGCAAAGCCGGCCACCGCTCGGGCCGCAGCGGCCGGCTCGTCAGCTCCGACGAGGCGGAGCTTTGGGAAGCAGCCACGCGCACGGCAGTGCCACTCAAACGCAAATCGCGCGTCGCGGCCGCCGCCTTGCCGCAAAAGGCGACGGCGAATGCCGCCGCACCGCTCGGGCGTGGCTCCAAGCCCCGACCCGAGGCCACCCCCAAGGGGGGGGCTGCCGGCGCGGCCTCGGTAGCGCGGCCGGCGGCCGTGACGACCATCGACGTGCTCGATCGCCGCCAGGCGCGCCGTATTGTTGCGGGCAAGACCGACATCGACGGCTGCCTAGACCTACATGGACTATACCAGGCCGAGGCGCACGCCCGCTTGCGCGCCTTCCTGCAGCGCGCTTACGCCAGCGGCCTGAAGACCGTGCTGGTGATTACCGGCAAAGGCCGCGAGGAGGACCGCAGCGATCCCCTGGGCACCGCCATGGGCGAGCGACAGCGTGGGGTGCTGCGCCGCAGTGTGCCCCTTTGGCTGGCGCAACCCGATCTCAGCCAGATCGTGCTCAGCTACGGCGCGGCGGGAACGCGGCACGGTGGGGCGGGCGCCTTCTATCTGCGTTTGCGCAAAGCGACGCGCTCAGCCTGAGCCCGCGCGGTTGCGTTTTCGCGCAATGTTGGGGGCGTGGCGACCTTCCGGCCCGCCCTCGTGGAGGGGTCGTTCCGCAAAGCGCCCAAGCGAGCGGGCACGATCGTACATGACGATGGCGCCCGCCATCGCCAGGTTGATGCAGAAGTGGCAGGGAATCCGCACCAGGTAGTCGCAGCGCGCGACCAGTTCCGCCGACAAACTGCCGCGTTCGGGCCCGAGCACATAGGCGGCGCGCAACGGATGGCGAAAGCTTGGCAGCTCGATGGCCCGATCGAGCAGTTCCACCCCCACAAGACGGCAGCCTTCCGGCAGGGCGAGGTCGGCGACGCTTCTCCAGTTGTAGTGTGGCAAATGCTGGCTGCTCTTGGAGGTATCTGATCGCGCTTCCAGGGCCGCGTAGCTGGCGCCGATCGTGAAGGTGAAACTGGCGCCAAATCCGTGTGCGGAGCGCATCATGTTGCCGAGGTTCAAGGCCTTCGAGATACGCTCCGCGCCAATGGCAAAGTAGCCCCGGGCGGGCAGCGGCGGTACTGGCTGGTCCATGACATGAGACCCTATCGGCAACGCCGGTTTAAGCCTGCGGCTCGCCCCCGACAAGCTGCCGGCGTAGATATTGCTGCTGGCGCATGGCCTTCCCCCTCGATGCATTTCGGATCTGAGGCCGCGGCGGAGCCAAGTTTCTGGGCCCCGCCTAGCTAGGGAGTTGAAACGCTTGAAGCGCACCATCCTACTTGCCGTTGCCACCTTCGCACTCGGCGATCATCTGGGTGGTCGGGCTCGCGGTGCCGGTGACGGGCTCCTACATCATGTGCGCGGTCGTCGCCGCGCCGGCGCTCATCAAGCACTATGCCGCTCACATGTTCATCTTTTATTGCGCCGTGCTGTCGGAGGTCTCCCCGCCCCACAGCGCTGTCACCGTTTGCCGCCGCGGCCTCACCGGTGGAAGCCCGTACCGCACCACCCTACCGGCCTTTCTGGTGCCCTTCCTGTTCGTTTGCGATCCCATGAGTGTTGGCCTGCTCGCGACGCTGGCCGAAGGGCGGCAGTTGGGTCGACATTGCCGTTGTGACCCTGGAAACCCTGGCCGGCATCGCCGTGCTCGGCTTCGCCTTCCAGGGCCGCCTGTTGCGCAAGTGCACGCTGCTTGATGCCGCTTTGTTGTTTGCCGCGGGAATTCTACTCGTGTTTCCCGAGCTGATCGCGGCCATCCTCGGCTTAGCGGGCCTGCCGCGTGCCTATCCGCATGCCATCGCCTTTGTCCTTGCAGCGATTGGGGTGCTGATGCAATGGATGTGGTCTGAACAGGCGCAGGCCCGGACCTCGTGATCCTCAGTCTTGATCATCAAAAAGGAGCAAAGCGCAATGCGGCTCGACCAAAGCACCCCCGCCGTCGTCACCGGAGGCGCATCGGGTTTGGGAGCCGCCACCGCCCGGGCGCTGGCGGCTAAGGGCGTCAAGGTCGCCATCCTCGACCTTAACGCTGAAGCGGGAGCAATGATCGCCAAAGAGCTGGGCGGCCTCTTCGCCACCTGCGACGTCACCAGCGAGGCCAGTGTCAGTGCCGCGCTCACGGCCGCACGCGCCGCGCACGGGCAGGAGCGCATCCTCGTCAACTGCGCCGGCATTGGCATTGCCAAGCGCATCTCCCGTCGCATCAAGGAGACAAACGCGATCGAGCCGCACGATCTTGCCAGCTTCACGAAGGTCGTCCAGGTCAATCTGATCGGCACCTTTTTGATGCTGTCAAAGTCGGCCATAGGCATGCAGGCAGCCAACCCCCTCAATGCTGACGGCGAGCGGGGCGTCATGATTTGCACCTCCTCGGTGGCGGCCCAGGACGGGCAGATCGGCCAAGTGGCCTATTCGGCCTCCAAAGGCGGCGTCGCCGCCATGACGCTGCCGGTGGCGCGTGACCTTTCTCGCGATGGTATCCGCGTCGTTACCATCATGCCCGGGCTGTTTCTGACGCCGATGTTTGCCGGCCTATCGCCGGAGGCGCAGCAGTCGCTGGCCGCGTCCGTACCGTTTCCCTCGCGCCTGGGCGATCCGGGCGAATACGCGGCGCTGGCCGTGCACATCTGCGAAAATGCCATGCTGAACGGCGAGTGCATCCGGCTCGACGGCGCCTTGCGCATGGCGCCGCGTTGAGCGAGGCCGCCCACGGGCGGCGGGCGCTCAAAAATTCAAAGAAAATTGACAAAAGCCGCGCATAAACCGCTTGGGCCGCATGGCCTGGGCCAATTGCGGCGAAGCCGAGCATTGGGCTCGCTCCAAGGAGCGCCTGGGTATGGGCTCGCGCGTTGTCGTGGCAAGTCTACTGCTGCCGCTTGCGGCCGCAAGCCCTGCCGTCGAGGCGCAGTATTTTCGCCCCAGCCCGTTCGGCGGGGCATTCCGCAGCGCTCCCTCCCATGGCCCCGGTGGCGTCCTGCCCGACGCCTTTAGTCCCTATGCCTATCCAGGCTATCGGCCCGACGCCGCCCCGGGTGCCAGCTCCATCATCGGCACCTACCGGACCTTGTGCGTGCGTCTGTGCGATGGGTTTTATTTCCCCATCAGCTTCGCGACCCCCGAAGGTGGTCTTGCGCGCGATGCCGAGCAGTGTCAGGCGAGCTGCGGCGTGGAGGCACGCCTCTTTTATCACCTCAATCCGGGCGGCAGCGTCGAGACCATGATGGACCTGACCGGCCGCGCCTACAGCGCGCTGCCGACCGCCTTCAAGTATCGCAAGACCTTGGTGACGGGTTGCCTTTGCCGTCCGCCAGCCTTATCGCCGACGGCCCGCCCGCTCGCTGCCGGGCGCGCGCTGGGCGCCGCCGCAGCCGACGGCCACGGCAAAGAGCCAACTCCCGGCGCGCTTGAGCCGCGCTCGCCCGAGGGTATCGACCCTCTCGCCGATCCAGCTGCCTTACCGGCGTTGCAAAGACCGGCACCGATTGTTCGCGACCTCCATCAGCCGCCGCAGGGCTCGGTCTCGAGCCGGCGGGAGCGGCTGCCATCGCGCTCGGATGCGCCCAATGGGCAGCGCTGAACCGCTCACCTCAGGCGGCGATGCGATCCATCGCCTCGGCGAGTTTCAAATCGAGTTCGGTTAGCCCGCCGGCATCGTGGGTCGAAAGGGTCACCTCGACTTTATTCCACACATTGGTCCACTCGGGATGGTGGTTCATTTGCTCAGCCAACAAGGCGATCCGTGCCATGAAGCCGAAGGCCTCATTGAAATCCTTGAACACGAAACTGCGGCGGATAGCGTCGCGGCCCTGCACCGTTTGCCAGCGCGGCAAGCGCTGGGCCATGCCGTGGCGTGTCGCATCGTCGAGTGTCTTGGCCATGCTTTGCTCCTCTAGCCGGCGCCCATGCGCGCGGGCTCAGCGAATGGATAGGCTTCCTCAACGGCGTAGGGCGGGCCGCCCGAGCCTGGCCGCGCCGACATGAGAACGAAGCGCGGTGCCACGAAGGGCAGCAGCTGCAGGTCGCCGTTTTCCTCGAGAAAACGCGCGGCGAGGCGGGGCCGCACCCCGCGGGCCCGGGCGAGCGTCACGTGCGGCTTGAAGGCGTGGGGATCACGCTCGAGGCCAGCCGCGCGCGCGGCCCGCTCGTTGGCACGATGCAGATGCTCCAGGGCCGCGCCTCCGTCCACGCCAGCCCAGAGCACGCGCGCCTCGCGGCCGGCAAAGGCGCCGACCCCGGCAATTGTTATCGCCAAAGGTTCGGCTTTAATGTCGCGCAGGCGATTGGCAAAATCATCGGCGGTGCGCTCATCAATATCCCCGGCGAAGCGTAAGGTGATGTGCATGTTCTCGGCCTCGACCCACTTGGCGCCGGTGATTGGGGCCCGGATGAGCGACAGGTGCAGGCGGACCGCTTCCGGCAGCTCGAGCGCGGTGAACAGGCGTGGCATCGTTAGCCCTTTGGTGCTGCGGCTCGCTTGTTGCGCACCCGGTCGAGCAGCTGCTCGACCAACGGCAAGATCCGGCGCGTGATTTCCGCAACGCCGCTGCCGTTGGGGTGAATTCCATCGCCGAGATTGAACTTACCCTCAAAGGCGACACCGTCGAGAAAAAACGGATAAAGAAGCAGCCCGTGCCGCTTGGCAAGCTCCGGGTAGATGGCGTCGAAAGCTGAACTGTAAGCGCCGCCGAGATTGCGCGGGGCAAGCATGCCAGCGAGCAGGACCTCCACGCCGCCGGCTTTCAGGGCGAGGATGATCTTTTCCAGGTTTGCTTTTGCCAGCGCCGGATCGAGCCCGCGTAGCGCATCGTTGGCGCCAAGCTCCAAGATCACGGCATCGGTGGCATCGGGAATAGCCCACGTGAGGCGCTCGAGCCCGCCTGCCGTGGTATCGCCCGAAACGCCTGCATTGATAATTTCCACGCTATGCCCGCGCGCCTTGAGCGCGCGTTCGAGCTGGGCGGGGAAGGCGTCGGAAGCCTTGAGCTGGAAGCCGGCCACCAGGCTATCGCCAAGCACGACGATGCGTGTTGGTCTCGTCGAGGCTGCCGCAGCCTCGAGCGGCAACGCCGCGAGCAGCCAATTGCAGAGGAGAACGCGAAGCACCATGTTCAACAGCCTCGCATTCGATGGCATGGTCGGCATCGCATGATCCCCATTCGCGCTCAGAGTGACGTAGAAATTCGCCAAGCTCGCGACAAGGCCTTGGGTTATGGAGTTCGCATTATCGTGTCTAAAAACTTGATTTCTCTGAGCGACGTGAACCTGACGTTGCCGAGCCGCGCCGGCCCGGTAGCGATTTTGAAGGAGGTCGCGCTTGAAATCGCTGGTGCCGAGGCGGTCGCCATCGTCGGCCCAAGCGGTTCGGGTAAGACCTCCTTATTGATGGTGGTGGCCGGCCTCGAGCGCGCCACCTCCGGTAGGGTGGTAGTGGCGGGACACGACTTTTCTCGCCTCGACGAGGATCGGCTGGCAGCCGTGCGTGGGGCAAACATCGGCATCGTCTTCCAAGCTTTCCATCTGGTGCCCACCATGACGGCACTCGAGAATGTGGCTCTACCTCTCGAATTTGCTGGCAAGCCCGATGCTTTCGAGCGCGCGCGCGAGATGTTGACCGAAGTCGGCCTAGCGCAACGTGCCGATCATTTTCCCGCCCAGCTGTCGGGTGGCGAACAGCAACGCGTGGCGATTGCGCGCGCGTTGAGCCCGCGGCCGCAGATCATTCTCGCCGACGAGCCAACCGGCAATCTCGACGGCAAAACCGGTGCGCATGTGGTCGATCTCCTGTTCGAGCTGCAGCGGCGTCGGCAATCGACGCTGCTGCTCGTCACCCACGATCCCGGCCTGGCGCGGCGGTGCGGCCGGGTCGTGCAAATGCACGATGGCTCAATTTCCGGGGCGGAGCTCGTATCGGCATGACGGTCGCCGTCTCCGAGCTGAAGGCCCACGCCGCCGGCCGACGCCTACCCCTGCTGCTGAGTTTGGCGTTGCGCGAGCAGCGCAACGGCCTCAAAGGCTTTTATATTTTCATCGCCTGCGTTGCCCTCGGGGTCGCGGTCATCACCGGTGTCGGCGCGCTGGCTGACGCTCTGCGCTCGAGCTTTGAGCGGCAGGGGGAAGCGCTGTTGGGTGGCGAGGTGGCCCTGGCGCGTCCGCATCGCCAGGCGGAAGGTCGGGAGCGGGATTGGCTCTGGCAGCAGGGCCGCGTCAGCGAGAGCGCAACCATGCGGGCCATGGCGCGTCGCACCGACGGCGCGGAGCAGGCGCTGATTGAGCTCAAGGGGGTCGACGGCGACTATCCCTTGGTCGGCAGTGTCGCCCTGGCGGGGGGGCTCTCCCTTACGGAGGCCGTTCGCAACGATGTCGGCGCCGCCGTTGATCCCATCCTCCTCGATCGCCTCGGCCTCAAGGTCGGCGATAGCCTGTCGATCGGCCGCCTCGAGGTGCCAATCCGCGCCAGTATCGTGACGGAACCGGATCGCATCACCGAGCGGCTCAGCGTCGGCCCACGCGTGCTGGTCTCACTCGACACCTTGCGCAACAGCGGTCTCGTCGATCCCGGCAGTCTGGTGAGCTGGCGCTACGCGCTCAAACTCGCCCCGGATGGAGCTGGCGTTGCCGATCGGCTCGCGGCCTTTCGCGGCGCCGTCAAAGAGGCCCTGCCCGAGGCGGGCTTCAGCATTCGCGACCGTCGCGATCCTTCGCCCCAGGTGTCGCGCACACTCGAACGACTGCGACAGTTCCTCACACTCGTCGGCTTGGCTGCACTGCTCGTCGGCGGTGTCGGCGTCGCCAATGCGGTGGCCACCTACCTCGACCGTCGCCGCAAGGTCATCGCCGCCTTCAAAAGCCTCGGCGCCGGCCGCCGCATTATCTTCGGCGTGCACCTTTTGCAGGTGCTGTTTATCACCGCCATCGGCATCGTCTCGGGTAGCCTGCTTGGCATGCTGATTCCACTCGGCCTAACCGCCGCACTGGGAGACGCCTTGCCGATCAAGGCGGATATCGCGCTGACGGGCCGCAGCCTGCTGACGGCGGCCGCCTACGGACTGCTGGTCTCATTGCTGTTTAGTCTGTGGCCGCTCGGGCGCGCCGAGCAGGTGCCCGCGGCGGTGCTCTTTCGCGACGAGGCGGCGCCCGAGTCGGTGCTGCCGCGTTGGCGCATTGTTGCCATGACGGCGTGTGTCGGGGCGCTCTTGGCCGCTTTTGCCATCTTTAGCTCCGAGGCGAGGTTGTTGGCCTTCTATTCCTGCCTCGGCGTGATCGTGGTCTTTGCCATCTTTGGCGGTCTTGGCGCCCTGGTCACACGGGTGGCAAGGGGTATGAAACGCCCGCGGCAACCGGAGCTGGCGCTGGCCATCGGCAACCTCGGCGCCCCTGGCGGGTTGACGCGGTCGGTGGTGATGTCGCTGGGTGCCGGCCTCTCGCTGTTGGTGACGGTCGCCCTCGTCGACCGCTCCGTGATTGCCGAGCTGACCGAACGGTTGCCCGACAGCAGCCCCAACTACTTCATTCTCGACCTTAAGCGCGAGGAAAGCGACGCCTTCCACAAGCTAGTGGGGCGTGAGGTACCCGAGGCGCACGTTGAGCAAGCGCCCATGCTGCGCGGTCGGATCATGCAGATCGCCGGACGTCCGGCCGAGCAAGTCAAGGCGGCGCCGGAAGCGCAATGGGTGCTCAATGGCGATCGCGGTCTGAGCTACTCCGAGACGGTCCCTGCCGGCTCCAAGCTCGTCGCCGGACAATGGTGGCCGGCCGACTATGCCGGCGAACCATTGGTCTCCTTGGAGGCCGAGATCGCCAACGGGCTTGGCCTCAAGATCGGCGATACCGTGACCGTCAACGTGCTTGGCCGCAACGTCACGGCGCGCGTGGCCAACTTACGTGAGGTGAAGTGGGAAAGCCTGTCCTTGAACTTCGTGCTGGTCTTCTCGCCCAACACCCTCAAAGGAGCGCCGCACAATTTGCTTGCCACCGTCACACTGCCAAAGGACGCCCCGCTCGCCGCGGAGGCCAAATTGGCCCAGGCGATCGGCCGCGCCTTTCCGGCCTCCACGGCGATCCGGGTCAAGGATGCCATTGATGCCTTTGGCGTCATTTTCGCGCGCGTCATGGTGGCCGTGCGCTCGGCCGGCAGTGTCACCCTGATCGCCGGCGCCCTGGTCTTGGCGGGCGCTTTGGCGACGGCACAGCGCCGCCGCATTCAGCAGGCGGCCATTCTCAAGGCCTTGGGTGCAACGCGTCGGCGCATTCTCCTGTCGCATCTTGTCGAGTATGTCATTCTGGCTTTGTTAACATCGTTCATTTCCTTCCTGATCGGCACCGCGGCTGCCTGGCTGGCGGTTACGCGGGTGATGGAGCTGGAATTTACCTTCTCCTTGGGAGCGGCGCTGGAAGCCATGCTGCTGGCGACGGTTCTGGTGGCCGCCTTCGGCGGCTTTGGCACGTGGCGCGTGCTCCGGGCGCCGACCATTCCCTACCTGCGGGCGGACTAGGCCGCTCTTGCCCGGGCGGCTGAGGTTACCCATGTTCAAGATCGCATTTGTGGCGCCGGTCCTTGCAAGCAGCAGGTCCCGTCGCCATAATCTAGATGCGAACCAAGGGTTCGCCTAAAGTTGAAGGGAAGGATCCTATGGCCCAATACGACAACAGGTATGCGCAGGCCACCGCCGCGCGCACCGGGGTTGCGGTTGACGAGGGCCTGCGCGCCTACATGCTGCAGGTCTATAACTACATGGCGGCCGGCATCGCCGTAACTGGCATCGTCGCCTACATCATATTCTCATACGCCATCACCACGGATCCTGCGCTCGCCGCCCAGTCGGCGACGGGGGCGAGCCTGGCACTGCATCGGGGCATGTACCTGACGCCGCTCGGGTATGCGATCTACGCTTCGCCGCTGAAGTGGGTGGTCATGCTGGCGCCGCTGGCATTCGTGTTTTTCCTCTCGTTCCGCATCTACCAGATGAGCGTCGGCGCAGCTCAGATCGCCTTTTGGCTGTTCGCGGCGGCCATGGGCGTGTCCCTGTCCTCGATCTTCCTGGTCTATACGGGGCAGTCGATCACACGGGTGTTTTTCGTCACGGCAGCCGCGTTCGGCGGGCTTAGCGTTTATGGCTACACCACCCGGCGCGACCTGTCCGGTTGGGGCTCATTCCTGATCATGGGCGTGATCGGCATTGTCGTGGCGGGCCTCGTCAACCTGTTCTTGCAGTCGAGTGCCCTGCAGTTTGCCATCTCCGTCATCGGCGTGTTGGTGTTTGCGGGCCTCACCGCCTACGACACCCAGCGCATCAAGGATGGCTACTACGAGGTGGCCGGCAACGTGGCAGCCGCGAGCAAGGCCGCGATCATGGGTGCGCTCAACCTCTACTTGGACTTCATCAACATGTTCGTGATGATGCTGCAGCTGTTCGGCAATCGCGAATAAGCCGCGCGCATTGGCTTTATCAGCGAGGGCCCTGCCGCAAGCGGGGCCCTTTGCATTTTCGCAGCGCCTCAGGCATGACTTGCGGGCCGCCGGCAGGACGACGGCCGCCCCAAATGCTTGCCCTGCCCCCGAATGCTTGCCCTGCCCCATGACCAAACCCCATCTGCGCCCGGCGCTAACTGCCGACGTCCCAGCGATCTGCGGCATCTATGGTCCCGCCGTGGCGGCTGGGACGGCGAGCTTCGAGCTCGAGCCGCCCGACGAGGCGGAAATGCTGCGGCGTTTCAAGGCCATTACCGAGGCCGGCTACCCCTATTTCGTGGCCGAGCTTGAGGGGCAGGTGCTGGGCTATGCCTATGCCAATGCCTACCGGCCACGCCGCGCCTACCGCTTTACGGTCGAAGACTCGGTCTATGTCGCCCCCGGCGCCCAGGGCAAAGGCGTCGGCCAGCTTCTGCTCGGCGGACTAATCGATGCCTGCGTGCAGGAGGGATTCCGGTTGATGGTGGCCGTCATCGGCGATTCGGCACAACACCGCTCGATTGCGCTACATCGGCGAATGGGCTTTACCTTCTGCGGCACCATCCATTCGGTGGGCTACAAGCACGGGCGCTGGCTCGACAGCGTCTTGATGCAGATGCCGCTCGGCGCGGGCGACCGAACCCCACCAACGGAAAGGGCACGCCCCTAAACCGAGGCCAACACCCCCGCAACGGGGGCTAAACGGGGGCAGGGTGCGTCTGCGGCGGGCGGTGTTCAGCCCCGGCGATCGCAACCCGTTTCCAGGGGCCGGCGCGCGTTCGCGTTGGCCGCACCGTCCCCGAGGCTCCGGAGGCCGCTGGATCACCTCGCCACTGGCTGGTGCAGCGCGGGCTCGGGGCGGCCGGGCCAGACCGCTTGACCCCCGTGCCCCCGACGACGCGCAAGCCCCTCGGGCTTGCGGCCAGCCTCGGCCCGTCAATAACTTGCCAGCCGCACGGTCTTTTCCAAGGCACCCAACACGCGTTGCAACTCATGTCCGCGTTTGAGCACCAATCCGGTCGCGGTGACGATGCTATAGGCACCCTGCCGGCGCGCCAGCCGCGGCTGCTTCTCGATGCGATAGAGCGGTATTTCGCTGGCTCGGCGAAACACCGAAAACACCGCCTTGTCGCGATCGAAGTCGATGGCGTAATCGCGCCACTCGCCGGCTGCGACCTTGCGCCCGTAAAGCGCCAGAATTTCGTTGAGTTCGCGGCGATCGAAGGTCGTGAGTAACGACTGCGGGGTCTGCAGAGAGGTGGGCTTGCTTGCGAGGCCCGCACTGGCGCGCGGGCTAAACTGTATGGGTTCGACTTCGCTCAATGGCGCCTCCCTGTCTGCAGGCCCAGCATGATCAACGTTTCGCGCGGTGTTTTCAAGGCGCAGCCTTGATGGCAGCCTTGAGACATGATGGCGCCCGACCAGGGCGAAGCGGGGGAGAGGCCCCCAAAAAAGCCCAGTGGCGGCCGCGGCCGCCCTGCAGCGGCTCAGAGGGCCCTCAGCATGGAGGCCGCGTCCGCATCGAGGGCCCAGGATAGGCCCGCCGGAGCAAATTGCAGCTTCACCTTGCCCTGCAAAGCCTCCGCCACCATGCGTTCGATGACGAGGTGGCCAAAGCCCTTGTGTTGGGGTGGCGCCGCTGGTGGGCCGCCCCGTTCAACCCAGGTCATCTGGAAATGCCGTTTGTCACGAACCTTGCGCAACTGCCAGGCAATCATGATTCGGCCTTCGGCACCCGACAAGGCACCATACTTGACGGCATTCGTCGACAATTCATGCAGGGCCATGCCGAGGTACTGCGCAGACAATGGGGTCAGCAAGACGTTGGGTCCCCTGATTTCGACGCGGTTGCTGGTGTCGCCGTAGTGTCCAAGTTGGGAATGCACCAGCTCTTTCATCGATACGCCGCGCCACTCCTGCTGCACCAACAAATCGACCGAGGAGGCCAGGCTCTTCAGGCGCGCACTGAAATCCGCGGCGAAGTCGGCTGACGAGCTGCTGGCCCGAGCCGTCTGCGCGGCGATGGCCTGCACAACCGCTAGCAGGTTCTTCGAGCGGTGGGAGATTTCCGACATTAGAAAGCGGATGTGGGCCTCGTGCTCCTTGCGCTCGGTGATATCCATGCTGACGCCATGGACGTGCGATGGCCTATGTCTGTCGTTGAAGGCTTGCGCGCGCAGCAATAGCCAACGCTTGTCGCCATTCGGACGAACTATCCTGAATTCATCCTCGTAAATGGCGCCCTCTGCCTCTGGCTTGCTCCAGCGTTGGCGCAGGCGCGTGCGATCGTCGGGATCAACGTAGGGCTCAAGATCTCGCAGGTGGAGGATGGGCGTGTCGCGACCGATGCCAAGCTGGTCATAAATCTCTTCCGAACAGGTGATTGACCCACGTTCGAGGTCGAGTTCGAACGTTGCCATGCGACCGGCTACGAGGGCGAGTTTGCGCTGATTGCTGGTTTGCAGCAGCAACGCCAGGGTTTCCACCAGCTTCTCTTCCGTGCGTTTACGCTCGCTGATATCGCGAACCACGGCCGACACGCCGGCGACCCGGCCGTCGCTGCTTAGGATCGGCGCAAGCGTGATCGAGGCATTGAGCGATGTACCATCCTTGCGGATGCGTCTGGCCTCGGTTCGGACATGCTCGCCGCGGCGTACTTGTGCATAGCGCGCTTGGAATTCCGCGTCCGCCCCCGCCGGGTACAGGATGCGCACCGATTGACCGATGATTTCTTTGGCGGCGTAGCCAAACATGCGCGTGCCCGCCGGGTTCCAGGACAAGATCGTTCCGTCCGGCGAAAGGCTGAAAATCGCGTCGTCGGCTGCAGCCACGCTGGCGGCCAAGCGCGCGTTCAGGGCCTCCGCTAGCTTGCGCTCGGTGATGTCCATGGCCACGCCGAGGACCGAGCGAGCGACGCCATCCGCGCCCCGTCGTACCTGGCCGCGGCGCTGCACCCATCTCACTTCGCCGTCCGAGCGCACGATCCTATATTCCTGCTCGAACGAATCGGTTGCGCCGCCTATGGCGGCTTGATAGGCGCTGCGAAACCGCGCGCGGTCTTCGGGGTGGACAAAGCTCAAGACCTGATCGGGCGACCCGGTAAAGTGCTCGGAGGTACGCCCATAAAGGCGATACATCGTCTCCGACCACGTGACCCGATTGGTCGCCAGATCGCGCTCCCACACCCCGAGCCCGGTGGCAGACAACACGAACGACAGCCGCTCCAGAACGTAGCGAAGTTCCGCCCGTTCCAGCTGCGCAAGGGCGCCGCCCGTGTCCGGCGTGTCGGCCCTGTTGTCGTTCACGACGTTGCTCGCTCTCGAAAAACCGATATCTTATCGCAATCTGGTGGCGACCACAGGCCCTTCATGGGGGTGCCGCCGGTCGCGTGGGCGTCACCCGATCCGCGCCGCCTTTGGCCGTTGACAGGATGGTGTTGCGTGCCGCTCCGCGAGTTTGGCGCACGCGCATGCCACCCACTTGCGGCTAGGAGAGGTTCCCGACCGACACAGGTCGTGCAAAGTGCCGCAAATGGCGCTAGGCATCTGCCCTTAGAGCCGTTACCCCGGTCGCGCCTCGATGCTGGACGCGCCAGATGGGCTGCCCGGGGGTGACGATGAACCGACAAGGAGGGCGTCATGGTTCGCTACCTGAAGCGCGGGATGGATGCAGGAAGCGTAAAGGCGGCCGACGCCCAGGTGCGCGCGAGCGTCGAAGCCATCCTTGCCGATGTAGAAGCCCGCCGCGACGTGGCCGTGCGCGAGTTTTCCAAGACGTTCGATGGCTGGTCACCCCCAGCCTTCAAATTGAGCCCAGCCGAGATCGAGGGCGCCATAGCTGCGGTGCCCCGGCGAGATCTCGACGATATCAAATTCGCCCAGGCGCAGGTGCGCAACTTTGCCGAAAAGCAGCGCGCCACCTTGCAGGATCTCGAGGTTGAGACCTTGCCCGGCGTCATCCTCGGCCACAAACACATCCCTGTGAGTTCGATCGGGTGCTACGTTCCCGGCGGGCGTTATCCGATGGTCGCCTCTGCACATATGTCGATTGTCACGGCCCGCGTGGCCGGGGTGAAACGCATCGTCGCCTGTGCCCCGCCGCACAGGGGCGGGCCAAATGGCGCGATCGTCGCGGCCATGCATTTCGGCGGTGCCGACGAGATCTACGTCTTGGGCGGCGTGCAGGCGGTTGCCGCGATGGCGTTGGGTTGCGACGCCATTGCCCCTGTCGACATGATCGTCGGCCCGGGCAATGCCTATGTCGCGGAGGCCAAGCGACAACTGTTCGGCCGCGTCGGTATCGATCTGCTCGCTGGCCCGACCGAGACGCTGATTATCGCCGATGAGAGCGTCGATGCCGAAATCTGCGCCACTGATCTGTTGGGTCAGGCCGAGCACGGGCCCACCTCGCCCGCGGTGCTACTCACCAACTCGGAAACGTTGGCGCGTGCCACCATGACTGAGATCGAACGGCTGCTCAAGATCCTCCCCACCGCCGATGCCGCATCTCGGGCCTGGGCCGACATGGGTGAGGTGATCGTCTGCGATGACTTGGCGCAGATGCTGGGCGAGGCCGACCGCATCGCCTCCGAGCACGTGCAGGTCATGACGCGGGATCCCGACTACTTTCTGCAGAACATGCAGAACTACGGCGCACTGTTCCTGGGTCCGCGCACCAACGTCGCCTACGGCGACAGGGTGATCGGCACCAACCATACACTACCCACGCGCAGAGCCGCTCGCTATACCGGCGGGCTGTGGGTCGGCAAATTCCTCAAGACCTGCACCTATCAGAAGGTGTTGACCGATCAGGCCTCCGCCGAGGTCGGCGAGGTGTGTTCGCGCCTGTGCGTGCTCGAAGGTTTCTTTGGCCATGCGGAACAGGCCAATGTGCGTGTCCGCCGCTATGGCGGCAGGAACGTGCCCTACGCGGCGGCGGCGGAGTAAGCTATGCAGGTGCCGGCGCGTCCTTCCTTTCGCCTCGACGGCAAGCGCGCGCTCGTGACGGGTGCCGGCCGGGGCATCGGCTTAGCCGCTGCCTTCGTGCTGGCCGAGGCGGGGGCGCACGTTACCCTCGCCGCGCGCACGCAATCGGAGATTGAGGCGGCGGCGGCGGCAATCCGCGCGCGCGGCCAGGCCGCCGATGCGCTGCTTCTCGATGTCACCGATCTTGCCGCCATGCAGCGGGCGATGGCGGCAACGGCGCCCTTTGGCATTCTGCTCAACAATGCGGGCACCAATCGTCCCAAGCCCCTGGTTGACGTGACGATCGACGACTTCGATGCCATCATGGCGCTTAACGTGCGGGCGGCCTACTTTGTCGCGCAAGCCGTGGTGCGTCGCTTGATCGAGACGGCACAACCCGGCTCGATCATCAACGTGTCATCGCAGATGGGTCACGTCGGAGCCGCCAACCGTACCGTATACTGCGCCTCCAAGCACGCCATGGAGGGGTTCACTAAGGCCATGGCCGTCGAACTTGCCCCACACAACATCCGCGTCAACTCGCTCGGACCGACCTTTCTCGACACACCTTTGACGCGCCCGTTCTTTCAAAACAGCGCGTTTCGCGACGAGGTCGTCTCCAAGATCAAGCTCGGACGGCTGGGCACGGTCGACGATCTGATGGGCGCCATTCTCTTCTTGGCCTCCGACGCCTCCGCGCTAATGACCGGTTCGGCACTTGTGGTCGACGGGGGCTGGACGGCCGATTGAGCGCGACGAATGCGACTATTGCCGGCGTTAGCGAGAAAGATGGCGGGCAAGCGTCAAGACGTTGCCGCCCCTTGCGAGGGTTGCCCGCTTGCGCTCTGATGCACGCCGATCGTGAGCGGAAATCACTATGCGTCAGACCTCAGTGGCTGCTCGGCTGGCCGTCGATATCGGCGGCACTTTCACGGATATCGTCCTGCTTATCGGCAAGCGGCGCCTGGTCAGCAAGCTGCTGACCACGCCGCGTGCCCCCGAGCAGGCCGTCATTGCGGGCGTGCGCGACATCTTGGCGAGTGCTGGGCTCGCCTTCAGCGATATCGCCGTGTTCGTTCACGGCACGACGCTCGCGACCAACGCCATCATAGAGCGCAAGGGTGCCAAGACCGCATTGCTGACGACGGAGGGATTCCGCGACGTCATCGAGATCGCGGACGAGGGCCGGTTCGATCAGTATGACATCAATATCGTGAAGCCGGTGCCACTGGTGCCGCGTGAACTGCGCTTCACGATTCCGGAGCGCATCGATGTGCGCGGCCGCGTTCGGCTGCCCCTCGATGAGCAGGCCGTGCGCGCGGTTGTCGGGCACTTGGGCGAGCTCGGCATCGACGCGGTGGCCGTGGCCTTCATCCACGCCTACGCCAATCCCGCCCACGAGCTGCGGGTCGGCGAAATTTTGGCCGAAATCACCCCTCGCCTGGCGGTGACGCTGTCATCACAAGCCTGCCCCGAAGCGCGCGAATACGAACGCAGCTCGACGGCAATCGCCAATGCCTACGTGCAGCCCTTGATGTCTGGCTATCTTCGCCGCCTCAAGGAGACGATGGCCGAGCTCGGCTATGTCCATCCGATTCATTTGATGACTTCGGGCGGCAACCTCGCCAGCCTGGAGACGGCCGCTCGCTTTCCGGTGCGCCTCGTCGAATCGGGCCCCGCCGGTGGCGCGATTCTGGCCGGACAGCTGGCGCTCGAGCGCGGCGAGCACCGCATTGTGTCTTTCGATATGGGCGGCACGACCGCCAAAATCTGCCTCATCGATGATGGCGAACCGCTTAAGGCGCGAACCTTTGAGCTCGATCGCCAATCGCGCTTCAAGAAGGGCAGCGGCATGCCTGTGCGCATCCCCGTCATTGAAATGGTCGAGATCGGTGCCGGTGGGGGTTCGATTGCGCGCGTGGACACCCTGCAGCGGATTCTGGTCGGCCCCGACAGCGCGGGTGCCGAGCCAGGGCCTGCTTGCTACGGCCGCGGTGGTAGCGAGGCGACGGTCACCGACGCCGATCTCGCCATCGGTAAGATCGATCCGGTACGCTTCGCCGGCGGCAAGATCGAGATCGACGCCGGTCGGGCGGAGGCCGCCCTGCTCAACGGCGTAGGCAACAAGCTTGCTGGCAAGACCAGCGAACAGGCCGCGGTGGGCGTCAGCGAAATCGTCGATGAGAACATGGCGAATGCCGCGCGCGTACATGCGATCGAGCGCGGCGTCGCCATCGGCGAACGCACGCTGGTGGCCTTCGGCGGCGCCGCCCCCCTGCATGCGAGCCGGATTGCGGAGAAACTTGGCATCAGCCGCATTATCGTGCCGCCGGATGCCGGGGTTGGTTCAGCGCTCGGCTTTCTTGCGGCGCCGGCGGCCTACGAGCTGGTGCGCTCACGCCACATGCTGCTGTCCGAATTCGACGCGGACGCTGCCGACGCCATCGTCGAGGGCTTGGTGCAGGATGCGAGCGCGCATTGCCGCGCCGCCGCGGGCGAGCGGCCGATTGGGCTGCGGCGCTCGGCCTTCATGCGCTACGCGGGGCAGGGCCACGAGATCATGGTTGCCCTGCCCGATCGCCGCCTGCTGCCGGCCGACGTTGTGACGTTTCGGCAGGCGTTCGAGCGCGAGTATGGCCGCCTATTTGCGCGTCACATCCCTGATGCGGAAATCGAAATCATGAGCTGGATGGTGCTCGCCAGCACCGAGAGCGAAGCGCCGGCGCGCCTCGCCTCCGCGCCACCCCGAGCGGCGCCGCCGCCGGCGGGCGAGCGCTCGATTTTCGACGCGCGATTGGGTCGAAGACAGGTTGTGGCGGTGTTCGATCGCAAAGCGCTGTTGCCGGGTACCCACCTCGAGGGACCAGCGTTGATCGTCGAGGAGGGGACGTCGACTTATGTTTCGCCCAGCTTCGATGTCGTCGTCGACGCCGGTGAAGCTCTGATCCTGTCGGCGCGGCCGAAGCTGGACTAAGGAGCCTGTCCATGCGCAAGCAACCGAACGACATCGACTTGCAGATCATGTGGAACCGTCTGGTCGCGGTGGTCGAGGAGCAGGCGCAAACCCTGCTGCGTACCGCCTTTTCTTCCATCGTACGCGAGGCTGGCGACCTATCGGCCGGCCTTTTCGACGCGCGCGGCCGCATGCTGGCACAGGCCGTCACCGGCACGCCTGGTCACGTCAATTCAATGGCGGAATCGGTCAAGCATTTCATTGCTCATTTCGGCCTGCAGAACATGAGGCCGGGCGATGCCTATATTACCAACGATCCTTGGCTGGGCACCGGCCATCTCAACGACTTCGTCATCACGACGCCATGCTTCTATCGCGGGCGGTTGGTTGGCCTTTTCTGCTGCACCTCGCATCTGATGGATATCGGCGGCATTGGCTTCGGACCGGACGGCACCGACGTGTTCATGGAAGGGCTCTACATTCCCTTCCTCAAGCTCCTCGACGAAGGCAGGATCAACGACACCCTGATGGCGATGGTGCGTGCCAATACGCGCCAACCGATCGACACGGTGGGTGATGTCTACTCGCTGGCCGCGTGCAACGACGTGGGCTGCACGCGCCTGGTTGAAATGATGGAGGAGTTCGAGCTTGAAACGCTCGACCTGTTGGCCGAGCACATTTGCGCCAAAAGCCGTCAAGCCGTGTTGGCGGAAATCGCGGGCCTGCCGAAGGGTAGCTGGTCCAACAGTATGACCACCGACGGCTTCGACGGTCCGATCACGTTGCGCGCCACGACCACGATCAAGCCTGAGGGTATTCACGTCGATTATGCCGGCACCGATGCGCAGGCGCGCCGGGGCATCAATGTCCCGCTCGCCTACACCACGGCCTACACCGTGTTCGGGCTTGGCTGCATCGTCGCCAGCAAAATCCCGAACAATGCCGGATCGCTGTCGCCCCTGACCGTATCGGCACCGCCGGGGACGATCCTCAACGCCGCCAAACCTGCTGCCGTGTGTATCCGGCACGTAATCGGCCAGATGCTACCCGACGTCGTGTTCGGCTGTCTGGCCCAGGCCATTCCCGATCGCGTACCGGCCGAGGGCACGTCGTGTCTGTGGAACTTGATCGTACGCGGGCCCCTGCCGGGTCGGCGCGGTGGTAACTATGCATTCAGCATGGCGATCACCTCCAACGGCGGAACGGGAGCGCGGCCGCGGGCGGACGGCCTATCGGCCACGGCTTACCCCTCCGGCGTCAAGGGCACGCCCATCGAGATCGCCGAAGCCATCACGCCGTTGATTTTCTGGAAGAAGGAGCTGCGGCCAGGTTCGGGAGGGGCCGGGCGCACGCGGGGAGGTCTCGGCCAGATCATCGAAATCGAAAGCGGTATCGGTCAGCCATTCGAGCTGCTGGCGGCCTTCGATCGTATCGATTTTCCGCCGCGCGGCCGCGCCGGGGGCAAGCCCGGCGCCCCCGGCGCCGTCGCGATCAAAGGGGGGCGTAAACTGAATGGTAAAGGCACGCAGCTGGTAGACGCTGGCGAGCGGCTGGTGGTCATGACGCCGGGCGGCGGCGGCTTGGGGGAGGCGAAAGATCGCGATCCCGCCGTTCACGCGGCTGACGAGCGCGAGCAACGCCTGTCGCCATCGGCCTGACGGCCTGTTAGGCGTCTTGCCGAACCTCTCGACAGGTTGCACGCTGGCGGCGAAGGAATGGAGCGCGAGGGAGGCTAAGCCATGCGATTTGACGAATACCGCAAGCAGGATGCAACCGCGCTTGCGCGGCTTATCGCCAAAGGTGAACTCAGCGCCAAAGCGGTGCTCGAAGTGGCGATTGCCCGGGCCGAGCAAGTCAATCCGGCCATCAATGCCATCGTTCACCAGCAGTACGCACAGGCGCACCGGGCGGTCGCGGCCGGGTTGCCGAAGGGGCCGCTCACGGGTGTGCCCTATCTCATCAAGGATCTGGGTTTTTTCGAAACCGGCGAACCAGCGACTTACGGCAGCCGGATCTATGCTGGCTTTGTCGCCGACCACGACAGTGCCTACGTGAGGCGCTGCAAACAAGCGGGTCTCGTGTTCATGGGCCGCAGCTCAAGCCCCGAATTTGGCTTGAGCCCCAATACCGAACCGCGTCTTTACGGTGCTTGCAAAAACCCTTGGAATCTCGCGCACTCGGCGGGTGGCTCCTCGGGTGGCGCGGCGGCCGCGGTGAGCGCTGGTATCCTGCCGGTGGCCCACGCGACCGACGGCGGTGGCTCGATCCGCATCCCGGCCGCCCAGTGCGGCCTGTTTGGGCTCAAGCCCTCACGCGGCCGCGTCTCGTTGGCGCCGGATGCGGGCGAAGGTTGGGGTGGCATGTCGGTCGGCCACGTGCTGAGCCGCAGCGTCCGCGATTGCGCCCTGATGCTGGATTGCACGGCCGGCTACGAGCCAGGTGACCCTTACACGGCGCCGTCGCCCGCCGGCACATTTGTGGAAGCAATCGACCGGCCGCCGCGCCGACTAAAAATTGCGTTGATGCGCACGGACCATCGCCGCGTTAAACCCCATGCCGAGTGCCTGCGCGCCATCGACGGCGCCGCCAAACTGTGCCAGAACCTGGGCCATGTCGTCGAGGAGGCCGATCCCTCAATCGACCTGGTGGCGCTGCGACAACAGACTTCGACGATCGCCGCCGCCAACACCGCGCGTGCCCTCGGCTGGCGTTGGAAAGTGCTTCAGCGTGAGCCAAACCCAGACGATGTTGAGGCTGCGACCTGGGCCGTCTACAGGCGTGGGGCCAAGGTCACGGGTGTCGAGTATGCCGAGGCGATCGCGGCGATACACACGGCGGGGCGAAAGATGGCGGCATTTCTCACCACCTATGATGTGATTCTATCGACGGTGGTGGCCGCGCCGCCGCCGCGCCTCGGCCATTTCGACATGAACGGTGACGTGGCGGCATTCACCGAACGGGTCACCGAGTACCTGGGTGTTACGCCGGTTCACAACGCCACTGGAACGCCGGCGATGAGCGTGCCGCTTCACTGGACGGGGGATGGTTTGCCGGTGGGCGTGCATTT
>DATMZT010000090.1:0-31102 GCA_035573335.1 Hyphomicrobiaceae bacterium | reverse complement strand
AGGTCGCCGTCATTGGCTCGGGCCCCGCGGGCCTCGCCGCCGCGCAGCAGCTCGCGCGCGCCGGCCATGAAGTCCATGTCTATGAGAAGTTCGCCAAGGCCGGTGGGCTTCTTCGCTACGGCATTCCCGACTTCAAGATGGAAAAGAGCATCGTCGAGCGCCGCGTGCAGCAGATGGAAACCGAAGGCGTCGTCTTCCACAGCAACGTTCATGTCGGTCGCGACCTGCCGGCGCAACGGCTCGAGGCCGAGCATGATGCCGTGCTGCTGGCGGGAGGCTCGGAACAACCGTTCGACTTTTTCGAGAAATCGCCGGGCCGCGAGCTCGACGGCCTGGTGTTCGCCATGACGTTTCTGCCGCAGCAGAACCGGCGCGTTGCGGGTCAGCCGCAGCGTGACGAGCCGCAGATCACGGCCAAGGACAAGCACGTCATTGTCATCGGCGGCGGCGACACCGGCAGCGACTGCATCGGCACGTCGTTCCGGCAGGGCGCCAAGTCGGTGACGCAGCTGGAGATCATGCCGCAGCCCCCCGCCAAGGAGAACAAGGCGCTGTCCTGGCCGCATTGGCCGCTGAAGCTGCGCGTCTCTTCCAGCCAGGCCGAGGGCGCCAAGACCGAGTACTCGATCGCCACCACGGGCTTCGCCGGCCGGAACGGCAAGGTGGAAAAATTGCTCTATGCGCAGGTCGATGCCTCGCTCAGGCCTGTTGCCGACAGCGCGGGCGAGCTGCCGGCCGACCTCGTGCTGTTCGCCATGGGTTTTTCCGGCCCGGTGGAAAGTGACCTGGTGGCCGAGCTGGGCCTCAGCGTGGTGCCGCGCGGGCGCTTCAAGGGGCTTGATGCCAACGAACGCGATTATCGCCTCAAGGGCAGGAGCAAGCTGTTTGCCGCCGGCGACATCCGGCGCGGCCAGAGCCTGGTGGTGTGGGCCATTCGCGAGGGCCGGCAGGCGGCGCACGCCATTGACAGCTTCCTGATGGGCCGGAGCGACCTCGCCCGCTAAGGCGGTGGGCGCTGCGGCGCAAAATCTTAAACGAAAGCGCGCTCTTGATCTGGCCAGCGCCCGCCCTACGTGCTGAGATATGCCGTGTCCGATCTCAGCAGGCAGGGTTTACCCATGAACGCTCCGGTCGAGGTGCATTTCCACGGGATCCAGAGAAGCGAAGCCATCGAGCAGCGCGTACGCGAAAAGGTTGCCAAACTGGAGAAGCATTTCGAGCGCATGACGAGCTGCCGCGTCGTGCTCGAGGCCACCCAGCGCACGGCGCTCAAACCAAAAGTCTACTGCATCAAGATCGAAATCGGGGTTCCCCGCCAACGGCCCATTGTGGTCTGTCACGAGCGGGTCGGCAGCCACGCCAGCGAAGAGCTGACCATGGCGCTGCGCGACGCCTTCGAGACGGTGTTGCGCAAGATCGAAGGTGTAGCGAGCAAGCGCGGCCAGCGCAGCCGGCTCGAGCGCGGTCGCCGTCGGCCAAATGCCCCGGCGCGAGGCCCCGCAACGGCTTAAGGGCGCGGGCGCGCGCTGCGGCTCGTCTTCCCGCTGCCGGGCCCGGCAATGGGTTCAGCTACGCGGCGGCGCCGCGGCTTTGGGCGGGTTTGGTCGCGCGCGCCGCACCGGTTCGGGCTCGGGGATGTCGGGCTCGACGCGCGGCCAACCGAAGTCGTCGGCCCGCCCGGGTTTTGTCGGCAGCCGCTCGCCCTTGATCAGCACATGATAGTAGGGCGCCTGGCTCGGGGCCTGGCGCCGGTTCAAGCCCGAGCCGCTGGTCGCCGGCGTAATCGAGCTCAAGACGACGAGCCCACCGCCGATCTCGTCGGCGACGACGTCGCCCATCGAAGCGGGACGCTCGCTCGATTGATTGCGGGTCACCAGCGCCACCACCGCGGAGGGAATGGCCGGTCTGGGCAGGTCGAGGGTGAAGGATTCCTCGCGCCCGGCGGCGCTGATGCTCTTTAAGGTGATGCGGCCGTTGTCGGCCTTCTGGTCCAAGGCGCCGTCCATTGCCGGCCCCGTGGTCGACGCGCCCGACGCCGCGGCTGCCTTGGCCTCCGGCGCGTTCCCCGCGCCGGTCTTGCCGCCGCCCGCGGTCTCCGGCTCGGCGGGCGGGCGTGGCCGCAAGGCACTGATGCGGTCTTGTTCGCTTTCGCTGCCGGCCAGCGGGATCGATCTTTCCTTGCGGGCCTGCGACAGGTCGCGCTTGATTTCCTGCTCGACGAAGAGGGCGAGCTTGCGATTGCCAGCGAAGGTGAAGCCCATCCCGTCGGCCTCCCGCAACAGGCGCTGGCGGCCCGTAAGGTCCGGACCGTAGGCGGAGTAGTTACCGGCCTCGTCGGCAAATTGCGCCTGAATATCGATGAATTTGATGCCGTTGAGGTAGGCCTTGTCCCGCACGATGTCGTTCATCATTTGGGTGGGATCATTGACCTCGTAGCGGCGCATGATCGGTTGGCTGACCCAATAGAGCCCGACATTGCGCCGTTTCAGGATCTTGATGAAGCGGTCGACGCGGCGCCCGTATTCCTCCCGCCATTCCGGCGAGCCCAGCACGAAGCGCTCGCGCGCGTCCTGCCGGATGGAAATGCGATCGCCATAGCCGATCATGATCACGGCGATGTGCAGCGGCTCGCGCGAGGCTTCCTCGGTCTTCATTTCGCTATCGAAATCGGCGCGCGCGATGCCGGCCAGGGGGCGATGCTTGCGGGCCACCTGGATGCGGCGGTCGCCGGCGAAGGCTTCGTTCAGGCCTTCGATCAAGCCCTCGGCAAAGGCATCGCCGTAGGCCTGCAGCTTATAGGTGTCGCCCTCGGGAAAGGGGGTGAGATAACTGGTCCCCGACGGTCCCTCCTGCGCCGCGGCGCCGGTGGTAAACCGGAGCGCGATCAAGAGGACGGCCAGTAGGACGTGCAATGTGGGCGGCATAGTCCTCGTTTGAACCCTTCTCACTTAAACCTTCGCGAACCTTCGCGCCTAAACTTTGAGGGCGCATCGGCGGGCGTCGCCCCACGTTGGCCCCCCATACCGACAAAAGCGCCCACCCAATACCAACCACGCAGTTACGGCCCAAATGGCAACGCTCGAAACGGCGGCCCGGGGCCGGCCAGCATGCTCAAGTTCGCGCGCCCTCGCAAGGTGGCTCGTCCCGGAAGGCTGGTCCCGGAAGGCTGGGCCCGGAAGGCTGGGTCTGCCGGGCCAGCGGCGCTGCCAAGGGACGCTGCCGAGGGTGCCAAGGGACGCTGGCCGCAGAGACACCTGGGGCCTGAGACTATGGCGGCTGGTCTGGGCGTCCTTTGCCCCCAAATTCTAGCGTGGCGCCGTCGCGCCCGTCTCGGCCGGGGTGCCGGCCGCGGAGGCTTTGAGTTGCGGGTTGGCGCGCAAATGTTTGACGACGGCCTCGGTCGGCCAGCAGTCGACCTTGAGGTTGCTCGCCTTCTGGTAGACCCCGATCAGGGAGCGAGTGTTCATGCCGGCTTTGCCGTCGATCTTGGCCACGTCGTAGCCTAACTTTTTGAGCCCCGTCTGGATTTCCTGGATCGCCGTGGCCGAGAGCTGTTTGAGGTCGGCCCAGGGCGTTGCGAAGGCTTGCCCGCCGCCGATGCGATCGCCGAGGTTGCCGACGAACAGCGCGTAGAGGTCCGACATGTTGTAGGCCTTGATGACCAGGAAATTCTCAAGCGCCAGGAAGGCGGGGCCATGGCTGCCCGCCGGCATCAGCAAGAAGGCCGGGGCCTCCAGCACGGCGGCGGGAAAGGCGCCGGCGACGCGGCTAACCCCCATCGTGACCCAATCCTTGAGCGGCCGGCGATTGTCCGGGCCCTCCAGCAGACAGGGGATGCCCGGGGGCAGGCGCACCTCGTAGCCCCAGCTCTGTCCGGGGACCCAACCCTTGGCGCGCAACTGATTGGCGGCGGAGGCGAGCGCATCGCCCGTCGAAGTCCAGATATCCTTGCGCCCGTCGCCGTCGAGATCATAGGCGACGGTGTAGTATTCCGACGGCATGAACTGCGTCAGGCCCATGGCGCCCGCCCACGACCCCGTCATGTTTTCGCGGGTGCGCACCCCGTCCTCGAGCATCTTCAGGGCGTAGAGGAGTTCGGTGCGGAACATGTCCTTACGGCGCCCCAGATAGGCCTGGGTGGCCAGCGCCTTGATCACATAGTAGTTGGAGCGATGGCTGCCGAAGGCGGTTTCGCGACCCCAGATCGCCAACACGAACTGGCGCTGCACGCCCAATTCCGTCTCGATCTTTTCCAGGTGTGCGGCGTGTTGTTTGAGGAGTGCGCGGCCCTGCTCGCTGAGGCGGCCGAGGTAGTCGGCGTCAAGATACTGGGCCGGCGTGCGGGTGAACTCCGGCTGACCTTTGACCTCTTGGCCGGGCAGCAGCAGATCGGGCAGCGATCGGTCGGGCTCGACGCCCTCAAAGGCGCGATCGAAGGTGGCGCGCGAGACGCCCATGCGCTGGGCCTCGGGCCACAGCTCGGTCAGGAAGCTCCGATAGCCCGCGTCGGCCTGGGCCAGGACCGGCCGGCTGGGCGCCGTGCCGGCAAGCCAGACCAGGGCCATGATGGGGATCATGATGATCCCAACCGCAAGCCGGCGCCGTGCGGCTGCTGTCCGGGCCGGGACAAACTCTCCTCGCGCCGTCAGCGCAACCTTTACTGTAAACTTGAGCATAGCGGAACGCAGGTCTCCGTCAGGGGTGTGCGGCACCGAGGTGGTCTTCCCATGTGAGCGCTTGGCGGACGATGACATCAAGGTCAGCGTAGGCCGGGGCCCAGCCAAGCGTGCTGCGAATTTTCTCCGACCCGGCCACGATCTGGGCCGGATCGCCGAGGCGGCGGGCGCCGAAGCGGACGTCGAACGGCCGGCCCGCGGCGCGCCTGACGGCCTCGACGACCTCCAGCACCGAAAAGCCGCGCCCGTAGCCGCAGTTGAAGGTGTCGCTGGCGCCGCCGGCCGCGAGGTAGGCCAGGGCGGCGCTGTGCGCGCGCGCCAGATCGCTCACCTGGATATAGTCGCGAACACAGGTGCCGTCGGGCGTCGGGTAGTCAGTGCCAAAGACGTCGAGGTGGCTGCGCTTGCCGAGCGCGGCCTCGCAGGCGACCTTGATGAGGTGCGTTGCGCGCGGCGTCGATTGTCCAGAGCGCCCCAGCGGGTCGGCGCCGGCCACATTGAAGTAGCGCAGCACGACGTAGGTGAGCGCATGCGCGCGTGCGGTGTCGGCCAGCATCATTTCCGTCATCAGCTTGGAGCTGCCGTACGGCGAAAGCGGCTTGAGCGGGGCGGTTTCGGCGACGGCAGCGCTGCCGGTCATGCCGTAGACGGCGGCGGTGGAGGAAAAAATAAAATGCCGCACGCCGGTGGCGACGGCCGTCTCGATCAAGGCGCGCGACTTCACGGTGTTGTTAAGATAATAGGCGAGGGGATTTGCCACCGACTCCGGCACCACGATGGAACCGGCAAAATGCAAAATCGCCTCCACGCCATCCTCGAGCAGGCGGTGCAGCAAGGTTTGATCGCCAACGTCGCCGCGCACGAAGGTGGCAGCGGCGGGTACGGCGGCGGCGCGACCAGTCGACAGGTCGTCGAGCACGACGACGCTGTGGCCCGCGTCCAAAAGCTCAAGCGTCATGTGGCTGCCGATGTAGCCCGCCCCACCGGTCACAAGCGCACGCATGCTGTCGATCCCATTGGCGTCCTGCCGGAGCCCTCGCGGCGGCCTCGATTTTCCTCGGCCGCGCCGGATGCGCTACAGTGGCCGCCGACGAAGCGCTCATACCCTGCCCGAGATTGAGTTAACAAGCATGAACAAATCGCGAAAGCCCATTCGCAAGGCTGTTTTCCCCGTGGCGGGGCTCGGAACCCGGTTTTTGCCGGCGACCAAGGCCGTGCCCAAGGAACTTTTGACCGTGGTCGATCGGCCGATCATTCAGCACGTGGTGGAGGAGGCGCGCAGCGCCGGCATCGAACATTTCATTTTCGTCACCGGGCGCAACAAGGGGCCAATCGAGGATCACTTCGACAGCCAATACGAATTGGAGCGCACGCTCGAGGAGCGCGGCAAGACGCAAGAGCTGGCGGCGCTGCGGCGCGACCTGCCGGCGGCGGGGCAAACCAGCTTCACGCGCCAGCAGGCCCCGCTCGGACTTGGGCACGCGGTGTGGTGCGCCCGCGAAATTGTCGGCGAGGAGGCCTTTGCGCTGTTGTTGCCGGACGTCTTGCATCACGCCGCCAAACCGTGCATCGGCGACATGATAGAGGCCTATCGGGATCAGCCCGGCAACTACATTTCCGTGGCTCCGGTGCCGCCCGAGGAGACGCATCAATACGGCATCGTCGGCCTCGAGGATGCCAGCGCCAAGGTCTCGCGCATCACCGCCATGATCGAGAAACCAAAAGCGGGACAGGCACCCTCCAACTTGCACATCTCGGGGCGCTACATCCTTGAGCCGACGATTTTTCCCATTCTCGAACGCGGCGAGAAGGGGGCTGGCGGCGAAATCCAGATCACCGATGCCATGAAAAGGCTGGCCGAGCGCGACCCGTTCTTTGCGGTGCGCTTCGACGGCACCATCTACGACTGCGGTGGCCGCATGGGGTTCCTGCTGGCCAACATCGCGCTCGCGCTGGAACGCGACGACTTGGGTCCAACCCTGCGCGGGGAACTTGCAAAGCTTTTGGCTGCGGCGCCGCGCCGTCAGTAGCGCACGCGCACGCCGAGGCGCACAACGTCGGCGTTCGAGTCGCTGGCCGGCTGCGTGCTGTCGAAGGCGATGTGCTGGTAGCGGCCGAACAGGATGGTGTCGCGACCGACATAGTAGTCGAGGCCAAGCTCAGCGACGAGTTCGCGCTCGATCAAATCGACGCCCTCGTAGGGCGTCGAGGTATAGCGCACGCCGGCGCTGCCGATCAGCCGGCGCCAGAAGACATGGCGCACCTCAAATCCGAGCTGGCGTGCGAGCCCGCCGCTGGAGCCGACGGCGATGGAGTCGATGAAGGTCGACTGGGCGGTGAGCAGGACGGTGGTCAGCGCCGAGGCGCGCCAGGCGAGATTGGCGTCGATCAGCACGCCATCGAGGTCGGGCAGTTGGGCGACGGTCGGCCGCTGCCGTCCCCAGCCCAGGCTGACCTCGCCGCGGACGGTGTTGCCGAGCGGGGCAAACGAGACGCCGGCGCGATACTGCTCGCCGGCCGAGGAGCGCGAGATGCCGTCGGCGGGCGGCGTGTGATAGCTCCTGTCGTCAATCGCGGTCTCGACAAAAACGCCAAAGCCGCCCCCGAAATCCCAGGTGGTGCGGAAGGCCGCATCGCGCTCGAGATAGTCACGGGCATCATTGCTGATGAGGCCGCCGCCGAGGCTCGGCACCGGGGCGAAGTCGAAATCGCGGATGGCGGCCCGCAGTTGAAAGGAAAGCCGGTTGAAGCGGTGGTTGAAGGCGACGGCGGCGCGGTCAACCTCGAGGTCGCCGCGCTCCGCCGCCGCGATCGGCACATTGGGCGCCGAGCGGATGTCCTTGTCGCGTTGATGCGACACGAGCGCCTCGATATTGCTGCGCGGGGTGATGTCGAGGCGGCCGCGCGCCTCGAGCGCGTAGGCGCGGTCATCCTCGCTCGGGTTCCCGGCGAAAAAGGAGGCGCCGCCGGCGGCGCGGAATTCCAGGGCATGGCGATACCAGTCGGTGACGGCGCGGAGGCTGGAGCGCACGTCGAGCGCCGCGTCGCCCTGGCGCACCGGGCTCTTGAAAACGTTGTTGGTGGCCAGGCCCGAGATTTCGGCTTCCGGAAAAATGACAAAGCCGCCGAGCCGCACGCCGGTTGGGGCGTAGGGCTCGATCTGGAAGAGCTCCGCCGGGCGCCGATCGCGCAATGGTTCGGGCTCGATGCGGAACATATAGGGATCATAGCCGGCGGGCGGCAGCTGGAAGGCCGCGATATCCTCCTCCGTGCGCGGCTCGGTCCCCAAGACGGCAATCCCATCTAGGACCGGAACGGTACCGTCGGCGAGGACGACGCCGTCGATGGGCGTCGGCACTTGCGCCTCGGGGTCGGGCTCGCCCCCACTGTAGGCGGTGTAGGCGGCCCTGACGGGGGCCTCGCCGGCGCCATCCTCCGAGCCATCCTCGGCGTCGGTTTCGCCCATCGTCGGGGCGGTCGGCGCGGCGTCCTGATCGGCGCTGTCGTCGAGTAGCGGGGCCGGGGCGGGCTTGGGCGTGGCGGGGGCGGCCTGGCGCGAGGTCGCGGGGCTGATGCGCGCCTCCGTCGCGCTCTGGGCCGGCGCGCCAGGGCTGGCCAGTAGGCTCCCCAGGGCGATGGCCAGGATGATCGCACGGGCGACTGCGCGGGCGCTCGCTAGGCCCAGGGAGCCCGCGGCGATCGGCCAGAGTGCAAAGACGGCAACAAAGCGGTCGCGGATCACGCCGGCCCCACACCATGGCCCCCGAGGATACGCACACGCGCCGATCAGCCTAGGGGGGTGCTGGTTAAGGAGTTGTTGAAGGGCGCCGCGTCGGCGCCAAGCAAGTGGCAGACAACAGCGAGCTCTGGTAGAGGTAAGGCCAGCACCCGTGAGGGAAAACGGGCACGCCGGGTTGAACAGGGGGTCTGCCACATGCGCATGAGCGGCGCCAAAGGCAAGCTGCAGATCGTGCCACTCGAAGTCGCGCCGCCGCCGGCGGCTCAGTCGGCGACGCGCACGCTCGAGCTCGAATGCGAAGGTCTGGCGGCGCTCAGGGCCGCGCTCGAAGGCGAGCTGAAGGAGCCTTTCAACCGCGCCGTTGGCATTCTTGCCGCGGCCGCAGGCCGGGTCATCGTCAGCGGCATCGGCAAGAGCGGACACGTAGGCCAGAAGCTGGCCGCCACCTTTGCCTCGACCGGCACGCCGGCCTTTTTTGTGCACGCCAGCGAGGCCAGTCACGGCGATCTTGGCATGATCACACGGGAGGACGTGATCGTGGCGATCTCCTGGTCTGGGGAGAGCGTCGAATTGCGCAACATCGTCACCTACTCGCGCCGCTTCAAGGTGCCGCTGATCGCGCTAACGTCGCGCGCCGATTCGGCCTTGGGCAAGCACGCGGACGTGGTCCTGGAGTTGCCGCGCGCCAAGGAGGCCTGTCCGCACGGGTTGGCGCCGACGACGTCCACGACCATGCAGCTCGCGCTGGGCGACTGCCTCGCCATTGCTCTGCTCGAAAACAAGGGCTTTACGGCCCACGATTTCAGCGTCTTGCATCCTGGCGGCTCGCTCGGGGCCAGCCTCAAGTTCGTCGCCGACGTTATGCACACGGGCGAACGCCTGCCGCTGGTGGGAGAAGACAAGGTCATGTCCGAGGCGATCGTCATCATGACGCAGAAGAGTTTCGGCTGCCTTGGCGTCGTCGACGCCAAGGGGCGGCTGGTTGGCATGATTACCGACGGCGACCTGCGGCGGCATATGGGTTCCGACCTGCTCGGCCAGCGCACGCAGGACATCATGACGCGCAAGCCGAACACGCTCACTCCCACGACGTTGGCCTCCACCGCGCTCGAGCAGTTCAATGCCTTGCAGCGCACGCAGATGTTCGTGGTCGACAAGGGCAAGCCGGTCGGCGTTCTACACGTGCACGACCTGTTGCGCGCCGGCGTGGCCTGAGGCTAGTTCTTGAAGAGATTGCTGAGCGGCCACCAGGCCGCGGCCTGCTGCACGTTGGCGTCCTTGCCAGGTGGAGGTTTTTTCGCCGGCGCCTTGACGAGGGTGCTGGCGGGCTTCGGGCGCGGCGGCGGCGGCGCCACGGCGGTCGCTGCTGCCGCCGGCTTCGCCTTGGCCTCGACGGCAACGAAGCGCTGCCGGGGCTTCAGAGCCCCCACGTCGAGCTTGGATTTCTCGGGTCCCTTCGCCTCCTGCGGCCACGGCCGCGGATCGAAATAGCCGCTGATCGCAAACGCAGCCCCGGTGGTGCCCAAGGCTATGAGACTGAGCGCCAATAGCAATCTGAGCGTCGGCATACGGGTCCAATCCGGCGGGCGCGGACTTTTCCCTCAAAGGTCCACGCAAAACAATCCCGCACGTCCCGTGTAGCTAACGGCAAAATGTGGAAGCTCTGCGGCCGAACCGGGGCGCTCAGTCCTGGAAGACGTCGGCCCAATCGGGATGCTTTTGGCGTTCGGCGTTGACGTAGGGGCAGAGCGGATAGATCTTGAAGCCTTCCGCGCGCGCGTCCTCGACGAACCGGCGGACCAGCGCCAGCGCCACGCCGTTGCCGCGCAGACGATCGTCGACCGCGGTGTGCTCGGCGATGACGAGCGTCTTGCTCGTGCGGCTATAGGCGAGTTCGCCTTCGCCCTCATGGCCCGCGAGGCGCGCTACGTAGCGGCCGCGCGTGGGGCTCTGTTCGCGGGTAATTGTGAGGTCGGGCGCGGTCATCGGCTTTTGGTTGCGGCGTGAGGAGCATCGGGCCAAGCCAGGGTCTGCCCACCGGCAAAACTCGAGGTCTGCCGCAGATGTAGGAGGGCGCCGGCGTGGACGCAATGGGCGAGGCAGGGCCGATCGGGTGCCGCTAGCGGATGCCGAAGGAGCCCAGGGCGCGCTGCACATTGCGCACCAGCGATTGCACCACCGCCGGGGGACGCGAGTCGGCGCGACGGGCCGTGTGACGGCCGCGCGTGGAGTAGACGTCGGCCGGCGGCGTGGGACCGCTCTGGCGCGATGAGCGCGAGGCGCGGTTATCCTCCTCGCCCGCCGACGGTGAGGCCATGATCGGCTTGGCGCTGCCGGCGTTGGGCTCGGGTCGCGCCAGCACCGTTGCCGCGGCGGCCGTGGTGGCGGCCGCGCCCACGATCAACGGCGTCGTGCTCAGGGGGGTGCCGTCGTCCCGGCGCGTCTCGGCAACCGATTTTTTCGCAGGCTCGGCGGCAGCGGCGCTTTCCGCGCATGCGGCCTTGGCCCCGTCCGCCGTCCCGGCCGGACAGGGACAGACGCGGTGCGCCTGGCTCTGGACAAGCCGCAGCAGGACGAGGTCGGGCTCTTCGAGGGGCAGCTTGGCGTTGACGCTTTCCGTGAAGCGCCGCATGGCCAGGCGCGAGGTAGGGGTCCAGGCACTGCTGATGTCGCCCTCGTAGCAGCCAACCCGCTTCAGCTCCTTGTGCAGCTCGCGCGCCAGCCCCGCCCGATCGGACACGCGGGGAAGGGTGCCGTGGGGGGCAGCCGCCGGGCTCGTGGGCGCCGGGCTGGTGGCCGTCGGGCGTGGCGGCACGACGACGACGACCCCCTCGTCGGCTTTGACGGCGGGCCAGCCGCGGGTTTGATGCAACAGGGCGCCGACGCCCACCCAACCCAAAATCGGAACAATTACCAACGCTTTGTGCAAGGCGCGGCCCCCTGCCGCCAACAAAATCCCGCCCAGAAAAGCGCTGACTTGGGGCCAAAGGAAGGCAAGACCGCGAGAATTCAACGCTTGTTGCGGATGGCGCGGTGGTGCGGTGGGCGCCTTTCGCGGCTTGCCGCCGCTGTTTCCCAGGGGCGGTTCTGAGCGGGCGCAAGCGTGCTCGGCGGGGAGCTATCCCGCTCCTCGCTCAGGGATTGACGCGCTCGACCTGCAGGAGGGTTGCCTTTGCGGCGGCGACCTTCACCTCGGCGCCGCAGGGAAGGTCGGGGCCCTCGACCTGCCAGAGGGTATCGCCGACCCGCACGCGGCCACGGCCGCCTTCGATGGCCTCGGCGAGGATGAAGGTGCGACCGACCAATTGGCTGGCGCGTTGGTTGAGGTCGGGCTGATCGCTTTTACTGACGGCCGGGTGCGCCCAGACAAAATCGATGGCGAGGTCGGCGACGATGGTAGCGAGCCCCGCCAGCAGCAGCCAGCCGCCCCTCGTCTCGCCACGGGCGAGACGAAAGAGCCCGCCGAGGCAAAGCCCGATGCCGAGCCAGGGCAGGGCCAGGCTGACGGTGGCCAGCATCCAGGCGAAGACGCCGGGCTCCTGTCTAGGCCGAAGCACGCTCGACCACCAAAATGGTTCCTCTGGCGCCGGTGACCTTGACCCAGGTTCCGACGGGTAGATCCGGCCCCTCGGCTTGCCAGAGGGTGTCGCCGACGCGCACCTTGCCGCGGCCATTCTGGATGGCCTGTTCGACGATCAGCGAGCGGCCGACGTACTGCTGACCGCGCTCATTGAGATTGGGCAGGTCGCTCAAGGCCACCTCGGGCCGCACGTAGCGCCGCACCCAGAACACGGTGGCGACCGCGAGCATGCCGAAGGCGATGATCTGCCACGGCCAGCCGACGCCGGTGACAAGCGCCAGCGCGCCGACAACGACGGCGGCGATGCCGAACCATAAAAAGTGCACGCCGGGGAGAAAGGTTTCGAGCGTGAACAGGAGGGCGGCGAGGATGAACCAGTTCCAGGCCCCGAAGCCGGCGAGGAAGGCGAACGCGGACGGCATCTCAGTCCTCCTGGTAGCGGGTCCGAAAGGGCGGCGCGGCTCGCTAGCTCTTGACCGTAACGGGGAGGCGCTTCAAGTGGAGGGCACGCTGCTGTTGCGGGGGGAGCTACGACCGCCCGAGGCCGCCTGCGGGCCCCCGCCGTTCTTGCCGAAGGCCTCGCGCGTGATTTCGGCCAATCCTGCCAACGAGCCGATGACGGCGGAAGCCTCGAGCGGCATCATCAGCACCTTCTGATTGGGTGAGCGGGCAATGGCTTCGAGCGCCTTCACGTAGTTGTTGGCGACAAAATAGTTGATGGCTTGGACATTGCCGCCGGCGATTGCCTGGCTCACCATTTCGGTGGCCTTAGCTTCGGCCTGGGCCGCGCGCTCGCGCCCCTCCGCGTCACGGAAGGCAGCCTCCTTGCGACCTTCGGCGGCGAGCATCACGGCCTGCTTCTCGCCTTCCGCCTTGAGCACGGCGGCCTGGCGGAGGCCCTCGGCCTCCAGGATTTGCGCGCGCTTGTCGCGCTCCGCCTTCATCTGGCGCGCCATACTGTCGACCAGGTCGCGCGGCGGTGCGATGTCCTTGATTTCGATCCGGGTGACTTTGACACCCCAGGCTTCGGTCGCCGCATCCACCACTTGCAGCAGCCTGGCGTTGATGGTGTCGCGGTTCGACAGCAACTCGTCGAGATCCATCGAACCCATGACGGTGCGAATGTTGGTCATTGTCAGGTTGACGATGGCGCTTTCCAAGCGGTCGACCTCGTAGGCCGCCTTGGCGGCACTGAGAACTTGATAGAAGTTGACGCCATCGACGGTGACCATGGCGTTGTCGCGCGTGATGATGTCCTGCGAGGGAATATCGATCACTTGCTCCTTCATATTCATTTTGGCGCCGACGCGCTCCATGACCGGCACCAAAATATGCAGGCCGGGATTGAGCGTGCGGGTGTAGCGTCCGAAATTCTCCACCGTGTAGTTATAACCCTGCGGCACCATCTTCACGGTCGACCATAGGGCCACGGCCGCCAGCACCAGAAAAACCACAACAAATGCTTCAAAGCCGCCGATGTTCATCTGAAGAGACCCGCCGTCGAGACCTGCTTGATATCTAGGTGCGAACTGCGGCAAGTTTTAGGGTGGGAATGCAAATGACGGGTAAATGACAGATTTACGGATAATGAATTCAAAAGTGTTTTCAGGGGCTTTTCAGCAAGCGAGCGGCGATTATCGCTGTCGCCTTGTCAAATCCAGCCGCTCAATTCGCGCCGCACGATTGCTTCGATTGCGGACATGCCCGGCGCACCGTCGTTGAGACAGGGAACGTAAGCAAAGCTCTCCCCGCCGTTTGCCAGGAAGACGGCGCGGTTTTCCATGTCGAGCTCTTCCAACGTCTCCAGGCAGTCGGCGGCAAAGCCGGGCGCGATCACGACCAGACGGCGCACGCCGCCCTTGGCCAGGCGCTCGATGGTCTCGATGGTGGCGGGTTCGATCCATTGATCGCGACCGAAGCGCGATTGGAAGGTCGTGTGCCAAGTGGCCTGCGGCCAGGCTAGCCGGGCGCGCAGCAAGTTTGAGGTCGCCTGGCAGTGTTGATAATAAGGATCGCCCAAGTCGACGTTGCGTTGCGGCATGCCGTGAAAGGAGATCACCACGGCCTCGGGTTCGTGCCCGAGCCGCGCTATTGCCTGGCGCAGGGATTGCGCCAAGGCCTCGATGTAGGCCGGCTCGGCATAGTAGGGTGGCACGACGCGCACGGCGGGCTGCCAGCGCAGCTGCATCAGCGCACGGAAGGCCTGATCGCAGGCGCTGGCCGTAGTCGCGGCCGCATACTGGGGATAGAGCGGCACCAGCAAAAGCTTGGCGCAGCCCTGCGCCTGCAGCCGGCTGATTGCGGCCGCCGTTGCCGGATTGCCGTAGCGCATGGCCCAGTCGACGACGACGGCCTGCGAGCCCAGCGCGGCCGCCAGCTTTTCGCTTTGCGCTCGCGTGATCGTCTTGAGCGGGCTTTCATTGCGCTGCCGATTCCAGATCTTGGCGTAGTCCTTGCCTTTGCGGCCGGGCCTGAAGGTTAGAATGATGAGATTGAGAATGGGCCACCACTTGAGGCGCGGCACTTCGATGACGCGCCGATCGGACAGGAACTCCTTGAGATAGCGGCGCATCGGCCAATAGCTCGTCGCATCGGGCGTGCCGAGATTGAGCAGGAGCACGCCGATCCGGCCAGGTCCGCCGCCAAATCCAGTGCCAAATCCACTGCCGGGTCCGGTCGCGGCCGCGGCGGGAAGAGAGCTTTGAGCGTCTTGCGCGTTCACCGGGACCTCGCTCACCTGCGCCAGCTTGCCGGGCCGGCAACGGCGCTTTTGCCAGTACTCAACCCTCCTTGCGCGCCGGCGCCCGGCCGATGCTCACGTAGGTGAAATCCTGGCGCGCCATGTCTTCGGGACGATAGATGTTGCGCAGATCGACGAGAATGGGCCGTTTCAGCTTTGCCCGCACCCGATCGACGTCGAGCGCCCGAAACTCGTCCCATTCGGTGCAGATGACAAGGGCGTCGGCGCCCTCGGCACAGGCGTAGGGATCGCTGCTGTATTCGACGTTGTCGAGCAGGCTTTTCGCCTGCTTCATGCCCGCGGGGTCGTAGGCGCGCACCTTCGCCCCGGCGTCCTGCAGCGCCGTGATGACGGCGATCGAGGGTGCATCGCGCATGTCATCGGTGTTGGGCTTGAAGGTCAGTCCCAAGACGGCAATCGTGCGGCCACGCACGTTGCCGCCGCAAATGTCGATCACCTTGCGGGCCATGGCGCGCTTGCGCTGATCATTGACGGCAATCACCGTCTCCACGATGCGGCTCGGCACCCCGAAGTCGTGGCCGGTCTTCATCAGCGCCAAGGTGTCCTTGGGAAAGCAGGAGCCGCCGAAACCGGGACCGGCGTTCAGGAACTTTGGCCCAATGCGGTTGTCGAGGCCGATACCGCGCGCCACGTCCTGCACGTCGGCACCGGCGCGTTCGCACAAATCGGCAATCTCATTGATGAAGGTGATCTTCGTCGCCAGAAAGGCGTTGGCGGCATACTTGATGAGTTCTGCGGTGCGACGGTCCGTGAACAGCATAGGCGCCTGATTGAGGTAGAGCGGACGGTAGACGTCGCGCATCACTTTGCGGGCGTGCTCGTCTTCGGCGCCGATGACGATGCGGTCGGGCCGCTTGAAGTCGCTGATGGCGGCCCCCTCGCGCAGAAATTCGGGATTGGAGACCACGGAAAAGGCCAGGTTGGGCCGGGCCTCGGCGATGATGCGGGCCACCTCGTCGCCGGTGCCGACCGGCACCGTGGATTTGGTGGCAATGACCTTGTAGCCATCGAGGCCGGCGGCAATGTCGCGGGCAGCTTGGAACACGTAAGTGAGATCGGCGTGGCCGTCGCCACGCCGCGACGGGGTGCCAACCGCTATAAAAATCGCCTCGGCCGCTTTCACCGGTGCCGTCAGATCGGTGGTAAAGGCGAGGCGTCCTTCGCGCACGTTGCGCGCGACCATGTCGGCAAGTCCGGGCTCGAAAATGGGAATTTCGCCGCGCTTGAGGGCGGCAATCTTGCTGCTATCGCTGTCGACGCACGTCACGGTGTGACCAAAATCGGCGAGGCACGCGCCCGAGACCAAGCCGACGTAGCCCGTGCCGATCATTGCAATGCGCATGCCTCAATGTCCTTGGCTAAAAGCGGTTCTTGAAAAGCGTCGGATCTATCACCCTGGTTTGGCAGTGCCCCGCCGAGATCTCACGGCCTGGGGCCGCGCGCTTCGGTTTACCTCAAGGAGGCGACGGCCGCATCGCCTGGCGACTAGCAAACGGCCCCGCCCCATGCAACCTCAACCTGCAGCCGCACGGCGTGGGCATCCACAGGGGCATTGCCGGCGCGCCCCACGCCAGGGGTATAGGGCAAAGCATCGCCGCTGCGGTCCTTTAACGGCTGGCGTGCGGGCGGCTGCGGCGCCGGGCTGCCTTTTTGCCCGAGGTGGCGTGCGCGCGCAGGTTTCCGGCCCGTGCCGGCCTGGGGTCGGTGACGGTCGGGCGCGCCGGGCCCGGTTGCAATTCCCGGTCGGGCGGCAGCAAGGTCGAAAGCTGCTCGGCCGCCTTCCAGTAGCGCAGGATGCGTTTGGTGAGTTGGCCCGGACGATCGGCAAACAGGCGTTCGGCGTGGAGCCTGGCGACGTCTCGGATCTGGCGCTGACCTTTGAGACAGGAGGCCCGCAGGGTGTCGAGATCGGCCGCTGCGAGCCCGGGTGCGCCGTTCTTGTGCGCAAAGGCGAGGAGCACGGAAAGATCGTGATCCTCGCCCAACAGGCGGGAGAGCTCCTTGGCTTCGGCGGCGCGCGCGCCGATGCTCTCCGGCCAGCCGCGGCCGAGGAGCTGCATGTGTCGCCAGTGTGCCTGCGTGGCTTTGCGCCAGCTGTGGAAGGCCTCGTCGCTTTCGGCCTGGTAGGCCTCGCGGAAGGTGCGTCGCGCCTTGCGGTAGCTCTGCTCGAGTCCAGCGGCCACGTGCGCCAGGGCGAGGCCGCGCAGCCGTTCGGCGGCAAACAGTCTTTCCGCGCGCTGCAGCGCGCCACCAATGGTGCGATCGGACGCAGGCCTGGCGGCGCCGTTGGCCAGGCCGCGGCCGCGGGTGACAGTGCGTCTTAGCCGCTCCGCCACGTCCTTGGCCAGGCCGCCGCTGCCGTTCTCGAGCTTGCTCAGTGTGACGACCATGACGTCGAGGTCGCGGCTCTGTGAAAGCCGTTGGCCGAGGCCGGCAAGCTGTCGGTTGCTTTGCTTGAACCAGGTCTCGCCCAGGGCCGGGCGCACCAGGCGCAGCATGGCGCGCAGCCGCTTGAGGGACCGGCGGGCGTCGTGCACGCCGGCGGCACGATCGTCACGGCGCGCCAACGCACTGCGCGCGATGTCGATCTGCTCAAGGGCAATGCGGCGCACCTCTAGCGCCAAAGTCGTTTTCAGCTTGAGACGATACGCCATAGGAGAAAATGGGCGGGCTATGCGCCCGCGTGCTCATCCCATGCTGCCTGTGACCAACGTCAATACCATCGCCAAAAGCCACCCCCGTCTTTACTGCGGCTGAGAAAGCTGCTCGCGCGCCAAGGCGATCCATTCGCGCACGCGCTCCGTCGGATTTGAATGCGTGAAGAAATCGGTAATAACGGCAACACTGTCCGCACCGGCGGCCCAAACCTTTCCCGCGCGCTCAGGGGTAATGCCGCCGATGGCCACGAGAGGTATTGACCCAAGTGCCGCTTTCCACCGTGTGACGCGTTGCAAGCCCTGCGGCGCCCATTTCATGACCTTGAGTTTGGTCTCGAAGATCGGGCCAAGGGCAACGTAGGTCGGCCGCGCCGCCAGGGCAATGGCCAACTCCTCTTCGCTATGCGTACTGATGCCAAGGCGTGCAGACTTGCCACGTATGGCCTCGAGGTCGGCACCGGCCAGGTCCTCCTGGCCCAAATGAATGAAATTGGCCCCAAGCTCCAAGGCCTCGCGCCAGTAGTCGTTGACGATCAGCTGGCAGCGGTGGCGGGCGCAAATCTCCAAGCTCTGCCCGATCTCGCGGCGGACGCGTTCGGGCGCGGCCTGCTTTAGTCGCAGTTGAACGGTCTTCACCCCGAGGGGCACCAAGCGTCCCAGCCAATCGACGTCGGGAACGATGGGGTAAAAGACGTCGAGGGCGGCGGCGTGCATCAGGATTTGTCCAGGCCGAAGAAGGGCGTGCCCGCGACCGGTGTCGATGGCGCGGCGGTATCGCGCATCTCCATCAGGCCGGCCTCGAAGGCGCTTCGACCCGCCGCGATGGCGGCGGCAAACGCGGACGCCATGCGCACCGGATCGGCGGCGCGGGCCACCGCGGTGTTGAGCAGGACGGCATCAAAGCCCATCTCCATCGCCGCCGCTGCGTGGGACGGGGCGCCGATACCGGCATCGACGATCAGCGGCGTGTCGGGAAAGTAGGTGCGCAAGGAGCGCAGTGCATAGGGATTGGCGAGCCCACGGCCGGTGCCGATCGGGGCAGCCCAAGGCATCAGAACCTCGCAGCCCGCCTCGCGCAGGCGTTCGGCGGCGATGAGATCTTCGGTGGTGTAGGGAAACACCTTGAAGCCGTCGCCGATCAGCGCCCGCGCGGCTTCGAGCAAGCCGAACAGGTCGGGCTGCAGGGTATCATCATTGCCGATCACCTCGAGTTTGACCCAGTCGGTGCCGAACAGCTCGCGGGCCATGTGGGCGGTGGCGATCGCCTCGCGCGCCGTGCGGCAGCCGGCCGTGTTCGGCATCACGCGTACGTTGAGACTGCGCACCAGTTCGAAAAAGCCCATGCCGGAGTTGGCGCGGGCCGACTCGCGACGCACGGAGACGGTGACAATGCTGGCACCCGCGGCCTTGATCGATTCGGCCATGACTTTTGGCGAGGGGTAGAGCGCGGTGCCCAGCAGCAGGCGCGACGCCACGCTGACGCCATAAAGGCTAAGAGAGGCTGGCATCACCGGGTTTGGCAGCGCGGTGTTCATGGCTCACCCGCCCTGGCGTGGGGAAACGATTTCGACTTTGTCGTCACCAACAAGCCGCGTGGTTTGGCGGGCACCGCGGGGCACGAAGTCACCGTTGAGGGCCGTCGCGACGCCCGTTTCGGCAAAGCCAAACTGGGCCACGAGCTCGGCCAGTGTGTCCGCGCTGGTTACCGTCGCCTCGCCGTTGACGAAAACTTTGAGCTGCATAGGCGTGTCTGGGTTGCCGCGATGCTGCCTGATATTTGCGATGGCCTTGTTACGGATGCAAGCATTGCCGCGCCGCGCGCGCCCGATCCTGCCGTCTGGCCCATCGGATTTGCCGGGGGTGGGGGGCGCGCGGGTATTGAACATGGTTCATATATGGTCGCGGATCCTCCCGCAACGGCCGCGGGTCTGCAACCTGGGATAGGGCGCTGAGATGTTCGAGACCCTGATGCGATCGCGGCGGTTTGCTCCCCTGTTCTGGTGCCAGTTCTGCTCGGCCCTGAACGACAATTTCCTCAAGAATGCGCTGGGCATGCTCATTCTGTTTGGCCTGGGCGGGGCGACGGGGGGGCTGGGCCAGCACGCCGGCGTGCTCGTGACGCTCTCCGGCGTCGTCTTCATTGCGCCGTTCTTTGTGCTCTCGGCCATTGGCGGGGAAGTGGCCGATCGGTTCGACAAGGCCCGCATTGCTCGCTCGATCCGGCTGGCGGAAATTCCCATCGCTGCGATCGCCGCGACTGGCTTTTTTCTGCATTCGGTCCCGATCCTTTTTATCGCGCTTGGGCTCTTTGGCATCGTGGCGGCGCTGTTTGGGCCGGTGAAGTACGGCATTTTGCCGGAAAAGCTCGAAACGGCCGAGCTCGCCGCCGGCAACGCGCTCGTGGAAGGGGCAACCTTCCTGGCCATTCTGGCCGGCACCATCGCCGGCGGTGTGGCCGTGGCGGAGGTGCAAAGCGGTGCCGCGGTGGCCCTCGTCGTTGGCCTTTTGGCGCTGGCTTCGTGGGGGCTGGCAGGGCTCATCCCCGAGGCCGGTCCCGCCGCGCCGCGGCTCGTCATCGACTTCAATCCTTGGACCTCAACGATCGGCCTGTTGCGCGAACTGAAGGCGGACCGGCGCTTGTGGGGTGGCGCCCACATCGTCTCGTGGTTCTGGGTGGTGGGGTTCGTTTCCCTGTCCTTGCTGCCGACCCTCATCAAGGACGGCATTGGTGGCAGCGAAGGCGTCGTCACCTACTGTCTTTCGGTGTTCACCGTCGGTATCGCGGTGGGCTCGCTGCTTGCGGCGCGCGCCAGCCGCGACCGTCCCAATCTGGCGCTCGTTCCGATCGGCGCGCTGCTGATCGGCGCCTTCGCCCTGCTCGCGGCCTGGCTCGCCTGCGTGGTTGTACCGGAGGGCGGCAAGATCGGACCTTGGGCCTTCGTGGTCTCGCGCAACGGCGTGTTCGTGACGGTCGCCCTGTGCGGGCTAGCCATTGCGGGGGGCCTCTTTGTGGTGCCGGCCTTTGCGGCTGTGCAGGCCTGGGCACCCGTTGATCGCCGGGCCCGCGTGGTGGCTGCCGTCAATGTTCTCAATGCCGCCTACATGTTGGCTGGGGGCGCGGTGGTCGCTGTGCTGCAGTCGGCCGGCGTCGCGCTCTCGACGTTGTTTGCGACGGTGGCTGTGGTGAGCCTCGCCTATGTGCCGATCGTGCTGCGGGCGTGGGATCGTGACGTGCGCCGGGATCTGGCCCGCATCTTTGGTCGGCTCGCGCTCTCGCGCTGAGGCCATGCAACCATTGAGCTTGCGCGGGGTCTGCGGCGCGAGCAGGGATGCGTCAGGTTGACTCACCCGGCGGTATTCCAGGGTAAGAGTACGGAATAACTCGGGCAGCCAGCCGTTCCCTCCCCAAGCCTAATCCGGTTTCGACCCCGCATCGAGGCTGGATGGGGTTAGGGACGCTTCTTCGGCATTGAGGGAGCGTCCCGTTCTGCTCTCTGCGAGGGGTGTTAATTCAACCCGGGTCTCAGCGATAATCCTCCTCAGCAATCGAACGATGCCGGCGGCCGCGTAACGCCTCGACCGAACGAGGCCCTGCGATCTTGGCAACTTGCCTGCCTCTGCTACGGCCAATGCGGTGAGCGCCGGGGAAAATATCAGGGTTACTTCCGATCCCCGTCCCTCCGACGGCGGAAGAAGATCGCAAAAAGGTTGTGCGCGGGTCGGCTCAGATGGTCGCGTGGAGAGCATTCTTATTTTTGCCGCGGGACGCCTTTGGGTTTTTGCTCACCATCGCGCCGGCGCTCGTCGTCATGGCGCCGCCGATCATGGCCCGCGCCGAACCTACCCACCAATTTCCCACATCGCCAGGGCCTACCATCTATCAAGAGCGCTGTGCCAGTTGTCACGGTCTCAGTGGCAAGGGTGACGGGCCGGCCGCCCCGGCCCTGAAGGTTGCGCCCCCCGATCTGACCACGATCACCCGGCGCGCCGGCGGGACCTTTCCCGCGGCGCGTGTCTTTCAAGTGATCACACATGGCGGCAGCATTTCTGCCCATGGCAGCCAATCGATGCCGGTGTGGGGCAAGATTTTCAGCGTTGAAGCGGGCCGTGGTGAGCGAGGCGCCTTGCACTCTCGTCGCGCCGTTCTGCAATTGAAGCGCTATCTTGAAAGCCTGCAACGCAACTAAAAAGGGGCTCACAGTCGGCCCGAGCGGTCTTTCGGCCGACGGCGTTCCGATAGGGTGGGCTCGACAATTCCTTGCACGAAATAGGGCAGACCGAGCCGATTGGCCAAGCCGAACGATCGATCCCTTGCCTTTTTTCGCCGCCGCCGAAGGTCACCCCTGCCCTGGTGCGGGGGCGGGCGGGTGGAGATGCCGCCGCTGGGCGGCTCTATCCGGTTGCGGTCTGCACGCCGTGGTGGCGTTGCCTCCGGATCAATCGCGGCACCCGTAGACCTGTAGCAGCAACAATTGTTGCGAACGGAGCACGCTCTTCCTTCTTTTGGGTAGGCTTATTACCGCGCCGGCGTCGCGAATGGTACGTTGGCCAGGCGGAGTTGTCGTTGCGCGCTATCTCCTGATCATGCGTATTCGGTAGCGCTGGGGCAGTTGGACCTCGGTTTTCATATTCAGCGTAGCAAGCTTGTTGAGCGTCAAGCGCATTGCTGCGCGGGACAGCACGCTGGTTTTTGTGTCGAAGTGATTTTTGTTGTCGGACGTGCGCTGCGGGGAGCGCGCGTTGCGTGTTTTGCCTGTGCAATTGTGCGCGGCATTTCGGATTTCCGGCGCGCGCATCGCGCAGGCCCTTTGCAGAGCCCGACCCGTTGACCCTCGAAGAGGTGCCATGCGCCCACGACCGAAGGCTACTACTGCCGTCGCAACCCGATCGAACGGGCTGGTTGGCCCCTGGTCGATCCCTGGCGCCCCAGGTCGATGGTGGTCTCGGCCCCGACAGCTTGACGCTGAGCAACGTCGTCACCCCCGGCGGCGCACGCTTGACGCAGTGGGAGAGCAATCGCTCTCACCGATGGCTCGCAGATGACCCTCGATAGCAACCTGGTGCTGGGTGATGCCGGCACGCTGACAGGCAGCCTCTCCATCGATGCCACCAGCACGTTGTTTGCCGGTGGCGGCGTGAACCGCGCGATTCAACCATTCGCCGCCGGTCAACTTGCCACCGTCACCAATGCCGGCCTGATCGACGTGACCAACGGCGCCTCCGGCCCGACTGACCGCTTGACCATCACCGGCAACTACATCGGCCAGGGCGGCAGGCTCGCCCTCAACACCTTCCTCGGCACCGATGCCTCCCCCTCCGATCGGCTGATCATCGATCGCGGCGCCGCGCGCGGTACGACGGGGATCCGGATCTTGAATGCTGGCGGCCCGGGCGACCACACGATCGGCAACGGCATCCTGGTGTCGACACCCTCAACGGCGGCACCACCGTGCCCGGCACGTGCTCGCCGGGGCCGTACGAGTATTCGCTGTTCCGCTCCAGCGTCGATGCCTGCAACCCGCAGGCCTGGTTCCTGCGGTCCGAACTCGACTGCCAGCTCGATCCCACCGCGGCCGTCTGTCGCAAGCCCGGCCCCGTTCCCGACATCCGCGAGGAGGTCTCGCTCTCTATGCGGCGATCCCCACCCTGGCCCTGCTCTACGGCCGCACGCTGCTCGATACCCTGCACGAGCGCGTCGGCGAAGAGCAGCATCTGCGCGCCCGCGGCGGCGCCTCGGCCTCACCTTACAACAACGGAACTTGGGGCCGGGTCATCGGCCAACACGGCGATCGCGACGGTGACAGTAACGGCGTTTTGGGCTCCGGCCCCAAGTTCGACTTTGACTTTTCGCTTTGCAGATTGGGCAAGACCTCTACCGCGCACAAACCTCGAGCAGCTGGCGCACGCACACGGGGGCGCTATGCGGCCATCGGCACGGCCCGTGGCGACGTCACGCACTTCAATGGGCTCGTGACCACGCGCGCGGGCCATGATGACTTCACAGCCTTCAACTGACGCAGGTTGCAAACCGCGGGCCGCCACCTTCGTCCCATGCCGACCTTGCCTCGGGCGCACTACGTATATGATTGCCGCCCTGCCACGCTAAGGGGCAGAGAGGTTCTCAAAACCTTGGCCTTCGGCGCTGCGCGGATCCGGCGCTTTGGCGCAGGTATGCCCTTTTGCCGTCGACATTCGAAGCGTGATCCGCGGCATCCGAAGGGCCTTTGGGTTGCAAGATTTTTGCTCTATGACGGGGGCGGCGCGCGACCGGACAATCTGCAAGCTCGCCGTAAGCGCACCAGCTTGAGCCTCGCTGTGGAGGGTTCGCATTGGTGGCGTCTCAGTACCGGGCAACGGCGCGCTCCGCGCGCGGCTACCTGCGCGCCGCGACCACCGATTTGCATGCCCGTCTCGACGCGCGGCTCGCCCCCCTGGTGACGCAGGGCGATGCAGGCTACCGGGAATTCTTGTTACGGTCCGCCATGGCGCTTTTGCCCCTTGAGCAAGCCTTGAACGAAGCCAGCGTCAGCAATCTGCTTGCCGATTGGCCGCAACGTTCGCGGTCCGGCGCCCTGCGGCTTGACTTGGCAGCGCTCTCGCTGCGGGAACCCTTAGGTGCCGCTGCTCCCAAGGTCCGCGGCGAAGCGTTCCAGTTTGGCATGCTCTATGTGCTGGAAGGATCGCGTCTGGGAGCCCGGCTGCTGCTTGCCGAAGTCGAGGCGCTCAGTCGGGCCAGCCAGGCCGCGACGCGGTATCTGTCGCACGGACAAGGCCTGTCCCTTTGGCCATCATTTTTGCAACGACTGGAGGCATCGCAGCAGGTGCGGCGCGAGCCTGAGCAGGCCGCGGCCGGCGCGCGTGCGGTGTTTCGGCAATTCCTAATGGCTAACCGCAACGGCCTTTGCGACGGAGTCGTTTCCAGGCGTGTCTAGTGCAGCCGAGACGGTCGATCTCAGCAATTGCGATCGCGAGCCGATTCATCTGATCGGCGCGGTGCAATCTTTTGGTTTGTTGTTGGTCGTGTCGAGCGACGCGTGGCTGATCACGCGCGCATCTCGCAGCACGACGGACTGGCTCGGTCGGGCGCCGCAGGATGTTATCGGCCGTCCCCTCCACACCATCTTCACCGAGGCAGCGATCCACGCGGTGCGGACTCAGCTTCACGGTGCCATTATGGGCGACATGGTCGCGCGTCTCTTCGACGTCGAGATCACCGCCGGTGGGCCGCGCTGCGACTTGGCGGTCCACGCGGCCGACAAATCCATCATCATCGAGTGCGAGCCTTCGATGGCCGACGGCTCGGACAACACGGGCTTAATGGTGCGCGGCATGATTGCGCGCCTGCAGCAGGCGCACGACCTGCGCGCCTTCTACCGGATGGCGGCGCGCGAACTGCGCGCCATGACCGAGTTCGATCGGGTCATGGTCTATCGTTTTGATGACGATGGATCGGGGGAGGTAGTCGCCGAATCGACACGCACAGATTTGGGGTCTTACCTGGGTCTGCGTTATCCCGCTTCCGATATCCCGCGGCAGGCCCGAATTCTCTACGAGCGCAACTGGCTACGTCTGATCGCCGACGTCAATGCCGTTCCATCCCGAATCGAGCCACCGCTTGATGCCGCTGGCCAGCCCCTCGATCTCTCAAGGAGCGTGCTACGCAGCGTGTCGCCGATCCATGTCGAGTATCTCCGCAACATGGGGGTATCGGCCTCCATGTCGGTGTCGATCCTGCGCGACGGCAAGCTGTGGGGCCTGTTTGCCTGTCACCACTACGCGCCGCACCGCGTCTCTTTTGGCCGGCGTACGGCCGCGGAGCTTTTCGGACAGATGTTTTCATTTCTGATGGAGAACCGCGAACGCGAAAATGAGTCCGCTTACGAGTTGCGCGCGCAAAAGCTGCATCAGCAGCTCGTGACCGCCATGGCCGGCGAGGGCACACAGTTCGAAAGCATCATCTCGCACCTGGACGAGATTGCCGATCTCCTCGCCTGCGATGGCATCGGCGTCTGGATCAACCAGCGTGCCACCCTGCAGGGGTTCACGCCAACCGAGCCGGAATTTGCCGCTTTGGTTGCCTTTCTGAATGCGAAGGATCTCAGTAGCCAGATCTACGCGCGTCAGGACGTCGGTGCGGAATTTCCGCCGGCGCGCGCCTTTGCCGAGCGGGCAGCGGGCATGCTGGTGGTACCGCTGTCGCGCCCACCTCGTGACTATCTGGTGTTCTTTCGCAAAGAGATGGCCCGCAACGTCAGTTGGGCAGGCGATCCGGCCAAACCCGTCACGGTTGGACCGCTTGGCGATCGATTGACGCCGCGCAAGAGCTTCGAGGTGTGGAAAGAGACCGTGCACGGCCAATCCCAGCCCTGGCTCCCCGTTGAATGCCGAATTGCCGAAGGCTTGCGCGTCAGCTTGCTCGAAGTCATTCTGCAACTGTCGGCCCTGGCCGAGGATGAACGAGCCCGCGCGCAGCAGCGTCAGGAGCTGCTGATTGACGAGCTCAACCATCGTGTGCGCAACATTCTAAGCCTTATTCGCGGCGTCATCACCCAGAGCAAGGATCCAGCGCACACCGTCGACAGCTTCACGGCGGTGGTCGGCGGCCGCATCCAGGCGCTCGCGAGAGCGCATGACCAGATAACGGCGGACAAGTGGGGTCCCGCATCCTTCAGCAGCATGCTGAAGGCGGAGGCGGGCGCCTATCTGGCCAATGGTGCAGATCGTGTGGTCCTCAACGGCCCCGATATCCTGCTTGAACCGCAAGCCTTCACGACGGTTGCCCTGGTCGTCCACGAGATGATCACGAACTCGGCCAAATACGGCGCTTTGAGCGACCGTCGCGGGCTCGTGACGGTCACAACCAGCATCGACCGGCACGGGAGCCTCACGATTGATTGGACCGAGCGTGGTGGTCCAGCGGTGAAGCCGCCAACGCGCCGGGGTTTTGGCAGCACGGTGATTCAGTCCTCGATCCGTCACGACTTAAAGGGTGACGTCGAGCTTGACTTTGCGGTGACGGGCTTGCGCGCGCGCTTTAGCATCCCCTCGACGCAGTTTTGCACCTCGCGCAGCCCGGCTGCTACCTCGCACGCGGCAGCCGCCGACAGTGTGGGTGCGGTTGTTGCCATGCCTAGGGATGTCCTGCTGGTGGAGGACGCCGTGATCATCGCGCTGGACGCCGAAGACATGATGCGCGAGCTCGGGGTCGAAACGGTGCGGGTCACGAGCAGCGTCAATCAAGCGCTCAAAGAGATTATCGAGCGTCCACCCGATTTCGCGCTGCTGGATGTGAACCTTGGCGGCGAGACCAGCTTCAAGATCGCCGAGCGCCTGAAGGAACTAGGAATTCGGTTTGCCTTCGCCACGGGTTATGGCGATGATCTCGCCTTTCCGCCAGCTTTTGCAAGTACACCGAAACTGCGCAAGCCCTACACCTCCCAATCGATGCGCGAGCTGCTGATTGGCTAGGCTCGCAAGGCGAACGCAGCGCGCAAGCCGGCTCGATGGCGGGCCGAACAAAAAAGCGCTCAAGTCCTGTCGTGCCCGTCGCCCGAGGCAAGGGCTGCATACAGACGCGGGGGCGTTCCCAGCACGCGCTTGAACATGCTGGTAAATGCGGCGGGGCTGCCGTAGCCGAGGTCGAGGGCGATCGTTGTGATCGGCTCACCGCTTGCCAGTCTAGGAATGGCCTGCAGCACGGCGGCGCGCCTCTGCCACTCTGCAAGGCTCAATCCCGTCTCGCGCCTGAACACGCGCGTGAAGGTGCGTCGACTCATCGCCAGGGCGAGGGCCCATGCATCGATGGTCGCATGCGCCGAGGGGCTTTCGAGAAAGTGGCGGCAACGGGCCGCGAGCGCCTCGTCGGTCGGGAATGGCACGACGAGCAGGTGACGACGCGCAGCGCGCAGTTCCAGGAGAAGCAGGTTGACGATGGCCTCGGCGCGGCTACCGGCCTCGTATTCGACGGGAAGATCGACGGCTTCAATCAGGAGCTGACGGAGGAGCGAGGAGATCTCCAGTACGCGGCATTGGCTCGGCATGCCACGTGCAGCCGCCGGCTCGATGTAGATACTTCGCGTGACGACGGTCCCAATCATGCGAAAGCCGTGCCTAACACCGCCCGGAATCCATAGTCCTTGCTGCGGAGGTACGATCCAAGCGCCCTGATCCGTGGCCACCACCATGGTGCCCGTGATGGCGTGCAGCAGCTGCGCCCGACGATGACGGTGGGCCGGGTGGACGTGTCCGGCCGGATAGTCGTTGCCAACGGCGACGACCGGTCGCAGCACGTGCTCGAACTGGCTGGCCCTTGCATCCCTGGCCATGGCCCACCCGCGATCAATTTCGGCCCGCATTCGAAAGCAGACGAGCCTTAGCCATCGTATATGAGCGGCCCGAGGGCGTCAGCCAAGGAGGCGGACATGGATCACCTGGAACGCACGCGCGAAGAGTTCACGCGGCAGGCCGCGCAGTTCTCGCGAGCATTGGCAACAACGGATCCAGCGCACGTTGCCCGTCTCGTCGATGCCATCGGCAGCGCCGGGCGCGGACGGGTCCTCGACGTCGCCTGTGGTCCCGGCATCGTGACGTCGGCGCTGGCGGCCGTTGCGCGCGAGGTCGTGGCCCTGGATTTGACGCCCGAGATGGTGGCAAAAGCCAAAGAACGATGTGCCGCGGCCGGCCACACGAATGTGCTGTTCAAACAAGGCTCCGCGACCCATCTCGCCTTCGACGACGGCAGCTTCGACGCCGTGGTCACGCGCCTATCGTTTCATCATTTTCTCGAGCCGCACAAAGTGCTGGCCGAAATGCTGCGCGTTCTAAGGGCGGGAGGGACCGTGGCCGTCGCCGATGTCGTCAGCGCCGAAGATGCGGGCAAGGCCGCGCTGCAAAATGCCATCGAGGTGCTGCGCGATCCCTCGCATGTTCGCATGCTGTCCGGGTCCGAGCTCGTGGGCTTGATCGCGCGCGCCGGCGTTGCGATCGATCGACAAGAAAGTTGGGACAAGGCGCGCGAGTTCGAGGAATGGGTTGGCATTGTCGCCAATCCCGAGCGCGTTGCCCCATTGCGAACCGTTGTCCGCGCCTTGGCGGAGGCCGGCCAGGACGCTGGGCTGGGTCTATCGCTGCGCGATGGTGCCATTCATTTCTTCCATAAATGGCAATTGGTTTGCGGCACCAAACCCGCGTCCCCGTAAGGCCCGGGCGGACCTGGCGCGCGGGGAAGGAGGCAGGTCTCATCACCGGGCTCGATCCGCGCAGGGCGGTTGCCTGGTTTGGCCGATATTTAGGGGCGCGCTTGCAGGACCGGCCGAGCGCGGGACGACGTCGCCAGCCTTGGCATGGCCGCGCGCGCCGAGTGGCAGGAGACGATCACGTCCCCAACGGCGAAAGTGAGGGAGCCGCGGTGCGACGCGGCCACGACCTCAGTCAAAAAAGAGACATTACCGGGCCGATCGACGATGCTGCCCGTCGCAATGTCTTCTCTCGCCACGCAGATGCCGGGAGACGTCTGCCACCCCACGTCACTCGTCCGTTCCTTGGGGTTGGCGCCCCGCAAATCGGCGCTGCAAGTGCGCAACCTCGGCCTCGGTCAATTTGCTGACCGGCGGGTCGATGCGGGCGATTGGCTGCCCCTTTCGGCTCGCGAGATGCCGTGCGGCCGGCCCGGCGGGCCAGGACGGGCGACCAGGTTCGGAAAATGCCGCCAGCACGCGGCTTGCCAGCGTCGGTATGATGCTCCAACTCACGGCCGCGCAGAGGGCCAAAAGGTTTAGTCCCGTGCGCGTCGCCACGGCGGATCGCGTCGGATCCGATTTGATCGTCGTCCACGGCGCTTGCTCCTGAAGGTAGCCGTTCGCAAGCACCCAAAGCGCGCGCGTGTGAGCTGCGGCGCGACGAAACGCCAGACGCTCATGGCAGCCGCGTAACAGGGCGATCTTTCGCTCGATGTCCAGCGCCAGCGCATGCTCTGGGGGTCCGGGCTCACCCGCCGCCGGAATGCGGCCGTCGAAGGCACGGCAGGCAAAGGTGGTCGCGCGGGTCGCAAGATTGCCGAACACGTCGGCGAGGTCTTTGCCGACATCGGCGCTGAAGCGCCGAAAGTCGAAATCGACATCGGCGCTTTCGGGCGCATTGGCGATCAGCCACCAGCGCCAGAGGTCGGCCGGTAGAAGAGCGAGCGCCGCGTCAGTGAACACGCCGCGGCGCTGGCTGGTTGAGAATTTGCCGCCCTCGTAGGTCAACCAATGGAAGCCCTTGATCACATCGGCTGTTTTCCAGGGCTCACCGCTGCCGAGCAAAGTCGCAGGGAAGCTCACCGCGTGAAAGGGCACGTTGTCCTTGCCCAGAAATTGCACGTAGTCGACGTCCCTGGGCTGCCACCACCAACGGCGCCAGTCCCGCTCGGAGGGTTTGGCGTCCGACCATTCTTTGCTGGCAGCAAGGTAAGTGATGGGTGCGTCGAACCAGACGTAGAAGACTTTCGCTTCAAAGCCGGGGCGTGGCACGGGAACGCCCCAGGCGAGATCGCGCGTGATGCAGCGGTCGCGCAGGTCTGAGGTCAGCCAGCCGTGGGCCAGTGACGTGACCCAGGGCGGCCAGCCCTGGCGATGATCGACCCAGGCGCGCAGCCGGTCGACGAGCAACGATTGGCGCAGGAAGAGATGCCGGCTGGTCCGGACCGCAAGCTCGCGGCTGCCGGATATGGCCGATCGCGGCGCCAGCAACTCGGGGGGATCGAGAAGGGCCCCGCAGCCGTCGCACTGGTCACCGCGCGCGGCCTCGTATCGGCAATGTGGGCAGGTGCCGAGGACGTACCGGTCGGGCAGGAAGCGGTTGTCCGTCGGCGACCACACCTGCTCGACGTCCCGCTCCTCGATCAGCCCTGCGGCATCGAGGCGTCGATAGAAGTGTTGGGTCAGGGCATGGTTCTGCGGCGACGATGAGCGGCCGAAGTGATCGAAGGACAAGCCAAATCTGCGGTAGATGTCCGCCTGTATTGCATGCTGTTGCTCGCAAAAGGTGCCGACATCCTGTCCCGCTGCCGCCGCGCTGAGCTCGGTTGGTGTGCCATGCTCGTCGGTGGCACAGATAAATAGGACTTCGGCACCCGTTTGACGGCGGAAGCGCGCGTGCACATCGGCGGGCAGTAGCGAGCCGACGAGATTGCCGAGATGTTTGACACCGTTGACATAGGGAATGGCGCTGGTCACGAGATAGCGGGTCATGGACTGCATCCTTTTGTGCGGACGCCGAACCCCAAAAATCAAAAAGCCCTCCCGTCAGGACGGAAGAGCTCGGGTTCAGCACATGTCTCGCGCGGACGCGCGTCAACCCTTCCGGCCAGTATCTCTACGGTCGGGCCGGAGCATTCGAACGGTGGCGGTCACAGCTATCGTGCGCATGGCCGCAACCTAATGATTAAGGCCCCGAAAATCAACTGGATGCGGCGAGCGAACTGTGCGAACGAGAAACTTCGAAGGCATGGCGGCCCAAGGCGGCCAAGGATTACCCGATGATGCCGGACAACGCGACCCATTCGGCCGTTCCTATGGTGCCAGCGAAGGCCGTCGTCTTTTTTGGCATCTCGGGCGCCGGAAAGGGTACGCAGGCCGATCTTCTCGTCCGCCATCTCGCGGCGGCGGACCCTAATCGCAATGTCCTTCGTGCTGATCAGGGAGCGTTGCT
>DATMZT010000089.1:0-2578 GCA_035573335.1 Hyphomicrobiaceae bacterium | reverse complement strand
CTCCTGCGCCGTGCCGGGCAGGAAACCCGGCACGTCGACGAATGTCAGGATCGGGATGTCGAAACAATCGCAGAAACGCACGAAGCGGGCGGCCTTGCGCGAGGCATCCGAATCCAGCACGCCCGCCAGGACCAAGGGCTGGTTGGCAATAACGCCGACCGTGCGCCCTTCCATGCGCCCAAAACCGGTGACGATATTGCGCGCGTAGGCATCCTGGATTTCGAAGAAATCGCCCTCGTCTATGATCTTAACCACCAGCTCCTTGATGTCGTAGGGCTTATTGGGATTGTCGGGGATCAAGGTGTCGAGTGAGGCTTCGACGCGGTCCGGGCTGTCTTTGGTCGGCAGCACCGGCACGCCCGATCGGTTGTTGGCGGGCAGAAAATCCATCAGCCGGCGCATCTGCAGCAAAGTCTCGACGTCGTTGTCATAGGCTCGGTCGGCAATCGAGGACTTGGTGGTGTGAATCTTGGCGCCGCCCAGTTCCTCCGCCGTTACCGTCTCGTTGGTCACGGTCTTGACCACGTCGGGTCCGGTCACGAACATGTAGCTCGTGTCCTTGACCATGAAGATGAAGTCGGTCATGGCCGGCGAGTAGACGTCGCCGCCGGCGCACGGCCCCATGATGACGGAGATCTGGGGGATGACGCCCGAGGCAAGCACATTGCGCAGGAAGACCTCACCATAGCCGCCGAGTGCGGCCACGCCCTCCTGAATGCGCGCCCCGCCGGCGTCGAACAAGCCAATGATGGGGGCCCGGTTCTGCAACGCCATGTCCTGGATCTTGGTGATCTTCCTGGCGTGCGCCTCTGACAGGGAGCCGCCGAAGACGGTAAAGTCCTTGGCGAACACATAAACGACGCGACCGTTAATCGTGCCCCAGCCCGTGACCACGCCGTCGCCGGGGATCTTGATCTTTTCCATGCCAAAGTCGGCGCAACGGTGCTCGACGTACATGTCGAATTCTTCGAAGGAGTTCTCATCCATGAGCAGCTCGATGCGCTCGCGCGCGGTGAGCTTGCCGCGCTTGTGCTGCGCCTCGATGCGGGCGCGGCCGCCGCCCAGACGTGCTTCCGCTCGCCGGCGCTCCAGTTCGTCGAGAACTTCCTTCATGTCCGCGGCCCCGATATTGCAACGCACAAGCTGATAAGCGGCATAGCATGGGCTGGCGGCCCCGCAAACCATGGGGGGCGCCGCACTCCGGCAGGCTAGGCCGATGGGCAAGCGTCCGCGAGCTCAGCCGCTTCCACTTCAATGGCGCCGTCGCTCTCGCAGAAACCAGGGGCGATGCGCCGGCCCGTCTCGGCCGCCCACACCAGCAACCGGTCGCCGAACGCGGCACCTGCGCAGCAACCTTGTCCTGCCAGGGACCGTTCATCCGAACCTCGGCTTGGCCGCGCTCGCCCCAGCAGGGCACGAGCTCCCGAGCCGGCCGTACCTTCAAGATCAGACAGCATGAACCTTCCGCCCCCTGCAGAATTCACACCGAGCCCGTACGCACCGCTTGGCGCACAAAAGGCTGCCTTTAGCGCCTGGCGCAAGCGCCGGGCCAGCTCGGGCGGGTCGAACTCCCGGGCGCACGGGGCCTGCAGTCCAATCGATGCCAATGGCGCGCTGCAATTGGGCAAGCCGCGGCAGCACGTCGACGAAAAGGGCCGTGCACGACAAAAACTTTGTTCCACCCGCACCGGTGGCACGGTAGCCCCAGTCCGCAAGCATGGCCGGGTCCGACCACAACAGACAGACCCTGGGCGACAACGGCGCGTGCTATCGCGCGATCGATTGCGCTGTTCGGCGACAACGGCACCTTGAGTTGCATAGGCACGATCCGGTCGCGATGGGCGCCCGCCACCGCTCTTAACGCGAGATCGTTAACGTCTCATCAAGCCTGCCCGACAACGTAAACAACCGGCTCGCCGCCTGCATCTGGCACCATTGTCGATCGCGCCGCGCTTCGGCCATGCTATCGACGCCCCACTTCTCGGTCTGGAAATCCTCATCAATATGTGCCGCCGCCCAGGCCTCCGCGCAGGCGAGGCGGCCCTCGGCATGCGCCACGGTCAGCACCGCCGAGCCCAACAGCGTGGTCATGGCATGTGCGGCCGCCAGCGCGAAGGCATCGAGCCGCTGCAACCATTGGGCCAGGGCGGCGCCGGCGGCCGTGGGCTGCGCGACGGGTACGATGCCGGTGGTGACGGTAAGCTTGATGCCGAGCACCGCTTGGCACCACTCGAGGACCGGATCCCAGGCCTCGGCCTGACGCCGCACCAGTTCGCTGGGATCGGCGGCGCGATAGCAGACAAGGTCGCTGCCAAGGTATTTGACGATGTCGGCGCCCACCTCGGCTCGTCGACCGGCAACGCCGTCGATGGCGGAGTTGGTCAGGCGCGTCAAAGGCATGCTTTCGGGATCGATGTGCTCGCGCTGGGCCTGCCATTCCGCAGCTATCGCCGCCGCCAAGGCGTGCGTGGGGACGGCAAATCGGCCTTTGGCCGGCGTGCGGAGCTCTTTGCCATCGAGCAGCACACGGTAGGCTTGCGAGCGCTGTTGGCTTGGCGCGACGGTGGGATCGAGGCGG
>DATMZT010000088.1:0-3580 GCA_035573335.1 Hyphomicrobiaceae bacterium | reverse complement strand
CGCCTTGGGCCCATCCATATCGAACATCGAATGCCAGCCCGGGTTCTTGACGAACAGGTGGTGCAGACCCGTCACATCGCTTTGGATGAACAGCTGCTGCCCGCCGGAGGCGACCAGGAAGGACATATGCCCGGGCGTATGCCCGGGCGTGGCGATGGCACGCACACCGGGCGCCACCTCCGCCCCGTCGTTGTACTGGCTGACATTCTTCCAATTCGGGAAAGTCGCCTGCAGGCGGCGCGGCACCGCGCGCGCCGCTTCCGGCAACTTCTCGATCAGGGCTGGATCGGTCCAAAACTTGAATTCCACCTCGGGCATCAGGATCGCCGCGTTGGGATAGATCTGCTCGCTCGTTTCCTTGGCCCACAGACCGGAGATGTGGTCGGCATGGAAATGCGAGATGACGACGGTATCCACCTTGGCGGGATCGAGGCCCGCAGCCTTCATGTTCTCGGCGAGCTTACCAACCGTAGGCGCGCCATTGCCGCCAAAGCCCGTGTCAAACAGCACGACCTTGCCGCCGCTCCGGATCGCCGTGGGCGTGAAGGTGTTGGTGAACTTGTCAGGGCCGGTGCCGGCGGCAACCAGGGCCTTCTTGACCTCGTCCAACTGGGCGTTCTTGACATAGCCTTCGATGCCACGCTCGGCGCCCCCGTCGTGCAGGCTGAAAACCTCGATATCGCCGACCTTATACTTCAGGCTGTCGGCGGCGCGCTGGGCCCGCGCGGCCCCGATGAAGGCGACGGGACCCTTGAGACCGAACACCAAGCCGGCACCTACGCCGGCGAGCACGAGGTCGCGCCGCGAGACTTCAAACATGTTTTCCTCCTGGAATTGCCCACGTCTGGGGGCGTCGCTTCGACGGATGTTCCCGCACCTTCCTTATACACTCGATCTGGTTGGGATGGTGACAACCCCGGCCGATCACGGCAAAGTTATGGCGCCCCAAGGTCACGACAAGGGCCCTGACGAACACCGCTTCCCGGCAGCGCGATGCCTGGTCGCGCTCGGCAAGACAATAGAGCGGCGATGAAAAGCGGTGGGCGGTCGGCGCCGCGGCGGCAAGGCGCTCGTGTGCTTGCGGCCGACCTCCCCACAACGACGTGCTCGTCGTCGGCAAGGACAAACGTCGCCTTTTGCGCGCCAGCCGCGCGCGAGTCTCCCTTGTTAATCGCGCCCCAATTGCTACCATCGCGGCCGTAACTACCGTGAGGAAGGGCAAGAGATCGTATGGACGACCGATACCTGAAGACCGGCATTTTCCTGGCCCCGTTCCATCCGCTGAGCGAGAACCCGCTGCTCTGCCTCGAACGTGATATGGAGCTCCTCGTCCATCTCGACCGGCTCAATTACTCGGAAGCCTGGATCGGCGAGCACCACTCAGGCGGGTTCGAGATCATCGCCTGCCCAGAAATGTTCATTGCGGCGGCCGCCGAGCGCACGCGCCACATTCGGCTGGGCACCGGCGTCGTCTCGCTGCCCTACCACAATCCCTTCACCGTTGCCGGTCGCATGATGCAGCTCGACTATATGACGCGCGGGCGCGCCATGTTCGGCGTCGGGCCCGGCTCGCTCGTCTACGATGCGGTCAAGATGGGGCTCAAACCGGAGGACCAGCGCCGCAAGCTCGATGAATCGCTCGACGTCATCATGGAATTGATGCAAGGCCGCATGGTCAGCAAAAGGACCGACTGGTTCGACCTGGTCGAGGCGCGCCTGCAGCTCAAGGCCTATTCACAGCCCATGATGGAGATGGCGGTGGCATCGTCGCGCTCACCGACCGGGGCCCTTGCCGCCGGCAAGCACGGCATCGGCATGCTCTCCATCGGCGGCACGTCGGACGACGCCCTCAAGGCACACGCCAGCAACTGGGGCGTTTACGAGGAGGCCGCGCGCGCCCATGGCAAGACGGCGGACCGACGCAAATGGCGCATCGTTACCTTCGCGCACGTGGCCGAGACCCGTGAGCAGGCGCGCCGGGATGTGAAATTCGGCCTCGACGATTTTCGGCGCTACTTCACGGAAGTGGCCACCTTTCCCATCATCCCACCCGACATCAGCGGGGATCCCGCCGACTATTTGATCGAGTCGGGGCTCGCCGCAATCGGCACGCCAGAAGATTGCATTCGCCACTTCGAGCGCCTGTGGAAAGGCTCGAACGGTGGGTTCGGCGGCGTGCTGCTCTTGGCCCACAACTGGGCCGACTGGCCGGCCACCAAGCGAAGCTACGAGCTGATGGCGCGCTTCGTGCATCCACACTTTCAGTATGACGTCAACGGGCTGCGCGGCTCGAGCTACGAGGACGCCGCGACGAAGTTCGCAACGGCGGGCCAGCAAAGCAAGGCCGCGGTACAGGCGGCGATCGACAAATACCAAACGCGCAAGGGATGACGTCGAGGCTCCGCCCGCCGCACCCCACCAGCCCAGCCAATGGCCCGGCGTCGGCACGGCGACCGGGCAATGAGTTTGCTGGCCGATGCCCGCAATCGCGGGCCGCCTAGGGTCGTGCCACCAGAGCCATCTTGTATCGGTCCCGGCAGCGGGCTGGGCTATGAGATCGAAGCCGCCCATCAGGTAGACGGGACTGTCCTCACGCGCAAAACCATGGCTCGTTCGGCGCCAGGAAACATCTCGCTGAGGCAGTATAGTGGGATAGATAAGTCAAGGCCGCCTGATCCCAGCCATTCACCTCGGTAGCGCTCATCGACCTTTGTCGCTTTGGCACGTTCGAGGGAGGTGATCGGCCCCATCGTGTCAAGCGTCTTGTACAATCCCAACATCGCCCCTGCGGACCATGGCGATGCTGGTGAGGCCGCACAAGTGTGAGAGCATCAGCCGATGCAGGCATTGAGCTTGCCTTCGTCCGCCGTCGCGGTGGCATGCGCAATAGGCATGCTTACCTGCGGCGATGGTGCTGAGGGTCAGATCAGCTCTGCGAGCATGCGCGCGGCCCGCGCGGCCCCATCCGCCTCGACGGGCCTAAATGCGACGGGCGTCTGCAAGGTCGCCAGCATGGCTTGCGCAATCAGCTCCGGCGTTGCCGTCGTGAAATCCATGCGCGTTCCCGCCTGGTAGCGATCGAGACGGTGCGCAACGTGGAAGTTCTGCTCGAAGTGGTTCTTGAGGGGAAAGTACAGGAAGGGCGTGCGGGCTGCGGTGAGCTCCATGCAGGTGCTGAGCCCGCCCTGCACAATGGCAAGATCGCAGGCCGCAAGGTGCCGGTCGAGGTCGGGCACGAAGGCGCGCACTTCCACGCCGCTCGGCGCCTTGAGCGAAAGCGGATCGATGCGCGGCCCCGCCACCAGGATCAGGCGCAGCTCCGGCAGGGTGCGGCGCACAAGCGGGTAACTTTGCAAGATGCGCCGCATCAGATGCGACCCGACCGCCGAGCCTCCGACGGTGACAATGCACACGCGCTCGTCGGTCCGATAGCCCAGCGCTTGGCGGAGTGCGGCCCGGCTGGCGAAAGCCCGGGGATGCTCGCCGATGATGTAGCCCGCAAATTCGAAGTGCTTGGGTATCCAGTCGCGCATGGCCGGCAGGTCCTTGCCGAACGACATTGGGATGATGTCCTCGGGCG